>JAJPEP010000102.1 GCA_021166845.1 Thiobacillus sp.
GCGCCGCCGCCGCTCATGTCGTAGTTCATCTCGTCCATTTCGGCGGGCGGCTTGAGCGAAATACCGCCGGCGTCGAAGGTGACCGCCTTGCCGACCAGCACCACGGGCTTGTCGCCTTTTTTGCCGCCCTCGTGCTTCAGCACGATGAAGCGCGGCGGCTTGTCGCTGCCCTTGCCAACCGACAGGAAGGAGCCCATGCCGAGCTTCTCGCAGGCCGCGTAATCGAGGATCTCGCAGCCGAAGCCGTGCGACTTCGCCAGCTTTTTCGCCTCGCCGGCCAGGTATTCTGGGGTGCAGATGTTGGACGGCGTGTTGCCCAGGTCCTTGGCGAGGTCAATGCCGCGGGCGATGGCCAGGCCGTGCGCGAGGCCGATGTCGCCGAACTTGAGCTCGCCGCGCCGCGACACGGCAAAGGTGATGCGCTTCAAGGGGCGGCGCACCTCGTCCGGCTTGCTCTTCATGCGGTCAAAGCGGTACAGCGCGTCGTGCGCGCCGATCACCGCCTGCTCGATGTTCCAGGTCACGTCGCGCTTCTTCACCGGGATTTCGGAAAGCGTGATGGCCGCTTCCATCGAGCCGGTGTCGCGCAGCGTCTTGACGGCGCTGGCGATGGCATCGCGGTAGGCTTTCTCGTGGAAGTCGCGCTCCTTGCCGAGACCGACCAGCAGCACGCGGTCGGCCAGGATATTCGGCACCTTGTGCAGCAGCAGCGTGCTGCCGGCTTTGCCTTCCATGTCGCCGCCGCGCAGGATCTCGGACAGATAACCGTCGCTGGCGCGGTCGATGTCGACGGCAGGCCCGGACAGCTTGCGGTTTTCGAAGACGCCGACGACCACGCAGGCGCCGCGCTGCTTTTCGGGCGCGCCGCTTTTTATGCTAAATTCGAGTTCGATTTCCCTGTTTTTCATGTCTGTGCTCAAAAAAATACAATTTGCCGATGCGCCGGCGGCCAGCGTTGCCGATTCGACGATTATTGGCGCAGGCGCGGCTGGTTGTCAAAACCCGCGCGCGCCGCACGCCTTCACCCCGACGCTTTCATGTTATACCGCCGCGCACTGACCCGCGAAATGGGCCTCACCACCGGCGCCGTACTGACGGTGCTGGTGGCAATCGCGCTGGTGGTGCTGTTTATCCGCCTGCTCGGCGACGTGGCACGCGGCGAACTCGCCAACGAGGCGGTGTTCGTCTTCCTCGGCTTCTCGCTGCTGTATTTTCTGCCGGTTTTAATGACGATCGCGCTGTTTGCAGGCGTGTTGCTGCCTTTGTCGCGCATGTGGCGCGATAGCGAAATGGTGATCTGGTTCAACGCCGGTCTGTCGCTCACCCAATGGATGCGACCGGTGCTGATTTTCGCGGTGCCGTTTTCACTGGTGATCCTGTTGCTGACGCTGGTGCTCAATCCGTGGATGCAAACCAAGAAAAGCGAATATGGCCAGGAACTGAAGAGCCGCAGCGAAAGCGCGCTGATCGCTCCCGGCCTGTTCGCCGAATCCAGCGCCGGCCAGCGCGTCTATTACGTCGAGTCGCTCAACCCGCTGACCGGCATCGTGCGTAACGTCTTCATGCAATCGCGCATCGACGGCCGGCTCGGCCTGGTGATCGCGCGCGAAGGCGATTACACCCAGCTGCCGGACGGCTCGCGTTACCTGGTGTTCAAGGAGGGCCGCCGTTATGAAGGCACGCCCGGCCAGCTCGATTATCGCGTCGTGCGGTTCGAGCGTTACTGGATGCGGCTCGATCCGGTCGCCACGGGCGCCAGGGCCGTCAGCATCCGCCAGATGTCGGTGGCCGAACTGCTGGCGGACGCCACCCCTCCGGCGCGCGCCCAGTTGCTGTGGCGGCTGGGGGTGCCGATTTCCGCGCTGATTCTCGCCGTAATGGCGATTCCGCTCAGCTTCGTCAACACGCGAGCGCGCCGCTCCTACGGGCTGGTGATCGCGCTGCTGCTGTATTTCGTCTACAACAATCTGCTGTCGCTGTCGCAGGCCTGGGTGGCGCAGGACAAGCTGAATCCCCTGGTCGGGATGTGGGCGTCGCATCTGCTGATGCTGTCCGCCGTGGTCATTTTATTTTACCGGCGCTCGCGCCAGCACGCCCCGCGCCGGAGGCGACCGTGAGTCTGTTGGCGCGCTATCTGGCAGGGCAGGTGCTGGCGGCGTCGGGTTTCGTCTTGCTGGCGCTGCTGGTGCTGTTTGCGTTTTTTGACGTGATGCAGGAGCTCGGCAGTCTGGGCCACAACAACTATGGCCTGGGGCAGGCCGCCGTCGTGGTGTCGCTCAGCGTACCCGGGCATCTGTATGAAATGCTGCCGGTGGCGGCGCTGATCGGTACGCTGTTCGCGCTGTCGCGCCTGGTGGGCAATTCGGAATACGCGGTGATGCGTGTATCGGGCCTTTCCAACTGGCGGGTAGCGGGCTACTTCGCGGTCATCGGGACGCTGCTGTCGTTGCTGGTGCTGGTGTTCGGCGAATACGTGGCGCCATGGTCGGAGCAGGCGGCGCAGCGTTACAAACTGTCGGCCACCCGCTCGGTGGTCGCGCAGCAATTCCGCTCCGGGCTGTGGGTTAAGGACGGCAGCGCCTTCATCAATGTGCGCGAAGTGATGCCCGACAACACGTTGCGCGGCATTGAGATTTACAGCTTCGACGCCAAAGGCCAACTGGGCTGGATCCGTGCCGCCGAGCAGGCCAACTGGCGCGGCAATCAACAGGCCTGGGATCTGCAGCAGGTGGTGGAAACGCGGTTTGACGCGGACGGCATTCGCGCCGAACATCACGCCAGCCAGGAATGGCAGTCGGTGCTCACCCCCAACATCCTTGGTGTGCTGCTGGTGGCGCCGGAAAAAATGTCGGCACGCACCCTCTGGCGCTACATCGCGCACCTCAAGCAAAACAACCAGAAAGCGACGCGTTATGAACTTGCGCTGTGGTCGAAAGTCATCAGCCCCTTTGTCATTCCGATCATGATGCTGGTTGCCATGCCGTTCGCCATCCGGGGGCCACGCTCAGGCGGCACCAGCGGCATGATTTTCCTCGGCATTCTGGCTGGCCTCGGCTTCCATCTGCTGAGCCGGCTGTTCGGCCATCTGGGCCTGCTGAACAATTGGCCGGCCGTGGCGGTATCGGTCCTGCCGCTGCTGATTTTTCTGGCCATCGCGCTGGCAGGCATTCGCTGGGTGGACCGGCGCTGAGCCGATTGCCGCGGTCCCCGGAAATTCACAAACCCAGCGTCGTCGCGGATACGCTGGCCTGCGAACGCTGCCACATGCCCTCGAAGTTCTGATTCAACAGCACCGCATCGCGCGCGTCATCGAGGTGGAGCGTGCCGCGCACCACCGTCTTGTCGGCGCGAAGCGCCACGCCTTGGCGGTCGGCGAGCACAAACGCCTCATCGGGACGCGGCGAATCGGGGTCGGCCTGGCGAATTTCGAGGACGTGGCCGAAGTCGCGCACCAGTTGCATCAGGTGGGGATGCTTGCGTGCCACGAGGCTGATGTCGTCGAGCAGCAGCTCGATTCGCCGCCCGCCGCCGGCGACGCACAACGCGCGCAGGGTCGCGTGGCGCGGCGCATGGTCGAGCTCCAGAAGGCCCAAGTCGCGGTCGTATAAACGCAGCTGGCGATGCGTGCCGGCCAGCAACGCGTCGAATGCGGCACGGAATTCGGCGGGGGTTTCAAAAGTGTTCATGGATTGGTTTGAGCATCATGTTTGCCGGGTAAGGTTGTCACCTTGAAATAATTATAACGATACGAGACGGGCGGGCGCGCCCTGTTAAAATGCTGCCGAAAAATAGAGGATGGCGTTTCGCATGTTGAAAGCAGGAGATCGTGCGCCGGGTTTTTCCAATCCCGACGCGGACATGAACATCATCGAGTCATCCCAGTTCCGGGGAAAAAATCTCGTGCTGTTTTTTTACGTGCGCGACGACACGCCGGGCTGCACCGCCGAGGCGATCGAGTTTTCCGAACTGGAAAACGACTTCGCAAAGCTGGGCGCCAGTGTGCTCGGAGTGTCGCGCGACGACTGCATCAAACATGGTGAATTTCGTGACAAACACGGCATCGGCGTGCGCTTGCTGGCCGACAAGGAACACGCGACCTGCGAGGCCTATGGCGTGCTGCAGGACAAGGAAGTGGATGGCGTCATACGCCGGAGCGCGGTGCGCGCCACTTTCGTCATCGACAAACAGGGCGTCATTCGTCACGCTTTGTACGGCGTTCCCAGCCGCGGTCACGCGGCGGAAGTGCTTCAACTCGTAAAGGACCTCAATTGAATATAAGCAAAGACACCGTCGTCACCCTTACCTATATCGTCCGTGACCTGGAGGGCAAGCTGCTGGAGGAAAGCGACGAGCCGGTCAGCTATCTGCACGGCGGTTACGACAATATCTTTCCGATGGTGGAAGAGGCGCTGGAAGGCAAGGCCGTGGGCGACACGATCGACCTCAAACTGCAGCCCGCCGATGCCTTCGGCGAATACGAAGATGAATTGGTGCGTCTCGAGCCGCGCGAGGGTTTCCCTGAAGACATCGAGGTCGGCATGCAGTTCGTCGGCTCACCGGTCGATGGTAGCCAGGAAATGCTCTACACCGTGACCGACATTGCCGAAGACAAGGTGGTGGTCGACGGCAATCACCCCTATGCCGGACAGGCGGTGCATTTCCAGTGCGTGGTGTCCGACGTGCGTGCGGCGACGCCGGATGAGATCCAGCATCGCCATGCGCACGGCGCCCACGGCCATAATCATCATTGAGCTGCGGCGCCGATCCGGCGGTAAATGGCGCCGGACTGTTAAAATCTCCGGCTAACCTGTTTTCGTGACAGCTTGATGAAGACCACCGATGAAAACCACCTTCCTCGACTTTGAGCAGCCGATCGCCGAGCTTGAAGCCAAGATCGAAGAACTGCGCTTCGTGCAGGACGATTCCGCCCTCGATATTTCGGAGGAAATCCGCCGCCTGCAGAAAAAAAGCCAGACGCTGACTAAGGATATCTACGCCAAGCTCAACGCCTGGCAGGTGTCGCAGGTGGCGCGCCATCCGCAACGGCCTTATACGCTCGATTACGTGCAGGGGCTGTTCACCGATTTCGCCGAACTGCACGGCGACCGTGCCTACGCCGACGATGCCGCGATTGTCGGCGGCATGGCGCGCTTCAATGGCGAGCCGGTGATGGTGATCGGCCACCAGAAAGGCCGCGACACCAAGGAAAAGATCTACCGCAATTTCGGCATGCCGCGCCCGGAAGGCTATCGCAAGGCCTTGCGGCTGATGCGCCTGGCGGAAAAATTCCGGCTGCCGATTTTCACCTTCATCGACACCCCCGGTGCCTATCCCGGCATCGGTGCCGAGGAGCGCGGGCAGTCCGAGGCGATTGCACGCAACCTGTATGTGATGGCCGAACTGCAGACGCCGATCATCTGCTCCATCGTCGGCGAGGGCGGATCGGGCGGCGCGCTGGCCATCGGCGTCGGCGACCGCACGATGATCCTGCAATATTCGACGTATTCCGTGATTTCGCCGGAAGGCTGCGCCTCGATTCTGTGGAAAAGCGCCGACAAGGCTTCGGTCGCCGCCGAAACCCTGGGCATCACCGCCGACCGACTGAAGGTCAACGGGCTGGTCGACCGCATTGTCGAAGAACCCCCGGGCGGCGCGCAGCGCGACTGGGACGCCATGTTCCAGTCGATGCGCCGCGCGCTCACCGACACCCTGGCCGAGTTGCGCAAGCCGTCGCTCGACGCCCTGCTGGCTGCGCGTTACCAGCGCCTGCGGGCGTATGGCCGCTTCAAGGAAACCTCTGCCAAATAGGCCAGTCGGCGCAGTCGTGGCGGACGCGCTTGCCCGCCACGTCCCCCCGCACGCACGGCTGGTGCTGGGGCTCTCGGGCGGGCTCGATTCGGTGGCCCTGCTGCATGTCCTGCTCTCGCTGCGCGATCGACATCCCTTTGAACTGCGGGTCGTGCATGTGCACCACGGACTGTCGCCCCATGCCGATGCCTGGGCCGATTTCTGCGCGCGGCTTTGCTCATCGCATGCGGTTGAATTCAGCATCCATCATGTAGTGATCGCGCGCGACGATGCGGCGGGTGTCGAAGCCGCCGCGCGGCGCGAGCGCCAGCGCATCTTTGCCGCGCTGGACGCGGATTTTCTGCTCACCGCGCACCAGCAGGACGATCAGGCCGAAACCCTTCTATTGCAGTTGCTGCGTGGCGCCGGACCGAAAGGCCTGGCGGCGATGGCCGAACTGCAATCCCGGCCCGGCTGGCGCGCAGCGCAACTCAGGCCGCTGCTGGGCGTGACGCGTGCCGGGCTGCTGGATTATGCGCAGTCGCACGGCCTGACCTGGGTCGACGACGAAAGCAATCGGGACATCCGTTACCGCCGCAATGCGCTGCGTCGGCAGGTGATGCCGCTCCTGGCTGCGAATTTTCCCGGCAGCGGCGCCACCCTCGCGCGCGCGGCCGCGCTGCAGGCCGATGCGGCCGACTTGCTGGACGATCTGGCGCGGCTCGATGCGGAGACAGCCATTGCCGGCGAACGGCTCGATTGCGCGCTGTTGGCCGGTTTGTCCCGCGCGCGCGCGCGCAACCTGCTGCGCTATTTCATTGAGCGGCACGACCAGCCCATGCCCAACGCCCGGCGGCTCGACGAGGCGCTGCATCAGTTGCGGGACGCGGGTCGCGATGCGCGGGTGTGTGTCGGGCTGGGGGGGGTGGAGTTGTGGCGCTTTCGCGGCGGCGCATATCTGGTTCCGCCGGCGCCCGCCCCGACCGCGCCGGTTCGCTGGCGGGGCGAGGCGTCGCTCTGGGTGGCCGCCGCCGGGGTGAACGTGCAGATGGAAGCGGTGACCGGCGCCGGCCTGAAGCGCGACGTGCTGGCAGCGGGCGAAGTCACGCTGGGGGTGCGGCAGGGCGGCGAACGCCTGCGCCTGCATCCCGGCGGCCCCCATCGCAGCCTGAAGAATCTGCTGCAGGAACAGGCGATCCCACCCTGGCGGCGCGACCGTTTGCCGCTGTTGTGGTGCGACGGGCGGCTGGCGTGGGCGGCGGGGATCGGCCTCGAAGCCGACCTGCTTGCCGCACCCGGTGAAGCCGGGGTGCTGCCGCGCGTCGCGGGCTAGTTATGCAGCAAGACAGCCCGGGGTGGGGCATGTTATGCTAGCGGGCTGATTTTCATGGTTATTTAAACGTTTTTTCTCATTTTTCCGGAGCATACACATGGCTGTTCAGCGCACTTTTTCCATCATCAAACCCGATGCCGTCGCCAAAAATGTGGTCGGCAAGATCGTCAGCCGCTTTGAGAGCAATGGCCTCAAGGTGGTGGCGTCCAGGATGAAGCACTTGTCGCGCCAGGAAGCCGAGGGCTTCTATGGGGTGCACCGCGAGCGTCCCTTCTTCAAGGATCTGGTCGAGTTCATGATCTCCGGCCCGGTCGTTCTGCAGGTGCTGGAAGGCGAAGACGCGATCGCCAGGAACCGCGAGCTGATGGGCGCGACCGACCCGAAGAAGGCCGAGGCCGGCACCATTCGCGCCGATTTCGCCGAGAGCATCGACGCCAATGCGGTGCATGGCTCCGACGCGCCGGAAACCGCTGCGATCGAAATCGCCTATTTCTTCCCCGCCTGCGAAGTCTACGCCGGCCGCTAAACGCATACGCATGCCGCAAAACCTGCTTGATTTCGACCTCGACGGACTGACCGCCTGGTTCGGCGAACTCGGCGAAAAGCCGTTTCGCGCCAGGCAGGTGTTCCACTGGGTGCATCAGGCCGGGGTGGCGGATTTCGCGCAGATGACCGACATCGCCAAAAACCTGCGCGAGAAGCTGCAGCAGCAGGCGGTGGTGGTGCCGCCGGCGGTCAGTTACGCGCACACCTCGACCGACGGCACGCGCAAATGGCTGTTCGATGTGGGGGTGGCAAACGGCATCGAGACCGTATTTATCCCGGAAGAGGATCGCGGCACCCTGTGCGTGTCGTCGCAGGTCGGCTGCGCGCTGGAGTGCACCTTCTGCTCGACCGGACGGCAGGGCTTCAACCGCAACCTGACGGTGGCCGAAATCATCGGCCAGCTATGGGTGGCGCACCACAGCCTGCGCGGCGAGGCCAATCGCACCACCGGTGAAGTCTCCGATCGGCCGGTGACCAATGTGGTGATGATGGGCATGGGCGAGCCGCTGGCGAATCTGGAGAACGTGGTGACCGCGCTCGGCATCATGCTCGACGATCATGCCTATGGCCTGTCGCGGCGGCGGGTGACGGTGTCGACCTCCGGCCTCGTACCGGCGATGGACCGGCTGGCCGAACGCTGCCCGGTGGCGCTGGCGGTGAGCCTGCACGCGCCCAACGATGCGCTGCGCGATCAGATTGTGCCGATCAACAAGAAGTACCCGTTGCGTGAACTGATGGCGGCGTGCCGGCGTTATCTGGTGCACGCGCCGCGCGATTTCATCACCTTCGAATACGTGATGCTGGCCGGGGTGAACGATGCGCCCGGGCACGCGCGCCAGCTGATCGAACTGGTGCGCGAGGTGCCGTGCAAATTCAATCTCATTCCGTTCAATCCGTTCCCGGATTCCGGTTATGAAAAACCCCGCGGCGAGGCGATGCGCGTATTCCGCGAGATCCTGCAGGATGCCGGACTGGTCGTCACCACGCGCAAGACGCGCGGCGACGACATCGACGCCGCGTGCGGCCAGCTGGCAGGCAAGGTGGCCGACAAGAGCGGGCGCGTGATGAAACGAATGCACAAGGAGACGGCGTGAAAAAATGGATGGGCATACTGGCAGCAGCGCTGCTGGCGGGCTGCGCGCTGCAGCCGACGGACAGCGGCAGCGGTGTCGCCGGCACGCAGGTCGACAGCGAAAGCCGTCAACGCGCGCGTGCCTTCACCGACCTGGCCGGCGCCTATTTTTCCCGCGCCCAGTACAAGGTCGCGCTCGACGAGCTGCGCAAGGCGATTACCGCCGATAATCGTTTCGGTCCGGCCTACAACGTCTACGGCCTGATCTACATGGAGCTGGCCGAAGACAAGCTGGCCGAGGAAAACTTCCGCCGCGCCATCGAGCTGGATCGCGGCGACCCGGAAGCGCGCAACAATTTTGGCTGGTTCCTCTGCACCCGCGGCCGTTACGACGAAGGTCTCGAACAGTTCAGCATCGCCCTGCGCAATCCGCTGTACGCCCACCCCGAGCAGGCCATGGCGAACGCCGGCCTGTGCGCGGAAAAAAAAGGCGACCTCGCGCTGGCCGAAGCCAATCTGCTGAAGTCGCTCAAGCTGCAACCCGACAACCCCAATACCGTGCTGAAGCTGGCCGGGCTGAATTTCCGCCAGGGCCGGTTGATGGAGACGCAGCGCCTGCTTGGACGCCATTCCGAACTGGCGCCGCCAACCGCGGAAAGCCTGTGGCTGGGGGTGCGGCTGGAACGCAAACTGGGCGATCGCGCGCAGGAGGCGGCTTACGGCCTGCAGCTGCGCAAGCGCTTCCCCGATTCGAATGAGGCGCGGCTGCTGCTGACGGGGCAATACGAATGAGCGAGAGCGGGCAACCCTCGGTCGGGCAGATTTTGCGTGATGCGCGCGAAGCGCAGGGCATCACGCTGGAAGATGCTGCTGTGCGCCTGCGCCTGATGCAGCGCCAGGTCGAGGCCATGGAGACGGATGATTTCGAGAGCCTCGATCCGCCCGTGTTCGCCCGCGGGTTTGTGCGCAACTATGCACGCCTGCTGGGGCTTGCGCCCGAAGCGCTGCTGGCGCGCATGGCAGGCGCGCCGGCCGAGCCGGCTGAGGTCAGCCATGCCGCGCCGCCCCCGCCGCATTCCTGGTTGAGCTCGCCCTGGCTGATCCTGCTGCTGCTGGGTTTGCTGGTGCTGGTGGCGGCGCCCGTGGCGCTGTATTGGTGGCTCAACAGCGCGGGAGAGGATGGCCCGGGCAAGCAGGCGCCGTCCGCTGCGCAAACCCGTTTCGCACCGGTCGCGGTTCCTGCGCCCGTTACGGAACCGGCGGAAGCCGCTCCCCCTGCCGTTGAAGTTGCCTCCGTTGCGCCGGCCGCGCCCGCGGCGGAGACCCCCGAGACCCCTCGGCAGGATGAAGCCGGGACGCCCGAAGCCCCGGCGATTAACGGCGTGCTGCACCTCGAATTCGGCGACGAGTCCTGGGTCGAAGTCAAGGATGCCAGCCGCCGCATGCTGCATCGCCAGCTCAACCCGGCCGGCACGAAGGCCGATATCCCGGGTCAGCCGCCGTTCGATGTGGTGATCGGCAACGCAGCGCAAGTGCGCCTGACGTACAACGGCCGCCCCATCGACCTGGAGCCCTTTATTGAAGTGACGGTCGCCCGCTTTACTCTGGAAGAATGATGTCCGAAATACTCCGTCGTCCAAGCCGTCAGGTTCGGATCGGCCATGTGCCGGTCGGCGGCGATGCGCCCGTGGTGGTGCAGTCGATGACCAATACCGATACCGTCGACATCCAGGCCACCGTGCGCCAGGTGCGGGCGCTCGCCGAGGCCGGCTCGGAGCTGGTGCGGCTCACCGTCAACACCCTGGAAGCCGCCGCCGCGGTGCCGCGTATCCGCGAGCGCCTCGATGTGCTGGGCTGCCGCGTACCGCTGATCGGCGACTTCCACTTCAACGGCCACAAGCTCCTGACCCAGGTTCCGGAATGCGCCGAGGCGCTCGCCAAGCTGCGTATCAACCCCGGCAACATCGGGCGCGGCAACAAGCGCGACGAGCAGTTCGCCACCCTGATCGAGGTGGCCTGCCGTCACGACAAGCCGGTGCGCATCGGCGTCAACTGGGGCAGCCTCGACCAGGCGCTGGCGGCGCGCATGATGGACGACAACGCGCGCCTCGCGCAGCCGGAAGACGCCGAGGTGGTGATGCGCCGCGCGATGGTGGCCTCCGCCCTGGAATCGGCGAAAAAGGCCGAGGAACTGGGCCTGGGCGGCGACAAGATCATTCTTTCCTGCAAGATGAGCAGGGTGCAGGACCTGATTTCGGTGTACCGCGATCTTGCGTCGCAGTGCGACTATCCGCTGCACCTGGGGCTGACCGAGGCCGGCATGGGCAGCAAGGGCATCGTCGCTTCGACCGCGGCTTTGGCGGTGCTGCTGCAGGAAGGCATCGGCGACACCATTCGCATCTCTTTGACCCCCGAGCCGGGCGGCGATCGCACCCAGGAAGTCCGCGTCGGCCAGGAAATCCTGCAGGCGCTCGGCCTGCGCGCCTTCACCCCGCAGGTCACCGCTTGTCCCGGCTGCGGCCGCACCACCTCGACCGTGTTCCAGGAACTGGCGCAGGACATCGAAAGCTATCTGCGCAACCAGATGCCGGTGTGGCGCAGCCAGTATCCCGGCGTCGAATCCATGCAGGTGGCGGTGATGGGCTGCGTGGTCAACGGACCCGGCGAATCCAAGCATGCCAACATTGGTATCTCGCTGCCCGGCACCGGCGAAGTGCCGGTCGCGCCGGTGTACGTCGACGGCGAAAAAACCGTGACGCTGAAGGGTGACCGCATCGCCGCGGATTTCCAGGCGATCGTCGAGGACTATGTGCGCAGCCATTACGGCGCTGCGTGACCCGCATTTCATTGATTAATCTATGAGCAACAACATTCAATCCGTGCGCGGCATGAACGACTGCCTGCCCGACGTCACCGACACCTGGCAGGCGTTCGAGGCGATCGTGCGCGACTGGCTGCGGCGCTATGGCTACCGCGAGATGCGCACGCCCATCCTCGAGCACACGGGGCTGTTCAAGCGCGCTATCGGCGAAGTGACCGACATCGTCGAGAAGGAGATGTACACCTTCGTCGACGAACTGAACGGCGAATCGCTCGCGTTGCGCCCGGAGGGCACGGCATCCTCGGTACGTGCGGTGATTCAGCACAACCTCTTGTACGACGGCGGCAAGCGCCTCTGGTACACCGGCCCGATGTTCCGCCACGAGCGTCCGCAGAAGGGCCGCTACCGGCAGTTCCACCAGGTCGGCGTCGAGGCGCTCGGCTTTGCCGGGCCGGACGTCGACGCCGAGCTGATCGTGATGTGCGCCGACCTCTGGCGCCAACTCGGCATCGCGCCGACGCTGCAGCTCAACACCCTGGGCGACATCGAATCGCGGCATCGGCATCGTGCAAAATTGATCGCCTATTTCGAAGCGCACCAGGACGCGCTCGACGAGGATTCGAAGCGGCGCCTGCACGGCAATCCGCTGCGCATTCTCGACAGCAAGAACCCGGCGATGCAGGCATTGAACGACGCCGCGCCCAGGCTGATGGACGAGCTCGACGAGGCGGCGCTGGCGCATTTCGATGCGCTGCAGGCGCTGCTGCGCGCCAACGGCATCGGCTACGAAATCAACCCGCGCCTGGTGCGCGGGCTCGACTACTACAACCGCACCGTGTTCGAGTGGGTGACCGACCAGCTCGGCGCGCAGGGCACGGTATGCGCCGGCGGACGCTACGACGGCCTGATTGAACAGCTGGGCGGCAAGCCGGCGCCGGCCGCCGGTTTCGCCATGGGCATCGAGCGGCTGCTGTCGTTGATGGAGGTCGCCGGCACGCCGCTGGCGACAGCGGTGCCGGATGCGTATATCGTTCACGCCGGCGACGCGGCCCGGGCTTATGCCTGGCAGGTGGCATCCGTGCTGCGCGGTGCGGGACTCGCCGCCGTGCTGCACTGCGGCGGTGGCAGCTTCAAGTCGCAAATGAAAAAGGCCGATGCCAGCCGCGCGCGCTATGCGGTGATCATCGGCGACGACGAAGTCAACGCCCGGCAGGTGACGCTGAAACCCCTGCGCGGCACCGCCGAGCAGACCCGGGTCGAGGTGGCGCTGGCAATCGAATATTTGAAACAGGCATCAACTGAAAAGGCATAAACGCAATGGCAACCTACGATCTCGACGAACAGGAACGGCTGGACGAACTGAAGGCCTGGTGGAAACGCTGGGGCAACCTGGTGATGGTCGGGCTCGCCGTGGTGGTCGCGGCGGCGGCGGGCTGGCGCTACTGGCAGAACCAGGTGGTGACGCAAAGCCTGGAAGCCGCAACCGTGTACGAACAGCTCACCCGGTCGCTGGCGGCCAACGATGCCAAGGCGGCGCGCGACGCGGGCGCGATGCTGATCGACCAGTACAAGGGCACCGCCTACGCGCCGCGTGCGGCGCTGTTGCTGGCCAAGCTGAACGTCGGCGCCAAGGACCTGAAAAGCGCGCAGACCCAGCTGGAATGGGCAGTGGCCAACAGCAAGGAACCCGCGGTCAAGGACCTGGCGCGCCTGCGGCTGGCCGGGGTGCAGCTCGACCAGAAGCAATATGACGCCGCGCTGAAAACCCTGTCCGCCACGCACAGCGATGCATTTGCCTTCCGCTTCCACGACCTGAAGGGCGACGTGCTGCTGGCGCAGGGCAAGCCGGCCGAGGCGCGCGCCGCCTACCAGGCCGCCTTCGGCAAGATGGCGGAAGACAACGTCTATCGCAACATTGTCGAACTGAAGCTCGACGCGCTGGGAGGGGAGGCCAAATGAAGAGGCGTCTGATGGTCGCCGGCCTGGCGCTGGCTTTGTCGGGGTGCGGCACGGTCGGCGGCTGGTTCGGTTCCGGTCCGGCCAGGGCGAAGCCGGCCGAACTGGTCGAATTCAAGCCGACCGCCAGCCTTGACCAGGCCTGGAAAGTCGAAACCGGCGATACCGCCGGCCATTTGTTTCACCCGCAGGCCGAGGGCGACGACGTCTTCGCCGCGGGCGGCAGCCGGGTGGTGCGCATTGCCGTTGCAAACGGTCAGACGGTATGGAACACCGATGCCGGCGTGAAGCTGTCCGCCGGGGCCGGTGTGGACCAGAGCCTGGTTCTGGCGGGAAGCGGCAAGGGCGATTTGCTGGCGCTGGATCGGGCCAGCGGCGCGGTGCGCTGGAAAGTGGCGCTGTCGAGCGAAGTGACCGGACAGTTGCTGGCCGTCGCCGACATGGTGATCGCCCGCACCGGCGATGGCCGCGTGCATGGCCTCGCCGCGGCCGACGGCGGCCGCAAGTGGCTGTACAGCCGCAGCCTGCCGGCACTGAGCCTGCGCGGATCGGGCGGCATGGTGGTGCGCGACGAGGTGCTGTACGCCGGCTTCCCCGGCGGCAAGCTGGTTGCGCTCAATGCCGCCAACGGCGCGCAGCTGTGGGAGGCCACGGTGACATTGCCGCGCGGGGCGACCGAACTCGAACGGGTGGCCGATGTGATGGGCAATCCGGTGGTGGACGAACGCCAGGTGTGCGCCGTCGCCTACCAGGGACGCGTGGCCTGCTTCGACCGCCGTAACGGTTCGCTGCTGTGGGCGCGCGACACTTCCAGCAATAGCGGGCTGGCGATGGACGAGCGCAACGTCTACGTCACCGACGACAAGGACGCCGTCACCGCCTTCGACAAAGCCAGCGGTCGGGCCGGCTGGCGGCAGGATAAGCTGGCACGCCGCCAGGTGACCGCACCGCTGGCGCTTGGGACCTGGCTGGTGGTGGCGGATAGCGAGGGGGTCGTGCACGTGCTGTCGGCCGATGACGGCAGCTTCGTTGCGCGCGCCAGGCTCGACAGCAGCGTGCGCACGGCCCCGGTCGACATCGGGCCGGGCTTCGCGGTGCAGACGGCCAAGGGCAGTGTGGTCGCTTTCAGGCTCAAGTGAGTGCTTGGGCTACTTGATGATTGATCTGCCAGGTGGACCCCGGCGAAAGGGTATGGGGTTTTCCTCCCCCCGCTGCGGCCGCCCGGTGAATGTTATGGATTCGAATTTTCGCTAATGCTCCCTACCCTGGTTCTGGTCGGCCGGCCCAACGTCGGCAAGTCCACCCTCTTTAACCGTCTCACCGGCACGCGCGACGCGCTGGTGCACGACCTGCCGGGGATGACGCGCGATCGCCATTACGGGCGCGGGCGCCTCGGCGACAAGCCCTATCTGGTAGTCGACACCGGCGGTCTGGAGCCGGTCGTCACCGACGGCATTCTCGCCGAAATGGCGCGGCAGACGCTGCAGGCCATCGACGAGGCCGACGCCATCATTTTCCTGGTCGATGCGCGGGCAGGCCTGACGCCGCAGGACAAGCTGATCGCCGATCGCCTGCGCCGCGCGCGCTGTCCGGTGCTGCTCGCGGTCAACAAGGCCGAGGGCATGAATGCCGCCGTGGTCACCGCCGAGTTTCACGAGCTGGCGCTGGGCCAGCCGCTGGCAATTTCCAGCGCGCATGGCGACGGCGTGTCCGACCTGGTGGCCGAGGCGCTGGCGCCGTTTTCCGAAGAGGAAGAGAAACGCGACGATTTCGGCATCCCCAAGATCGCGCTGGTGGGGCGCCCCAACGTCGGCAAGTCGACGCTGGTCAACACCCTGGTGGGCGAGGAACGCGTAATCGCGTTCGACCAGCCGGGCACCACGCGCGATTCGATTTACGTCGAGTTCGAGCGCGACGGCAAGCCCTACATCCTGATCGATACCGCCGGCCTGCGCCGTCGCGGCAAGGTGTTCGAGACGGTGGAAAAATTCTCCGTCATCAAGACTCTGCAGGCGATCGAGGACGCCAATGTGGTGGTGCTGGTGCTCGACGCGCACGAGAACATTTCCGAGCAGGACGCGCATCTGGCCGGATTCGTGCTGGAAACCGGGCGCGCGCTGGTGGTCGCGGTCAACAAGTGGGACGGGCTTTCCGCCGAGCAGCGCGAAGACGTCAAGCGCGACATCGGCCGCAAGCTGGCGTTTCTCGACTTTGCCCGCTTCAACTACATCTCGGCGCTGAAGGGCAAGGGGCTGGAAAACCTGCTGAAGGACATAGAAGCCGCGCACGCCGCCGCCTTCATCAAGCTGTCGACGCCCAAGCTCACACGGGTGCTGGAGATGGCGGTGGAACAGCACGCGCCGCCCAAGAACGGACTGTTCCGTCCCAAGCCGCGCTACGCCCACCAGGGCGGCAAGAATCCGCCGGTGATCATCCTGCACGGCAATGCGCTGGAAGGCCTGCGTGACGATTACAAGCGCTATCTGGAAAGCAGTTTCCGCAAGGCGTTCAAGCTGCAGGGCACGCCGTTGCGAATCCAGATCAAGGAAGGCGGCGCCAGCAATCCGTTTGCAGGCAAGACACGCGGCCCGCTGAGCGAAAGCGAAGCGACTCGGATGCGGCGCAAGAAGCGGGTGCGGCGCAAGGTCTACGGAAGCTGAATATCATTCCAGCCAGCGCACCAGGTAAAACAGCCTGAAGCCTTCCGACGAACGCGAGGGGCCGCTGGCGATGGCCGCGTAGCGGCCGTTGACCGGGTCGGCGTGCGCCAGTGCATCGGTTTCGCTGGCATACATTTCGACCACGCCTTCCGGGAAACGCTGGCGTTTCTTGCCGGAAGGCGAATAAATCACCACCGCCGAGGTGCCGACGACATTCGATTCGATATCGCTGAACAGGCTGGCGGCTTGCGGCATGCTTAGTGGGTTTTTTTCGGGATGCTGCCGATCTTGACGGCGTGGGAAGTGGGCGTTTCGTCGGTGAAATGCGGGCGCTCTTCCAGGGTGCGGCCGGTGAGCTGGGCGAGTTCGGCTTCGCGGTTGGAAATCACCACCAGGCAATCCTTGATGCCGAGCACGGTGGCTTCGGTCAGGGGGCTGGGGTTGCCGTCGCGCGGCGCGGTGTCGCGCACGATGGAGGTGAGGGTCTTGCGCATCATGCGCATGATGCGCTGTTCGTCGTGCAGGGTTTTATCGGCGTCCATGGGGATGCTCCGGAGGGTCGGAAAAGACCTGTCATTGTCGGCGCCGGCCGGGCCTTCGTCAATGCAAGGCCTTGGCGGCGGAAGGGATAAAAAGCCTGACTGGGGGCATAAGAATAAGTGAACCGACAGCGTGGTCCGGCTGATTTAAGCTTGGCAGCCACAGGAGAAGCCGCATGTCAGAACCAACCCCCCCCGAGACGAACGAAGTCCGCGAAATCCGAATCAATCCCGTCGTGCCGAGCGAGTCGGTGCTGGTCGCCACTGCGCGCAGCATGCGCCCGAAAAAGGCCGAGGAACTGGCGCCGCGCGACACCCGCAAGCATGTGGAAACCTGCCCGTTCTGCCGCGGCAACGAGCACAAGACGCCGCCGCTAATCCTGAGCTGGCCGGCGGAAGGCGACTGGCAGATCCGCATGGTGGAAAACCTCTACCCGGTGCTGGGCGACGACCGCGAACAGGCCGGCTTCAATTTCGGCCTGCAGCAGACCATCGACGGCTACGGCCGGCACGAGGTCATCATCGATCATCATGAACACGGCATCGCCGTGCAGGACATGGCGGAAAGCCATCTGGCCGCGCTGTTCGGGGTCTACCAGATGCGCATGCGGCAGTTGTTCGAATCGGACAGCCGGCTGAAATACGTGCTGGTGTTCAAGAACTTTGGCCCGGCGGCCGGGGCGTCGATTCCGCACACCCACAGCCAGGTGATCGCGATGCCGGTGGTGCCGGAAAACGTCGACGCCGAGGTGAAGAACAGCGCGGCGCATTACGCCAAGCACCACCACTGCATTTTCTGTGCGCTGATCGACGAGGCGCTGACCTTCGAGGCGACGATCTACGACCGGACCTCGGGCGCGGTGCGACGCAAGATCAATGTCGGCCAGTACGTGGTCGAGCGCGGCGAAAAATTCATCGCCATCAAGCCCTTCGCCAGCCGCTACGAGTGGGAAGTGCACATCCTGCCGCTGACGCACCAGGCGGATTTTCTCGACGTGCGCGCCGAGGACATGGCCGACCTGGCGCGGGTGATGAAGCGCACCATGGCGCGGCTGGATGCGGTCATCGGCGGCGCGCAGTACAACTTCTTCCTGCACTCGGTGCCGCACGATGCCCAGCGTGCCGCCCACGCGCCGAGCTACCACTGGCATCTCGAAATCTGCCCGCGCACCTCGATTCCGACCGGTTTCGAGCTGGGCTCGGGATTGTTCGTCAACACCATCAATCCGGAACAGGCGGCCGAGCGCCTGCGGGCGGTGGAGTTGTAAACGCACTTTGGCATTAGACGGCCTTTAAGCGAGTCCATGCACGTGTCCTGGCCGATATGGGGGTGGACTACGGGCAGGTGGCATTTTGGGCGCCCGCGGCCGGCGTGCTCTTGCGTTCGGCTTGAAATGCTGAAATCACCCCCAAACTGTGAGGCCTGTATGAACATCGAGCCACAGCCCTCCCGGCATCCCATTTTGAACGCACAGCGCTGCGCGCCTATCCCCGCATCGCCCGGCCGTATCGAAGGCCTCGAGCGGCAGGCCTCGATGCGGCAGCCCTATATGCGGAGAGTCGCCGTTGTTTGAGCGGCACGTGGGCGGCGAGCGTGTCATCCTGGTGGCGCTTGATTTCGGGACCCCGGATTTTGCCGAAAGCGTGGCCGAATTGCGCTTGCTGGCAGCGGGGGCGGGACTCGACATCCGGGGGGAGGTGCAGGGCAAGCGCAGCCGTCCGGACGCCGCACTGTTTGTCGGCAGCGGCAAGGCCGATGAAATCGCGGCGCTGGTGGCCGCCACCGAAGCCGATGTCGTCATTTTCAACCACGAGCTGTCGCCCGCGCAGGAACGCAATCTGGAGCGCCGCCTGCACTGCCGGGTGATCGACCGCGTCAGCCTGATCCTGGATATCTTTGCCCGCCGGGCGAGCAGTGCCGAAGGCAAACTGCAGGTCGAGCTGGCCCAGTTGCAGCATTTGTCGACCCGCCTGGTGCGCGGCTGGACCCACCTGGAGCGACAGCGCGGCGGTGTCGGTATGCGCGGCCCGGGCGAGAAGCAGTTGGAAACCGACCGCCGCCTGATCGGGCTGCGGGTCAAGGCGCTGCGCGAACGACTCGCCAAACTGGGCAAGCAGCGCCGCACCCAGCGGCGTTCGCGCGCGCGCCAGAATGTGCTGTCGGTGGCGCTGGTGGGCTACACCAATGCGGGCAAGTCCACCTTGTTCAATGCGTTGACGCGCGCCGGCGCCTACGCGGCCGACCAGCTGTTCGCCACGCTCGACACCACCACGCGCAAGGTTTATCTGCCGCGCCTGGCTGAATCCGCCGGTGGTGAACCGGCGAGCGGCGAAGTGGTGCTGTCGGATACGGTCGGCTTCATCACCCGCCTGCCGCATGACCTGGTGGCGGCCTTCCGGGCCACGCTGGAAGCCACGGCCGAAGCCGATTTGCTGCTGCATGTGATCGATTCGTCCAGCCCTGGGCGCGAGCGTCAGATCGAGGCGGTCGAGAAGGTGTTGCATGAAATCGGCGCGGATGTCGTGCCGCAGCTTCGCGTCTACAACAAGCTCGATCTGACGGACGTGGCGCCGGGGGTTGGGCGCGACGAGTATGGTAGACTTCAAAGCGTGTATGTGTCCGCGCAAACCGGCGCTGGACTTGAACTTTTACGTGAGGCGCTGTCGGAAATTCTTTGCGCTGGCCGTGTTCGGCATGAAGCCAGTGCGCCAGACGACACCTCTCCTCGAACTGAAGTTATCTCTGAATAAATCGATATGGCATGGAACGATCCCCAATGGGGCAACAACGGCAACCGCAATAAAAACAGCGGGCCGCCTGACCTGGATGAGATCTGGCGCCGCATCAACCAGCGCCTCAATGGCCTGTTCGGCAAGAAGGACACCGGTGGCGGCAGTGGCGGCGGAGAGGGTTTTTCGCCCGAAGGCTTGCCGGGCGGCGGCAATCTGGTCGGCCTGCTGATTGGCGTGCTGGCGCTGGTCTGGGTGGCAAGCGGGTTTTACATCGTCGACACCGGCCAGCGGGGCGTGGTGCTGCGTTTCGGCCAATATGTCGAGACCACCGAGCCGGGTCCGCGCTGGCATCTGCCGTGGCCGGTCGAGTCGCGTGAGATCGTCAACGTCGATCAGGTGCGCACCGTTGAAATCGGCTACCGCAGCGACGTCAAGAGCAAGGTGCTGAGGGAATCGCTGATGCTGACGGACGATGAGAACATCATCGATCTGCAGTTCGCCGTTCAATACATCCTGAAAGACCCGAAAGATTTTCTCTTCGTTAACCGCGGACCGGAAGAAACGGTGCTGCAAGTGGCCGAAACCGCGATGCGCGAAATCGTCGGCAAAAACAAGATGGACTTTGTTCTGTATGAAGGCCGCGCTGAAATTGCCGCGAGCGCCAAGATATTGCTGCAGCAGATTCTCGATCGCTACAACACCGGCATCAGCATCAGCCAGGTGACCCTGCAGAACATCCAGCCGCCCGAGCAGGTACAGGCCGCGTTCGACGACGCGGTGAAAGCAGGTCAGGATCGTGAGCGCCTGAAAAATGAAGCCGAAGCCTATTTCAACGACGTCGTGCCGCGCGCCCGCGGTCTGGCGTCGCGTCTGACGGAAGAGGCCGAGGGCTACAAGCTGTCGGTGATTGCCAACGCCGAGGGTGAGGCCAGCCGCTTCGCGCAAATTTTTACCGAATACCAGAAGGCGCCTCAGGTCACGCGCCAGCGTATGTATCTCGACACCATGCAGGCCGTAATGAACAACACCAGCAAAATATTGGTGGACCAGAAGGGCGGCAACAGCCTCCTGTATCT
Source organism: Thiobacillus sp. (assembly GCA_021166845.1). Lineage (GTDB taxonomy): Bacteria > Pseudomonadota > Gammaproteobacteria > Burkholderiales > Thiobacillaceae > Thiobacillus. Next base: position 20,524 of record JAJPEP010000102.1, read on the forward strand.
GCCGCTCGACAAATTGCAGCAGACCGTGAGCCAGCCCTATAGCAGCGGCCCGGATGTGCAGTCGGCGCCGGCGTCGGCCGCCACGCCCCTGGACGCTCGCACGCGTGACGCCTTGCGCAACCGCGACCGGGAGGCACGGCCATGAGCAAGTATCTCGGTTTCATCCTGATTGCGCTGATTGCATTGCTGGTGGTGCTGAGCGCCAGCATGTTCACGGTGGACCAGCGGCAGAATGCCCTGGTGTTCCAGCTGGGTGAAGTGGTGTCGGTGAAGACCAGGCCCGGCCTCTATTTCAAGCTGCCGCTGGTGCAGAACGTGCGCTATTTCGATACGCGCATCCTGACGCTGGACTCGGCCGATCCCGAACGCTTCATCACCTCGGAAAAGAAAAACGTGCTGGTCGATTCGTTCATCAAATGGCGCGTGATCGATGCCAGGCAGTTCTATGTGTCGGTCGGCGGCGACGAGAGGCGGGCGGAGATTCGCCTGAACCAGACGGTCAACGACGGCCTGCGTGCGGAGTTCGGCAAGCGCACGATCAATGCGGTGGTATCGGGGAGCCGCGAGGAAATCATGAGCATCATCCGCGCCAAGGCAGATCAGGATGCGCGAACGATCGGCGTGCAGGTGGTGGACGTACGGATCAAGCGGGTCGATCTGCCCGAAGCGGTATCGGAGAACGTCTATCGCCGGATGGAAGCCGAACGCAAACAGGTGGCCAACGAACTGCGCTCGACCGGCGCGGCCGAGGCCGAAAAGATCAGGGCCGACGCCGACAAGCAGAAGGATGTGATCGTTGCCGAAGCCTACCGCGATGCCCAGGGCGTCAAGGGCCAGGGCGACGCAAAGGCCTCTGCGCTGTATGCCGCGGCGTATGGCAAGAATGCCGAGTTTTATGCGTTCTACCGTTCGATGCAGGCGTATCGCGAAAGCTTCAAGAACAAGAGCGACGTGATGGTGCTAGACCCCAGCGCGGACTTCTTCAAGTACATGAAGAATCCGCGTGCGGCCGGCGGTCAGTGACCGGTTCCGACTGGCTGGCTGCAATCGGATTGTTGCTGATGATTGAAGGGATCCTGCCGTTTGCGGCGCCTGCCGTGTGGCGGGAGGGCTTTCGCAGGATGCTGGAACTTCGTGATGGCCAATTGCGTTTTATCGGCGCTGCCTCGATTATCGGCGGCGTTTTTTTGTTGCTGATCTGAACTGAAATGACTGCCTGGTTATTGCCCGAAAACGTCGAGGATGTGCTGCCGCCGCAGGCCTGGCGCATGGAGGGCATGCGGCGCGCGCTGCTCGACCTGTTCCGCGATCGCGGTTATCAGTTGGTGATTCCGCCGCTGATGGAGTACGTCGATTCGCTGCTGACCGGAGTGGGGGTTGATCTCGACCTCAAAACCTTCAAGCTGGTCGACCAGCTCAGCGGACGCCTGATGGGCGTGCGCGCCGACATCACGCCGCAGGTGGCGCGCATCGATGCGCACCTGCTGGCGGCCAATGCCGTCAATCGCCTGTGTTACGCGGGCAGCGTGCTGCACACCCAGTCCGACGGCTTTCACCGCTCGCGCGAACCGATCCAGATCGGCGCCGAGTTGTATGGCGAAGCCGGGGCCGAAGCGGATCTCGAAATCCTCGGGCTGATGCTGCAGGGCCTCGCCGCATGCGGGGTGAAAACGCTGCAGCTCGACATCGGCCACGTCGGGGTTTACCGTGCGCTGGCGCAGGAGGCCCGTTTGAGCCGCGAGGTCGAACACCAACTGTTCGGGGCGCTGCAGGCCAAGGACAGCAGCGTCGTGGCGGTTCTTGCCGCCGGTCTGCCCATCGCCTTGCGCGACGCCTTTGCCGCATTGCCGCGCCTGTATGGCGACCGCAGCGTGCTGGCCGAGGCGCGTGCGTGCCTGCCGCCGCTGGCGGCAGTCGAGGCCGCACTGGATACCCTGGAGATGCTCGACCGCGGCCTTGTCAACGTGGAGGCGGCCTATGATCTGGCCGAGCTGCGTGGCTACGGCTATCACAGCGGGGTCGTGTTCGCCGCCTACACCGGCGGGCGCAGCCATGCGATTGCGCAGGGCGGACGCTACGACGAAGTGGGGCGGGTATTCGGCCGGGCGCGCCCGGCCACCGGATTCAGTCTGGATTTGCGCGAACTGGTCATCGCCGGTTCCGATGCTCAATAAAGTTGCAGCACAATAAAGTAAAGGGAGATTCACCATGGCAGCAAAAAACGTCGTCGTCATCGGCACCCAGTGGGGCGATGAAGGCAAGGGCAAGATCGTCGACTGGCTGACCGACCGCGCGCAGGGCGTGGTGCGTTTCCAGGGCGGCCACAACGCGGGTCACACGCTGGTGGTGGCGGGCAAGAAAACCGTGCTGCACCTGATCCCTTCCGGCATCCTGCGCGACAACGTCACCTGCTACATCGGCAACGGCGTGGTGCTGTCGCCGACCGCGCTGCTGGAAGAAATGGACATGCTGCTGGCCGCCGGGGTCGACGTGGCGGGCCGCCTCAAGCTCAGCGAAGCCTGCCCGCTCATCATGCCGCACCACATCGCGCTCGATCAGGCGCGCGAAATCGCCAAGGGCGCCGGCAAGATCGGCACCACCGGGCGCGGCATCGGCCCCGCCTACGAGGACAAAGTGGCACGCCGCGCACTGCGCCTGCAGGATCTGTTCCACCGCGAACGCTTCGCCGCCAAGCTGGGCGAAGTGCTCGACCACCACAACTTCATGCTGAAGAACTACTACAAGGCTGAAGTGGTGAGTTTCAACCAGACGCTCGACAGCATGATGGCCATGGCCGAGCGCCTGAAGCCGATGGTGGCCGACGTCCCGCGCAGCCTGTACGAGGCCAACAAGGCGGGCGAGAACCTGCTGTTCGAGGGCGCGCAGGGCACCCTGCTCGACATCGACCACGGCACCTATCCGTTTGTGACGTCGTCCAACTGCACCGCAGGCGGCGCCGCCACCGGCGCCGGTGTCGGCCCGAATACGCTGCATTACGTGCTGGGCATCACCAAGGCCTACACCACGCGCGTCGGCTCCGGGCCGTTCCCCACCGAGCTATTCGACGACGTCGGCCAGTATCTCGGCGAGAAGGGCCATGAATTCGGCGCCACCACCGGTCGCCAGCGCCGCTGCGGCTGGTTCGACGCCGCCGCGCTCAAGCGCTCGATCCAGATCAACGGCGTGTCCGGCCTGTGCGTGACCAAGCTCGACGTGCTGGATGGGCTGGAAACCGTGCGCGTGTGCGTCGGCTACAAGATCGACGGCGAGACCTGCGACATCCTGCCGGTGGGCGCCGAATCGATCGCCAGCGTCGAGCCGATTTATGAAGACCTGCCGGGCTGGAGCGATACCACCGTGGGCGTGCAGGAATTCGACAAGCTGCCGCAAAAGGCGCAGACCTACCTGAAGCGGATGGAAGCGCTGTGCGAAGTTCCGGTGGACGTGGTATCGACCGGGCCGGATCGGGTGGAGACAATCGTGCGTCGCCATCCCTACGAGGTTTGATGGTTAAAACAAAATCTGAAAAAGCAAAAAGCCGACACGGGGTCGGCTTTTTACTTGCAACATTTGGTGCCCAGAAGAGGACTCGAACCTCCACACCTTGCGGCACACGGACCTGAACCGTGCGCGTCTACCAATTCCGCCATCTGGGCAATAAGGCGCGCATTCTAGAGAGCAGAGATTAAATTGTCAACGACCAAATCGCGCAGCCGCGCAAGCAAACACAAAATTCCGGCGATTCGCCAGGCCGATCCGTTCTACGAGCGTGAGATCGAACGCTACGAGTCGCCGCTGCCGAGCCGCGAATACATCCTGCAGCTGTTGACCGAGGCGGGCTGCCCGGTCGACGCCGATGCCTTTGCCGCGCAGCTGGAAATCACCGAGGCCGAGCGCGACCTGTTCCCGCGCCGCCTGGGCGCGATGCAGCGCGACGGCCAGCTGATGCTCAACCGCAAGCGCCAGCTGTGCCTGCCGGACAAGCTGGACCTGATCAAGGGCCGCGTCGAGGGCCATCCCGACGGCTTCGGCTTCGTGGCGCCGGAAGAGGGTGGCGACGATCTTTATCTGTCGCCCAAGGAAATGCACCGTGTGTTGCACGGCGACAAGGTGCTGGTGCGGGTGGCGGGCTTCGACCGGCGCGGGCGGCGCGAGGCGAAGATCGTCGAGGTGCTGGAGCACGTCAACAAATTCGTCGTCGGCCGCTACTATCTCGAAGGCGGTGTCGGCTTTCTGATTGCGGAGAACCGCCGCATCAACCAGGACATTCTGGTGCCGGCCGAGCACGCGGGTGCCGCGCAGCCCGGGCAGGTGGTGACGGTGGAAATCGTCACCCAGCCCGGTGCGCACAACGAGGCGATCGGGCGGGTGACCGAGGTCATCGGCAGCTTCACCGGCCCCGGCATGGAAATCGAGATCGCCCTGCGCAAGCACGATCTGCCGTACGTGTTTCCACCGGACGTCGAGGCGCAGGCATCAAGGCTGCCCGGCAAGGTGCAGAAAAAGGACATGGCTGGGCGCGAGGACATCCGTCATCTGCCGCTCGTCACCATCGACAGCGAGACCGCGCGCGACTTCGACGACGCGGTGTATTGCGAGCCGCTCGGCCGCAGCGGCTACCGGCTGGTGGTGGCGATCGCCGACGTCAGCCATTACGTGCAGCCGCGCGACGCGCTCGACAGCGAAGGCTTCAATCGCGGCAACTCGGTGTACTTTCCGCGCCGCGTCATCCCCATGCTGCCCGAGGCGCTGTCCAACGGCCTGTGCTCGCTCAACCCGGAGGTCGACCGCCTGTCGATGGTGTGCGACATGCGCATCACCAGTACCGGCAGCGTCAAGGAATACCGCTTTTATCCGGCGGTGATCTATTCGCACGCGCGCCTGACCTACAACCAGGTGTGGAACTGGCTTTCCGGTGCGGCCGAACCGGAGCAGAAACACGCCGCGATGATGCCGCACCTGCAGGCGCTGGATAAGCTGTTCCGCACCATGCTGAAGGCGCGCGCCAAGCGCGGCGCGATCGACTTTGGCTCGACCGAAACGCAGATTGTTTTCGACGACCATGGCAAGATCAAGGACATCGTGCCGGTGGTCCGCAACGACGCGCACCGCATCATCGAGGAATGCATGCTGGCGGCCAACGTCTGCGCATCGGATTTTCTGCAGGAGAACAAGCAGCCCGCGCTGTACCGCGTGCACGAAGGCCCGACCCCCGAGAAGCTCGCCGCGCTGCGCAGCTTCCTGGCCGAATTCGGGCTCGATCTCGGCGGCGGCGACAAACCGCACGCCAAGGATTACGCAGCGCTGCTGGAGAAGATCAAGGATCGTCCCGACCACGGCCTGTTGCAGACCGTGATGCTGCGTTCATTGCGGCAGGCGGTCTACAGCCCGGACAACAAGGGCCACTTCGGCCTGGCGTACGAGGCCTACACCCACTTCACCTCGCCGATCCGGCGCTATCCCGACCTGCTGGTGCATCGCGGCATCAAGGCGGTGTTGAACAGCGAGAAACTGCCCGTCAAGGGGCTGGCTGAAATCGGCGCCCACTGCTCGATGACCGAGCGCCGCGCCGACGACGCTACCCGCGACGTCGACGCCTGGCTGAAAACCTATTTCATGCGCGATCGCATCGGCGACGAATACAACGGCACGGTGAGCGCGGTCACCAGCTTCGGGATGTTTGTCGCGCTCGACGACCTCCTCATCGAGGGATTGGTCCATGTGTCCGAACTCGGCCAGGATTATTTCCATTACGACCAGGCCAAGCATTTGATGCTCGGCGAGCGGACGGGGAAAAGATATCGCCTGGGCGACCGCGTGCGCATCAAGGTGATGCGCGCCGACATCGAGACCAGCAAGATCGACTTCAGCCTGGTTGAACAGGACGACTCCGCACACGATATGCAGCGTGCATTCGAGCAATCAGCGCCGAAAAAGAAGGCCGCCGGCAAATCCGGTTCCGGCCGCAAGAAGAAATGAGCGAGAAGACCGCCGAAAAACTCATTTACGGTTTTCACCCCGTACTGGCCCGCCTGCGCCAGGATCCCTCGGGCGTGCTGGAAATCTATCTCGACCTCACCCGCCGCGACGCGCGCGCGCGCGACCTGGTGCATCAGGCCAAGGACAACGGGGTCAAGCTCGCACAGGTCGAAGCGGACCGCCTGACCCGGCTGGTTGGCAAGGCCGCCAGGCACCAAGGCGTGGTCGCCCGCGTCAAGCCGGTCGCGTTGACGCATTCGCTCGACGAAGTGCTGGAAAACATCAAGGGCCCGCCGCTTCTGGTGATCCTCGACGGCGTCACCGACCCGCACAACCTCGGCGCGATCATGCGTTCAGCCGACGCCTTCGGCGTGCATGCCGTCATCGCGCCGAAAGACAACGCCGTCGGCATCAACGCCACGGTGGAAAAAGTCGCCTCCGGCGCCGCCGAAACCGTGCCCTACATCATGGTCACCAACCTCTCGCGCACGATTGAAGAACTCAAGGAACACAACATCTGGGTCATCGCCGCCGACATGGACGGCGACCAGCCGCTATCCCGCGTCGACGCCAAATCCGGCATCGCCTGGGTACTCGGCGCCGAAGGCGCGGGCATCCGCCGCCTGGTCAAGCAAAACTGCGATCAGGTCGCGCGCATCCCCATCGGCGGCACCGTGGAAAGCCTCAACGTCTCGGTGTCGGCGGCGCTGTGTTTATATGAGACGGTGCGGCAGCGCGCGGCAGGCTAGAATGAATGGCGTTTCAACGGGTTTTTCCAAGGAGCCACCCTATGCAAACTGTCAAACAAATCGTCCACGATATCGCTGACCACTTGCCAGACCAGGCAAGCTTCGACGATGCCATGTATGCCCTTTACGTGCGCCAGAAACTGGAGCGCTCGTTGAAGGCGGCGGAAGAAGGCAAGATCACCTCGCAGGAAGAAATGGAAAAACGCTATCTCAACCATGAAGGTTGAGTGGTCGGATTGCGCGCGGGACGATCTGGACGATCTTGTGCGCTATATCGGCCGGGATTCCGGATTCTATGCCCGGCGCTTTGCCGAAAGAGTTGTCCTTGCTACTCGCCGGCTACAAACTTTTCCTGAGAGTGGTCGCACGATTCCCGAGGCGGAAGACAAAACATTAAGGGAAGTCATCGTCCAGGGCTATCGGATCATGTACCGCCTCGAACCTGGACGTGTGCTCGTGCTCACGGTGATGCACGGTAGCCGTGACGTTGACGGGATGGCTGACAAGCCTTGGGATGAAAAATAGATTGGGGGGTATTGTGAGCTTGGCCCTTTTGATTGCCTTGATCGCTGTCAGCCCGCGTAGGTTGGGCTGAATGAAATGAAGTCCAACGTATTCACTGTTGGGCTTTGCAGCCCAACCTACCCGCGCACCTTGCGATACGCCTCCAACAAGCGCTGGTGAATCGCGCTGCCCTCGAAGTTTCCGCCCAGTTTCGTCAACCCGAAAAATCGCTCGTCCTGATTGAATAGCGCGAACGCCTGTTCCAGCGTCTCGCGGCCGTACATCAGGGCCAGTGCGGGCTCGAATGGGCTGGGGTCGCCGAGTTGGGTGAGGTCGGCGATGCAGCGGTAGACCTTGAGACGCGCTTCGCTGCGCTGGCCGTATTGGGCGATCCAGGTGCAGCCTTCGCGGATCGCGTCGTCGTCGCCGAGTGCGAGCGCGAGCAGTAGTTTGATCTCGCCGACGCGGATGTCGGTCCACGGCGAATCGGCATCCGGCGCCAAGCCGATCAGCACCGTGACCAGGCGATCGTCCGCCAGTTCCAGTTCGTCGATCAGGTCGAGCAGCTCGGCACATTCCTCGTCGGTCAGCTCGGGCAGGCGCGCAAGCGCCGGACGGATCAGGTTGCCGACGCTGTTGTTCTCGAATTCGAGTTCCTCGACCGGGTAGATCTCGGACACGCCCGGCACCAGGATGCGGCAGGCGTAGACGCCGAGGTGGGTGAAGTCGGCGATGTAGAGGTCGTGCCCTTCGGCGTGCAGCGCATCGACCGACCACGCGTAATCCTCTTCGGTCGTGGTGCCGAAGTTCCAGTCGACGAATTCGAAGTCGGGGGTGTCACGCAGGAATTGCCAGGAAATCACGCCGCTGGAATCGACGAAGTGGATTTCCAAATTCTGCGGGTCGGCGATTTCGGCTTCGTCGAAGCCGGGGGCGGGGAAACCCGCCAGCGAATCGAGCGCGCGGCCCTGCAGCAGTTCGGTCAGCGCGCGTTCCAGCGCCACCTCGAAGCGCGGGTGCGCGCCGAAGCTGGCGAAGCAGCCCTGGTCGTGGGGATGCAGCAGGGTGACGTTCATCACCGGATACTGGCCGCCGAGCGAGGCGTCCTTCACCAGAATGCCGAAGCCGGCGCAGCGCAACGCGCGGATGCCGGCGGCGATGTGCGGGTAGCGCTCGATCACGGCTTCGGGCACGTCGGGCAGGCACAGGCTCTCCGCGATGATGCGGAATTTGATGTGGCGCTCGAAGATTTCGGATAGCGCCTGGGTGCGCGCCTCCTTCAGCGTGTTGCCGGCCGACATGCCGTTGCTGACGTAGAGGTTGCCGATGAGGTTGACCGGGAAATTCACGGTCTCGCCGTCACGCATCCGCTGGTAGGGAATGGCACAGATGCCGCGTTCGGCGTTGCCGGAATTGAGATCGATCAGCTGGTCGGCGCGCACCCCGGCGTCGGGGTTGTAGTGGGCGTGCAGTTCGGGCGTGAGCAGTTCGGCCGGCCAGGCGTCGTCGTCCGAAGAAAACCAGCGCTCGTCGGGATGGTGGACGTAGCTGCGGTGGGCGATCGTCTCGCCCAGATAGAAGTGGGTCCAGAAATAATTGGTCGACAGACGCTCGAAATACTCGCCCAGCGCGCTCGCCCGCGCGGCCAGCTCCGAGGCGCCCTTGCCGTTGGTGAACAGCAGCGGGCAGTCGCGGTCGCGGATGTGCACCGACCACACGCCCTCCACCGGGTTGAGCCAGGAGCGCTCTTCGATATGGAAATCGAGCGCTTCGAGCTTGGATTGCAGGGTGCGGATCGACGCTTCGAGCGAGGCGTCCTTGCCGGGGATGAAGCTTTCGGTGGTGGCGTGCATGGGGCGACTCTTTTTTGAACAGCCAACAGCATAATCGATGCGTCAAGTGCGGCGTAAAATGACGGGCATCGATCCTTACCTGTGGCAGCAGCAATCTATGAATTCGCCCATGCCTGACCGTATCGCTGTACTCCCGTTGCTGCTTGCCCTTGCGTTTGCCGGCCCGGTGGCGGCTGCCGTCCAGACGTTTGGTCTGGATGCCAGCCAGACGGTGCTTGCGGCGCGTTCGCAGGCCGAGTGGGTACGGCAGGCGCAGGTGCTCGAAAAACGCGCCGACTGGCCGGGTCTGCTGGCGTGGGGGCAAACGTGGGCACAGGCCGATGCGAAGAATCCGCTGGCCTGGTTCGTTCAGGGGCGCGCACTGGGCGAGCTGGGGCGGTTTTCCGAGGCCATCGCGGCGTACCAGCGGAATCTGCGCTTCGCGCCCGGCGATGTCTATGCACGTAACAATCTGGGCAACGCCTACCGCGACAGCGGGCGTCCCCGCGAGGCGATGCAGGCGTATCGCGCGGCCGTGGAAACCGACCCCGACTACATTCAGGCCTGGCACAACCTGGGGCTGACGTTTTATCTGACGAAGGGGCAGACGGGGGTGACCCAGGCGCTGCAAAAGCTGCAGGCGTCCGACCCGGCACTGGCCGACGTCTGGCGCACACTGGCGATCGAATATTCGATCACGCGCGATGAACGGGTCGCGCGCCAGGCGGTGCGTGTGCTGCGCGGTTTGAGCGCGGCCGAACGCGCGCGCATGTTCGGCATCCTGTTCGACGAGGGTTGAATCGATTGGCTGCGGCTCGCCGTGGTCACACCGCGCCTTGCTCGAACTCCGCCACGACCTGCCGCAGGCGGCTGGCCTCCTGCTCCGGTCGCATCAGCCTGCGACGCTGGCGGGCGTGGCTCAACAGATCGGCATAAAAATCGGGGTCGATTTCGGCCCTCGACAAGAGCGTAGCCAGCTGTCGTTCGTCGCCCACCGGGAAATAGCCCGGATAGTCCTCCCCCAGCATGCCGATATTGCCGGGCATGTGCGAGGCCAGCACCGGCACATCCGCCGCCAGCGCCTCGCAGATGACGTTGGCGCCGCCTTCCATCACCGAGCTGATGACCATCAGGTGCGCGCGCGCCAGCCGCTTCAGCACCGTGCGGTGCGGCGCCTCCCCGGCCCAGTGCCAGCGCGGCAGCTTGCTCTGCGCCATCTCCGCCGTTTCGGCCATTTCCCCGGAGAGGGCGCTGCCCAGATGCGTCACCTGGATGTGCGAATGCTCGGGCAGGTAGGCCGTCGCCAGCGCTGCCCGGAAGGGGTCCTTTTCTTCGCGCAGGTTGCCGATCACCAGCACCTCGAAGGTATGGGCAGGTGCGGGCAGGCGGGCAATGTCGGGCGACGACTGGTAGACCACCCGCGTCCTGGCGGCCAGATGCACCGGCAGCTCGTCGACGCCGCGCGCCTGCAGCACGATCAGCCGGTGCGCGAGTTCCAGCGCCTGCTGGGCGTCGGCGTCCTGGTGGATGTCGCGATACAGGTCGGTGCCGGTCAGCGCCAGCAGCAGGGGGCGGGTCGGGAAGCGCTCGGCAAAGGCGCGGATCGAGGCAAAGCTGCGCCGCGCATGCAGCGCCAGCATCAGGTCGGTGCTGCGGCCATCCCATTCCACCTGCGTCCGCACCGTGTGGCCCGCCTCGCGCAGGAAGCGCGCCCAGCGCGCGGCCGTGTGCCAGTTGCCGTTGCGGTGTTCGCGGCCGTAGGGGGTGATGAGGGCGATGCGCATCGTAAGAGTGTAGCCTGCGATAGCGAAACGCGGATAATCCGGACATGACCGAAACGCCCATTTCCTCGCGCGACAATCCCCTGTTCAAGCGGCTGAAGAAGCTGTCCGAATCCGCCCGTGCGCGAAGGGAAGCGCAGATGACCCTGCTCGACGGCGAGCATCTGCTGGCGGCGTATCTCGATGCGGGCGGCCAGCCGCATACCCTGGTGCGGGCCGCCTCGTTCGATGCCGCGCGGCTGGCCCCGTTTGCCGCGCGCTGTTCGCAGGCCAGGGCCATCGTCCTGGCCGATGCGTTGTTCGCCGAACTGGCCCCCGTCGCCACGCCGACCGGGGTGCTCGCCGAAGCCGCCTGGCTCGCGCCGGCGCCCTCCGCGGCGACGCCGCTGGCGATTGCGCTGGAAGACATTCAGGACCCCGGCAATCTGGGTTCCATGCTGCGTACCGCGGCGGCGGCGGGCGCCACCCTGGCGGTGCTGTCGAAGGGCTGCCACGACCCCTGGTCGCCGAAGGCGCTGCGCGGCGGGCAGGGCGCGCAGTTCGTGTTGCCGATGCAGATGGACGCCGATGTGCCGGCCTGGCTGGCGGCGTTCGCCGGGCAAAGCGTGGCGCTGACGCTGGGTGAAGCGAGGGATTTCTATGCGGAGGACTACGCCGGCCCGACCGTGCTGGCGGTCGGCAACGAAGGCGCCGGCCTCAGCGCAGCGGCTGCGCAGGCCGCACGGCTGCGGGTGCGGATACCGATGCCGGGGCGGGTGGAGTCGCTGAATGCCTCGGCGGCGCTCGCCGCGGCACTGTTCGAGGTGGTGAGGCAGCGTCGGATGGCGCGGGGCTGACGCGCTTCAGGGGCGCCCCAGGAGCCTGTCGGGCGGAAGCGGGGAGCTTGTGGACAGATGACTGTGCGGCGCAGCCTCAGGAATGCCGCAGGCGCGCCGCGATTTCCTCCACCGACATGCGGGTGGTGTCCAGCACGGGCAGGCCATGCTGCCCGAATAGCCGCTCGGCGGCGGCAAGCTCGTCGCGACATTGCTGCGGGCTGGCGTAGCGGCTGTCGGGATAGCGCGCCTGGCGGATGGCGGCGAGGCGTTCCGCCGACAGGGTCAGGGCGCGCAGGCGCGGCAGGTGGGCGAGAAGGACGCCGGGGAGGCTGTTCTGTTCGAGGTCGTCCGGCGTTAGCGGATAGTTGGCGACGCGCAGGCCGTATTGCAGAGCGAGGTAGAGCGCGGTGGGGGTTTTGCCGACGCGCGAGACGCCGACCAGGATCAGGTCGGCCTGATCAAGCCGCTGCGGCTGCAGGCCGTCGTCCAGCGCCAGGCTGAAATTCACCGCGTCCATGCGCGATTCGTAGTCGTTCGCCATGCCGTGGGTGCGCCCGCCGCTGGGGATGGCGGCCTGGCCCAGCGCGGCCTCCACGGCGGGAGCGACGAGGTCGAAGACATCGAACAGGCTGGCGCGGCTGTCGCGCAGGACGGCGCGCAGGGCCGGATCGGTCAGGGTGGAAAACACCAGCGCGCCAGGCGTGGCGGCAATCCGCGCCGCGGCGGCCCGCGCCTTTTCCGGGCTGTCGATGAAAGGCAGCGCAATCAGGCTAAACTCAAGCGCGGGAAACTGCGCCAGCACGCTCTTCGCCACCGCCTCGACGGTGACCCCGGTGTGATCGGACACGCAGAAAACGCTGTAGCTTTTCATGGAGTGGATTATGCAGGCTTCAACTGACTATATCGTTCCGCTGGACAGCCTGTCGATGGCGGATGTGCCGCGCGTGGGCGGCAAGAACGCGTCGCTGGGCGAGATGATCGGCAATCTGTCCGGCGCCGGCGTCAAGGTGCCGGGCGGCTTCGCCACCACGGCGCAGGCGTTCTGGGATTTTCTCGACCACAACGACTTGCGCGCGCGCATTCATGCGCGGCTGGCGGCGCTCGACGTGGCGGACGTGACGGCGCTGGCCGCGGCGGGGGCGGAAATCCGCGCCTGGGTCGAAGCGGCCGCGTTGCCGGCCGCGCTCGAAACCGGCCTGCGCACGGCCTATGCCGCACTCGGCGACAACGTGTCGGTGGCGGTGCGCTCGTCGGCCACCGCCGAGGACCTGCCCGACGCTTCGTTCGCCGGCCAGCAGGAAACCTACCTGCACGTGCGCGGCGCCGACGACCTGCTGCTGTACGTAAGGAAGGTCTTCGCCTCGCTCTACAACGACCGCGCCATTGCCTACCGCGTGCACCACGGCTTCGCCCACGCCGAGGTGGCGCTGTCGGCCGGCGTGCAGCGCATGGTGCGCTCCGACATCGCCTGTTCCGGCGTGCTGTTCACCCTCGACACCGAATCCGGCTTCCGCGACGTGGTGTTCATCACCGCCGCCTACGGCCTGGGCGAAACCGTGGTGCAGGGCTCGGTCAACCCGGACGAGTTCTACGTGCACAAGCCGAAGCTGGCCGAGGGCTTTCCCGCCGTGGTGCGGCGCGAACTCGGCGAAAAGGCCATCCGCATGGTGTGGCAGGACGGCGCGACCGTGGTCGAGGACACGCCGGCGGCGCTGCGCCGGCAGTATTCGCTGGCCGACGCCGAGGTGCTGGAACTGGCGCGCCAGGCGGTGGCGATCGAGGCGCACTACAAGCGCCCGATGGATGTCGAGTGGGCGAAGGACGGCGAGACCGGCGAACTCTTCATCGTGCAGGCGCGGCCGGAAACGGTGAAGGCGCGCGCCAACGGCATCGGCGAGCGCTACACGCTGGAAGCGACCGGCGAGGTGCGCATCAGCGGCCGCGCCATCGGCCAGAAGATCGGCGCGGGCGTTGTGCGGCTGATCGCCAGCCCGGCCGAAATGAACCGGGTGCAGCCGGGCGACATCCTCGTCACCGACATGACCGACCCCGACTGGGAACCGGTGATGAAGCGCGCGGCGGCGATCGTCACCAACCGCGGCGGGCGCACCTGCCACGCCGCCATTGTCGCGCGCGAACTGGGCATTCCCGCCGTGGTGGGCACCGGCGAGGCGACCACGGTGCTGAAGGACGGCGAGACGGTGACGGTGTCGTGCGCCGAGGGCGACACCGGCTTTGTCTACGCAGGCAAGCTGCCCTTCACGATGGAGACGCTGGCGAGCGAAACCCTGTCCGCGCCGCCGGTGAAGCTGATGATGAACGTCGGCAACCCCGAGCGCGCCTTCGAGTTCGCGCAGATTCCCAACCACGGCGTCGGCCTCGCGCGGCTGGAGTTCATTATCGCGCGCATGATCGGCGTACATCCGCTGGCGCTGCTCGACCATGCCGGCCAGCCGCCGGACGTTCGCGCCGAGATCGATGCGCGCGCGGCGGGCTATGCCGACCCGGTTTCGTTTTATGTCGACAAGCTGGCCGAGGGCATCGCCACCCTGGCCGCCGCGTTCTGGCCGCAGCCGGTGATCGTGCGGCTGTCCGACTTCAAGTCCAACGAATACGCCAACCTGGTGGGCGGAGAGCGCTACGAGCCGAAGGAGGAAAACCCGATGCTGGGGCTGCGCGGCGCGGCGCGTTACGTGTCGGCGCTGTTCCGTCCGGCGTTCGAGCTGGAGTGCCGCGCGCTGAAACAGGTGCGCGAGACGATGGGCTTTTCCAACGTCGAAGTGATGATTCCCTTCGTTCGCACGGTGGAAGAATGCGCGGCGGTGGTGAAACTGCTGGAGGCAAACGGCCTCCAGCGCGGCGACCATGGCCTGCGCCTGATCATGATGTGCGAGATTCCCTCCAACGTGCTGCTGGCCGACGACTTTCTGCAGCACGTCGACGGCTTTTCCATCGGCAGCAACGACCTCACCCAGCTGACGCTGGGCATCGACCGCGACTCCGGCCTGGTGGCCGAAAGCTTCGACGAGCGCAATCCGGCGGTGAAAAAGCTGCTGGCCGAGGCCATCGCCGCCTGCAAGCGGCAAGGCAAATACATCGGCATCTGCGGCCAGGGGCCGAGCGACCACCCCGACCTGGCCGACTGGCTGGTGGCGCAGGGAATCGGCTCGATGTCGCTCAATCCCGATACCGTGGTGGCAACCTGGCGGCGCCTGACTTCCTGATCCCCGCGCCCTGACCGATGGCGCGGTGGCTCCGCCCATCGAAACGCGGCAATCCAGCGTGTTGGCCAGACGGACATTTCTGGATGACTCGGACTTTCATGGGCGGAGGCCACGTGGAATCGTATGCCGTGTCGCCGCGTGACGAATTGATCGGTGTCTCTCAAATGTCTCGCCGCCAGCCTGGACGTTTTCCCGTTGCAAAAGACACAAGCGCCAAACCATAAAACCGGCGCTATTGCATTTTTCATTGGATGGAAACCCGTGAGTTGGAGTAACCATATGTTTACAAAAGACAAACCAATGTGGCACGCAACGTGCTTATTAATGCGGGTCGCCAAGCGGAGGATGCGCGTGCAAGTGAACACTCTGTTCGATCGTTTTCATGACCGGCCAGCCGGTATGGCGAGCCTGGTCAGCAAGGACATCGATGTTCCCGGTTTGGGGTGCGTGCATGTGGTGCGCTCGGTCGATTGCCTGGGCGCCATGTGTCCGCGGCCGCAGTTGCTGACCATGAAGGTGCTGGGCGAAGTCGGGCCGGGTGCGGCCATCGAAGTGGTGCTCGACAATCCCACGGCTGTCGAGGGGTTTCCCGCGCTGGCGCAGACGCTCGGCTGCGCGCATCTCGCCACGGTTCGGGAGCCTGATTGCTGGCGTGTTTACCTGCGCAAGAGTTTTTTTTAGGCAATGCAACATGGGGCGGCCCGCCAGGTTCGCCGGTTTTACTGAGGAGAGTGTAAGTGAGTGTAGCGTCGGCAAGTATCTCAATTGAAACGCATTGGCTGTTTCGCAAAAGCAGTCTCCAGGCGATGGGAGTCTTCCTGCTCGTTGTCGCCGGTTCGCTGCTGGCTCTGGCGCAGGACACGCGCTTCGTCTATCTGCTGGTTTACGTCTGGTTTGGCCTCGCCTACGGCATCCTGCTGCAATACGGCCGTTTCTGCATGGCATCGGCGGTACGCGACCTGTTCGCGGTGAAAGTGCCGCGCATGGCGGTCGGCGTGATGATCGCGGTGGCGCTGTACGCGGTCGTCGCCGCCATCGTCACCCTGAGTGGCTTCAGCACATTCCATCCCAACGCGATGGGATGGCACATTGTCGTCGGCGCCGCAATTTTCGGCTTCGGTATCGTCTTTACCGGCGGTTGCGCCTCGGGTTCGCTCTACAAGGCGGGCGAGGGAAACATGAATTCGATGCTGGTGATCCTGGCTATCTCGTTTTCTCAAGCCGTCGTTGTGACCGCCAGCGGCTGGTGGGACGCCCTGGTGCCGCAGTCGTGGATCGATTCCGCCGCGGCCAAGGACATGCCGGTCGAGCTGACCATCACGCAGGGCTGGTTTGATATCTTCACCGCGGGCTACATGTGGGATCTGAAGGGTTCCACCACAGCCGACGCGCTCGGCCAGAGCGGTGCTGCGAGCACCTTGCTGTACAACACCTTCCTGACCGCGATCCTGCCGGTCATCCTCATCCTCATCGCGCTGTATGTTTTCTACTATCGCAAAGGCTACCTGCGCCGTTCCGGCAAGGCCAGCCCGGCGCTGCGCGACGAGATTTCAGGCATGTGGGCCATGTGCACGTCATCCAAGAATACCGCCCTGGCCGGCATCGGCCTTGGCATTCTCGCCGGCCTGCACATGTACGTGACCGGCGCCCTGCGCGAGCACTACGACGTCTTCAACTTCGGCGAACTGCTGGTGGCGATGGGCTACACCGAGGGCCTGTCCATCCAGGACACCGTGTTCGACCCGGGTTACTGGTACATCACCACACAGGAAGCGCAGTGGGGCGGCTGGATCATGCACAAGCTCGGCGTCGACAACATGGACAGCATCTTCTTCGGTCTCGACAACGGCTTGCCGAACCCGCTGCTGAATGCGCCCGGCTTCATGTCGATCGGCATCATTCTCGGCGCCGCCATCATGGCGCTCTCCCGCCGCGAATTCAAATGGAAGCTGCCGAGCTGGGAAACCGCCTTCTTCGCCATCGTCGGCGGCACGCTGATGGGCATCGGCGCGCGCCTGGCCATGGGCTGCAACATCGGCGCTTTCTTCGCCACCGTCACCAACGGCGACCCCAGCGGCTGGGTCTTCCTGATCGGCATGGTGCTCGGCGCCTATGTCGGCGTGAAGGTTTTCACCTGGTACATGGACTGGAGCGACGCCCGCAAGACTTCGGAGTGCGGCCTTTAAGGGCTGCCCGGAAATTCAAGACAAGAAATCCGTTATTGGTTATTAAGGAGCAATGTTATGGCAATGAGTTTCAACAAGATCGCCGATGGCGAATGGGAGCTGAACGTGTGCGGCTACGCCTGTCCGCACCCGCAGATGTACACCAAGAAAGCGCTGCAGAAGCTGGAAAGAGGCGACGTGCTGAGCCTGGTTTTCGACAATCCCTCCTCGGGCGAATCGATCATGGCCATGTGCGAAGCCGAGGGTAACGACCTGATCGATCGCCAGGAGGGAAGCGGTTCCTTCACCTGGAAGATCAGGAAGGCCTGAGTCATGCAACTGGGTATCGTGATCACCGATGAATGCTTTCTGCCGCAGGCGAACGGCCTGATCGACGCGGCAGCCGCGCGCGGTTGGGAAACCCTGAGCTTCCTGACCGACACCGGCGTCAACCTGCTCGCCGATGCAGGGTTTGTCGAGCGTGCCCGGGCGCGCCCGAACAGCGTCACCCTGTGCGAACACAGCGCCGAGCATCACGCCGCCGGCAGGTTCGATCTCAACACCCTCGCCGACATCGTCGTCGTCGGCGGCCAATACCAGGACGCCGAACTCGTGCGCAAGTGCGACAAGGTGCTGGTCTTCTGAGGACGGGACATGGCAGATCAAAAACACATTCTGATGGTGGCCGTGCAGAAACCGGGCGAAGCGCTGCGCATGGCCAGCGGACTCACCCTGCTCGACGATGCCGTCAACATCGTCACCTGGGGCAAGCTGCCCGAAAGTGCCGGCGTGGCGGAACAAATGGAAGCGCTGGAGTTCGCCGAGGTGCCCGTGGTGGAACTCAACCCCGCCGGTGACGCCATGGCGGCCCTTGCGCGGCAGATTCTCGACAATGACGTGGTGTATTGCGTATGAGCACGAAAAAACGGGTTTTGCTGATCGATCCCGCGGCGGTGCCGGCGATGCCTGGCCTGGCCGAATCCTTACGCGCCGCTGGCGCGCAAGTGCGGGAAATGAATACGGACGATTACGGCGCATTGCTCGATGCGCTGGAACAGGGCTGGATGCCGGTGGTGCTGAAAGCACCGACGGCTTGAAGGGGGTTTTGCCCGCGGCCATGGTCGCGGTGGAGGTTGCGCATGGCTGGGACGGGCGGTTTTACCGCCGGCCTCCAGCGGGCCGGCCGCTATGGGTGCGCCGTCTTGCCGTCCGGCAAGGTGGGCGCGGGCTTGATAATGGATGGAGGATTCTCAATGAATAAGCAGATGAATAGGGGCTGGGCCGGCATGACCGTCCTGGCAATGGCGCTGGGCCTGCAGGGCTGCGGCGGCGATGAGGACACGACCGCCGTGGTAAAAAACATCCCGGTGAACACGCCGGCGGCGATCGCCCAGGAGTCGGCTGCCAGCTACGATGACAACGTCAACGGCCTGATCACCGAATCGACGCTCAAGCGCTGGAAGGGCGACTGGCTCAACCAGCGGCCGGCAGGGATTACCGGCAAGCTGGTGATTCTGCAGGTTTCAGCGGGCACAACGGCGGGCGCGGAATACATCAAGCCCAACGGCATCAACGTGTTTACCTATCTGTCGCCGAGCAGCGAATGGATCCAGACCCGGACCAATGGCGTTATCGAGACGCCGAGCATGGTGCCGGACGGCGCGGCCATGGACGCGTTGCTGAAGAAATACAACATCGACCCGCAAAACGACATGATCGTCGCTGCCATGGGCCAAGGCAGCACGGGCAACGCGATGGCGCAGGGTCGCATCTGGTATGCCTTGCGCTATTGGGGCGTCGACAAGAAGAACCTGGCCATCCTCAATGGCGGCAACCAGTGGCTGGATGACGATCTGGGGCTGGCCGTCGAACTGCTGCCCGCCGACTTCCAGGCGACAGCAAGCACGGCGCCTAACAACGGACACGCCACGGTCAGGGACCTGCTGGTCGACAACACCATGCTGCAGGCGACGGTGGGCGACATGCTGGCTGTCCTGCCCGCGAGCGACACCAACGTCCTGAACGACGGCGTCTTCATCTGGGATGCGCGCAGCATCACGCAATACAGCGCCGGCGAAACCAGTACTGCGAACACGATCACCCCGGTCGCGAACTACATGACCACCTTCCAGAACAGCGGCTCGCGCCAGGGTCATCCGTGGGGCGCGTTGCAGCTCGACTTCTCCAATATGCTGGATTCGGCAAAAGGGTATGCCTACAAGGGCAAGGCCGAACTGCAGGCCTACCTGGACGGCAACGTCAGCGGCGCGGGCTTCATCGATGGAAGCTACCAGCAGGTCGGCTTCGGCAATGCGTACCAGCCGGGCGATGTCGTCTACACCTACTGCGAGACGACCTTCCGCGCGATGATCACCGGCGTGGCCAGCACGGTGATCCTCGGCAAGCCGACCCGCTTCTACGACGGCGCGATGGTCGAGTGGAATTCGCTGACCCCGGGAAGCGTCATCACCGACGCGACGGGCAATGCGATCCTGCCCGAGGATTCGCCGTGGCGCACCGACGTGAAGTCCTTCTATCGTGCGGCATCGAGCCCGACCCTGGTGGCCCAGCGCTATATCACCGATGCGTATGCCAAGTCCTCCAATGCCATCATCGATGCGGACAAGGCCTACAAATACGGCGAGGTGATCCCGACCGCCGGCACCAGCGCCCCGCCCGCCAACCCGTGCG
The DNA here is from genome assembly GCA_021166845.1 of Thiobacillus sp. Taxonomy (GTDB): domain Bacteria; phylum Pseudomonadota; class Gammaproteobacteria; order Burkholderiales; family Thiobacillaceae; genus Thiobacillus. The sequence goes on from JAJPEP010000102.1 coordinate 40,267, forward strand.
GCGGCTAATTTCCGCCTGAACCTTGCTTTCTCCTATTCTGGCCCACGATACTCTCGTGGGCCTTTTTTTCATGGAGCCGGATTTGAACCGCCTTTTTCATACGTGGCAGACGTGGCTGCTGCCGACCTTGCCGCTCCTGCTCGGGCTGCTGTCAGGTTGCGGCGAGAAGCCTGCGCCTACGGTCGAGGCCTTTTTAAGCAGGCACTGGATCGAACCGATGCCGCCGCAGGGCGCTCCGCCGGCCACGTTTTCGCCGCTGGAAGCCTCGCTCAGTCCTGAGGCCTGCGGGCAGTGCCATACCGAACAGCTTGCGGCCTGGCGCACTTCGCTGCACAGCAAGGCAATGGGCCCCGGTTTGCGTTGGCAGCTCAAATTGATGGATCAGGATCAGGGCAACCGTTGCCTGCGCTGTCATGCGCCGCTGGCCGAGCAGAAAGCGCTGCTGGCGCTGGAGCACGGCTGGCCGAACGCACCGCAGCAGCCGCCGCCGGACTATGTCGAAGCCGGCCTGGGGCATCGGGGCCTGGTGTGCGCGGCCTGCCACGTGCGCGGCCACCAGCGCTTCGGGCCGCCGCCGCGCGGCGAGGTCGCCGCCGACATTCCGCATGGCGGCTTTACCGTATCCACGGCTTTCGGGGACAGCCGCTTCTGCGCGCATTGCCACCAGTTTCCGGATGATGGCCCGAGCATCGCCGGCAAATTGATGGAAGACACCTACCGGCAATGGCTTGCCAGCCCCTACGCCAAGGAAAAAAATAAACAGACCTGCCAGTCCTGCCATATGCCGGATCGCCAGCACCTCTGGCGCGGTATTCACGATCCGGAGATGACGCGACGGGCGATCGATGTATCGCTGAAGCTGCATGCGCTTGGCGACGGCCGCTACGAGGCGCGGGCGAACGTTCGCAACCGTGGCGCCGGCCATCATTTCCCGACCTATATGGTGCCGAAGGTCGAGCTCGCGTTTTACCGCTACGATGCCGATGGCGGCATCTTCGAGCTGGGGCGTCAAGTGATCGGCTGGAATGTCGACACGCCGATTACGCGCGAGATTTTCGATACCCGCATCCCCGCCGGTGAGGCGCGCGATTTTCGGCAGCCCTTCACCGCGCCGGACAGCGACTGGCGCGTGGTGCTGATCATGCGGGTGCTGCCGGCCGAGCATTACGAGCGCGTCTACCGTGATAGCCTGAGCCGTGCCCACGAGTTGCCCGCTGCCGCGGTACCGCTGTTGCGGCGGGCGCTCGCCGAGGCTGTGGCGGCACGCTACGAGTTGTTGCGTATCGAGGCAGGCGTGGGTCAGTGAGCAACCGAGCTTCGAGCCACCTCGAGGACGCGCGATTTCTCCAGTGTGCTGTCATGCCCGGACCGATTGCAATTTGAAAGATCGCACTTTATTGCACGTATTGTGCAATCGAACCGGGCTTGCAGAATTGCAATAAGCCTTTGATGAAACTGGATATTGTCCGCTGGCATGGCTTGTGCTTTAGGAGAGTGTCGATAAGACAGAGGTGAACCGGAAACCATGCGATCCACTGACGCAGTGACTTTGATGGCCCTTGCCCTGCTGTTGGCGGCCCCGGCCGCTGCTGCGGCCGAGCCGGGGCAGCCCAGGCTCAAGTACCGCGGCAATGGGCTGGCGTGTACATGTGCTTCGGGTATGAGCGAGGCGGAGATACGCAAAGCGTGGGATGAGCGGTTCAAGCAAACGGAAGGCGCCCGTCTGGATAGTCTGGACGGGCTTCCCGCAACTCGTGACGAGCAAAGGAGAAGGGTAGATGAAGCGCAACCAAGGTAAGGGTAGTCTGTTGGGAAAAATCTGGCGCGGTGGCGTCATGCTGTCGCTGTTTGGCCTGGGTGTCGCAATGCTCACGGGCCTGGCCGGCAAGCACGCTGAAGATCCGGCCGCGCTTGCGGCCGCGGGTTGGGGTGGCGAGGCTACGGCGGCGCTGGCGGAAGGCGCGGCGCGGCTGTCGCCGATTTCTCTCGCCAATGCCTGCGGCCTGGGCGCTTCGAGTTGCTTCAAGTGCCACAACGGCAAGCGCGCGGCAGCGCCCGAAATGGATGCCGCCAAGGCGCCCTGGCATGCGCAGCACGCCAAGGTGAACAACTCGTGCGCGGGCTGCCACAAGGGGAATTCGAGAATCATGAAGCAAGAAGTGGCGCACGCGAAGATGCTCGCCAAGCCTCGTGACAACACGGCTGACGCCTGCGGCAGCTGCCACAAGGGTGACCTGACCAAGGTGCAGGGCGCTTATCACGCCATTCCAGGAGCGAAATAACATGAAAATTCCGACTGTCCCGCGCAATACTGTTTCCCCGTTGTCCCGTGCCTGCGCTGTTGGCCTGCTCGCCGGTTTGCTGCCGCTGGGCGCAGTGGCTGGTCCCACCATCGAGTTTGGCGAGGAGGGTTCGCTCACCTTTACGTACGCGCTGCAGGGATGGTTGCAGCACAAAGGATTCACTTCGGCAACCGATAACGGTTCGTCGAACGATGCTTTTTTGCGCCGCAACCGTCTGACCTTTTCCGGCCAGTACAACGACTTCGTGGGTTTTTATGCGCAGATCGAGGCTGGCAACGACAGCAAGCTCGGCGAGGACAACAAGAGCGTCTATTACCGCGACGCTTATGTGACCCTGGACTATCTCGATGAGGTGCGCTTCATTGCCGGCCGCTTCAAGAACACCTTCTCGCGGGAGAACCTGGAGGCGTGCCTGGAGCCGCTGACCATGGACCGTGCCGAGGTGCTCGCCTACACGCCGTTCGGCGGCAGCCGCGATACCGGTCTGGCGGTCTGGGGCAACCTGCTGGATGCCAAATTCCAGTATCGCGTCATGATTGCCGACGGCCGCGAGGGCGATGAAGTGGCCGAGGACAATCCGCGCCTGACTACCCGCGTGCATTACAGCTTCTGGGAGCCGGAATTCAACTACGGCTATCTGGGCACCTACCTGGGAACGAAGAAGGTGCTGACCGTTGGCGCCGCCTACGATATGCAGGAAGGCGTCGCCTACGGAAACTATGTTGCGCGCAGCGACATCAAGGATTACAAGGCGTGGACGGTGGACGCGTTCATGGAGTACCCGGCGGCGAGCGGGGTCTATACGCTGTCCGGCGCGGTCTTCGAGTACGACACCGGTGGCGCCACCAACATGAGTCCAGATCCCGCATTGCCCGTCACCAGCGATCTCGAGGGCTATTACGTCAAGGCCGGCTACATGCTGCCCAACAAGGTTGGCAAGGGTCGCCTGCAGTTTTTCGGGCGTCACGAGAAATCCGATTACGGCGTCGAGACCGGCGGTGTCGAGTATTACGACCAGAACTGGAACAGCGTCGGTGCGAACTACTATCTGGACGGGCAGAGGTTGAAGGTCAGCTTCGAATACGCGGATATTTCCTTCGATACCGAACACCCGACCAACCCGGCGCTGCAGGATTATAATCAGGCCACGCTTGGCCTGCAGTTCATCTTCTGATCTGTCTCTTGCAGTGGTTCTGCACGGCCGCCCGGTGACTGGCGGCCGTGTTTTTTCCGTGTTGTGTCAATCAATCAAGAGGTATTGCCATCAAATCGCTGAGTTTGCGGGGGACAGCCAACCGGCGCCCCTTCATTTCAATCTTTCCCGGCCACTTGCTGCCGGCGATTGCATTGCTGGCCGGCCTGCTGTACGCCGTTTTTGGTCCTTTCTGGAGCGAATCGCACCTTCTCTGGCTGTCCGGTTTCCTGCTGGCCGCCCTGTTCGCCTATCTGATCGTGCGCCTGCTTGGCGAACGGGCCGCGCTGAGGCGACTTGAGCATGGCATTCTTCGCGCGCGCGAAGGTCTGCTGGAACCGGCCTCGGCCGAGCCCTACGCATGGACCAGCATCGGCCGCCTGATACCGGAATACAACACCACCATCACTACGCTGCGGATGATGTTCCAGACCGTGGAGGAATGTCAGGGGCGCTTTCTCAACGAGCGCAACCGTAGCAACACCATTCTGCAAAGCCTGCCGGGCGCCCTGCTGAGCCTGGCCGACGATTTGCGCGTCACCATCGCCAACCGCCAGGCGGATGCGCTGTTCGGTGTCCAGCCGGGTGCGCTGATCGGCGCAAATCTGTTCGAACTGCTCGACGTCAACGAGCGCGACCGTGAACTGCTGCGCGATGCCTTTCTTTACAAACATGCCATCCGCAATCAGGAGATTGCCCTCAACGTCGGTGGCGGCAAGCGTTTTTTTTCGCTCAACCTCGCCTTCTACAGCGATGAGGAAAATGACATGGGCGGCGTGCTGATCCTGCAGGACATCACCGAGTATCGCCAACTGATGGAAAGTGTTGCGACGCGCGAGAAACTGGTGGCGATGGGCCAACTGGCAGCCGGCGTCGCGCACGAACTGAACACGCCCCTTGGCAATATACTTGGATATGCGCAACTGCTCGACCGGGGCGCGGCCGAGCATCCAAAACTGGCGGGCTATGCCCGCATCATCGCCGACGAGACGCAGCGCTGCTCGCGCGTGGTGCAGGAATTGCTCGACTACGCGCGCAAGGACAAGTGCAGCGGCGAGACCTGCGATCTGAACCAGCTGGCACAAGAGTTGATCGAGACATTCATCAACTGCAGGCTTAAACGCTACCGAATCGAAATCGTGCTGGACCTGTGCCCGGAAATGCTGGTGGTCGAAGGGGGATGCGGCCAGCTCGACATCGTTTTGAGCAACCTGTTGGTCAATGCCATCGACGCGCTCGACAAGACACCGTCGCCGCGCATCGTCGTGCGCACCTGGGCGGAGGACGCCTATGCCGCCATCGCTATTTCGGACAACGGCCCGGGCGTGCCGCAGGATATCCGCAAGCGCTTGTTCGACCCCTTCTTTTCCACCAAGGAAGTCGGGCAGGGCTCCGGGCTTGGCCTGTCCATCAGCCAGGCAATCGTTACAAAACGTGGCGGCTTTATTGCTTATGATGCCGCGAATGGCGAAGGCGCGTGCTTCATCGTCAAACTGCCGGCAGTCGACCTGGAACGAGCAAAATCATGAAACAGGATGCCTCCTCTCCACGCAACAATGACAAGGATGCCGGCACGGCCGGCGCCGTCCCGACCATTCTGGTTACCGAGGATGACCGCAACATGCGTGAGCTGATCCTCGCCGTGCTGGCCGAGTCGTCGATGACGTTCAAGGTGGCCAGCGCCGAGAACGCGCACGAGGCGATGGATTTCCTCGAAAACAACGCCGCCGCCGTTGTGCTCTCCGATCTCCGCATGCCGGGCGCCGACGGTCTCGATCTGCTCAAGTTCGTGAAATCGCATGACCCGCAGACCCAGGTCGTGCTGGTCACCGGCCATGCCACCGTCGAGTCCGCCATCGACGCCCTCAAGGAAGGCGCCTACGATTACGTCCAGAAGCCGTTCGACACCATCAAGCTGCGCTGCGTGGTGGAAAAGGCGCTCGGTTTCTACCTGCTCTCGACCGAGAACCAGCGCCTGCGTCGGCAAAGCCGTGCCTACGAGGAAAGCGGCGAGATCATCGGCCAGTCCCAGGCGAAGGAGCGGGTAGACCGCCTGATCGACGCCGCCGCCGCCTACGACTCCAGCGTGTTGATCTTCGGTGAAAGCGGCAGCGGCAAAGAGCTGGTGGCACGCCAGATCCACCAGCGCGGCAAGCGCCGCGACAAGTCCTTCGTCGCCATCAACTGCGCGGCGATCCCGGAAAATCTGATCGAAAGCGAGCTGTTCGGCTTTCGCAAGGGCTCCTTTACCGGCGCCGAGCGCAACAAGCCTGGCCTGTTCGAGGTTGCCGATGGCGGCACCCTGTTCCTCGACGAGATCAACAATGCCCCGCTGGCGCTGCAGGCCAAGCTGCTGCGCGTGCTGCAGGACGGCAGTTTCTACCCGACAGGCGCCACCGAGCCCGTCCACGTCGATGTCCGCGTGATCGCCGCCAGCAACCGGCCGATTCCCGAACTGGTGGAAAGCGGCCAGTTTCGCGAAGACCTCTTCTATCGCCTGTCGGTGATGGAGATCAGCATCCCGCCGCTACGCGAGCGGCGCGAGGATATCGCGCTGCTGACCTACTATTTGCTGAACAAGCATTCGTTGCGCCTCGGCAAGCACATCGGCGGCGTCAGCACCGCCGTGCTCGGCGCGCTGATGCGTTATGACTGGCCCGGCAATGTGCGCGAACTGGAAAACATCATCCAGCGCATGATCATTCTTGCCGAGTCGGATCATATCGATGCCGACGTGCTGCCGCCGCGGCTGACCGAACAGAAGGACCCGCGCGGCCGCGCCCTTGACTATCTGCCACCGCAAAGCCTGGACGAAGTGGAGGCCTATTTCATCCGCAAGACCCTGCGCGAGACGCACGGCGACCGCGCGCTGGCGGCGGAAATCCTCGGAATCGACAAATCGACGTTGTGGCGCAAGGTCAAGCGCTATGGCATTGAGGAATAATGCCGTCGATCGAACGCGCGCGTCGCGTTTCTCCCCGGCCGATGCCACGTGCTGTCCGGCGGAATTGCTGCGGCGCCCGTGCGCCTGGGCGGCCCGCCTGGTTGCGCCGCCATGCCTTTTATAGGAAGCTTGAACGCGATGTCGCTTGCCCCCCTTTTCGTCTCGTTGCGCCGCGCTTCCTGGTTGGGCGCGCCGCTAAATCTGCTGTTGCTGCTGGCGCTGGCGGCCTTGCTGGCGCACTGGACCTGGCGCTTTGCCGCGCCTGTGCCGCCGCTGTCGGCAAGCGTCGCGCGCGCCGATATCGAGCCGGGCGCGCAACTGGCTTCGCTGCGTGCTGCGCATCTGTTCGGCGCGGCGCAGGGAGAGGCGGATCTGCGCGATGAGCCGGTGACCTCGCTCAACCTGAAGCTGCGCGGGGTGTTCGCTGCACTGGGCGGCCAGCCGGCGATGGCGATTCTGGGCGTTGACGGGCAGGACCAGGCCGTTGCCACCGGTTATGAAATCGTGCCGGGAGTGGTGCTGGATTCGGTGGCCCCCGACCACGTGATTTTGCTCAATCGCGGGATGCGTGAGCGCCTCGACCTGGATGCGGTGGGGCAGCCGCTGGCGCTGGCTGGCGGCGACATTCCGGTCTCGCGCAATGAATTCAACCAGGCCTTGGCCAACCCGCAAAGTCTCGGGGTTCAGGCGCGCGCCGGGAGTGGCGCGCAGCCTGGCCTGGTGCTGACCACGGTGGCGGCTGACGGGCTGGCTGCGCGGCTGGGCCTGCAGAGCGGGGACACACTACGCATGGTCAATGGCATGCCGGTTGCCAATGTGCAGGACTTTGCGCGGCAGTTGTCCGGCACGGTGGGGGTGCAGAACCTCACCGTAGTGGGCGAACGCCAGGGCAAGCCGCTTACCCTTTCTTACAGGCTGCAGTAGAAACGATGAACAACATGAATAAAACACGATCGGTTTTCCCCCGCCAGCTGACGTTGAGCGTCCTGTTGCTGGCGCTGGCGCTGCCGCCGTTGCAGACCCAGGCCCAGACCCAGACCCAGGCCCAGACCCAGACCCAGACCCAGACCCAGGCTGGCCCGGTCGTTCTCAATTTCGTCAACGCCGATATTCCCTCGGTGATCAAGGCGGTCGGCGAACTCACCGGCAAGAACTTCATCATCGATCCGCGCGTCAAGGGCACGGTGATCATCACTTCGGCGAGGCCGGTGCCGCGCGACCAGGTGTATCCGATCCTGCTGTCGGCGCTGCGCATGCAGGGCTTCTCGGCGATCGAGGGTCGCGGGGTGGTGAAGATCGTGCCGGAAGCGGAGGCGAAGCAGAATTACAGCGTGACCCGCGGCAAGCAGGTCAACGAGAGCGGCGACCGGATCATCACCCAGGTTTACCCCCTGCAGCATGAGTCCGCCGCGCAATTGATGCCGGTGCTGCGGCCGCTGATCGGCCCCAATAACGCGATCGCGGTGCTGCCCAGCAGCAACACGCTGGTGATTACCGATTATGCCGACAACGTGCGGCGGCTGAACGCGATCATCGAGGCGGTCGACCAGCCGAGCGCGAACGATACCGCGCTGATCCGGCTGAACCATGTGTCGGCGGTGGACGTGGCGCAGTCGCTGGGGCGGCTGATGTCCGATGGTGCCGCGGCGGCGGGGCAGCCGGGCGCTGCGCGGCTGATGATCGTGCCGGATGTGCGCTCGAATTCTTTGCTGGTGCGCAGCGACAATCCCTCGCGCATCCAGACGCTGCGCGGCCTGGTCGCCGGGCTCGATGTGGCGGGCGTGGCGGGCGGCAACATTCATGTGGTGTACCTGCGCAATGCCGAGGCGGTGAAGCTGGCCGAGACCCTGCGCGGCATTCTGACCGGCGAGGCGCCGATTGGACCGAAGACGGCCAGCATGACGGGAACCTCGCCGGCCGCCACGGCCAGCCCCGCGACCAGTACCAGTTCGCTATCCGGCGCCGCCGGCGGCAGCATGATCCTCGCCGACACGGCAACCAACTCGCTCGTCATCAGCGCGCCGGACGTGACCTACAATGCACTGCGCGCGGTGATCGACAAGCTCGACGCGCGCCGCGCACAGGTGTTCATCGAGGCGCTGGTGGTGGAGATCACCGCCGAGAAGGCGGCCGAGTTCGGCATCCAGTGGCAGGACCTGCGCGGCATCGAGGAGGGCGGGACGAATTTCATCGGCGGCACCAACTTCGGCCGCGGCACCGGCAGCAACATCATCGATGCGTCGGCCGACCTCACGACACTGGGCTCGGGGCTGAACATCGGTGTCGTCAGCGGCACCGTCAATATCCCCGGTGTCGGCGAGGTGCTCAACCTCGGCGCGCTGGCACGTGCGCTCGAATCCGACGCCAACGCCAACATCCTGTCGACGCCCAACCTGCTGACCATGGACAATGAGGAGGCCAAAATCGTTGTGGGCCAGAACGTGCCTTTCCTTACCGGCTCCTATGCGCTGTCCGGCACCGATCCAACGGTGAACCCGTTCCAGACCATCGAGCGACGCGACGTCGGACTGACGCTGAAGGTGCGGCCACAGGTGTCGGAAGGCGGCTCGGTCAAGCTGCTGATCTATCAGGAAACTTCCAGCCTGCGGGAAAACACGACGTCCGGCGTCATCATTGACCTGCGCTCGATCGATTCCACTGTGCTGGTCGATGACGGCCGCATCATCGTGCTTGGCGGGCTGATCCAGGACACCATGCAGGATGGTGTCGACAAGGTGCCGGTGCTGGGTGACATCCCGCTGTTCGGTCATCTGTTCAGGACTGAAAAGCGCAAGCGCGTGAAAACCAACCTGATGGTATTCCTGCGCCCGCACGTGCTGCGCAACAACAACAGTTCGGACCTGCTGACCGGCGAGCGTTACGACTTCATCCGGCAGAAACAGGCCGAGTTCCGCATGCAGCCGCATTTTGCCCTGCCCGACATGCAGATGGAGCCGCTGCCAGAACTGAAGAATCCGCCGCTGCCCCAGCTGGTCGACCAGCCGCCGCAGCCCGCCCAGAACACGCCAGTGACGGCGCCCTGATGCCTGTCATGGATACGCCCGCGACCCACGTTCCGGATTCGCAGCTCGCCACACTGCTGCCCTACGGCTTTGCACGCACCCGCGGGGTGCTGGTGGCGCGGCGCGTCGGCGACGAGATGGAGGTGTGGCTGCGCGAGGGCGCCGAGCCCGCCACCCTGGCCGAGGTGCGGCGCATCCTCAAGCGCCCGCTGCAGACGCAGGTGCTGGCGCCGGAACAGTTCGAGCGCGTCCTGACACTGGCCTATGCGCGCGGCGAAAACCAGGCGGCCAGCCTGGTCGACGACATGGCGCAGGGAATGGACCTGCAGCAGCTGGCGCAGGACATCCCCGAGGTGGCCGACCTGCTGGAAAGCGAGGACGACGCGCCGATCATTCGCCTCATCAATGCGCTGCTGACGCAGGCGCTGCGCGAGAATGCGTCCGATATCCATATCGAACCCTACGAGACGCGCTCGGTGGTGCGCTTTCGCATGGACGGCGCACTGCGCGACGTGATCGAGCCGAAGCGCGCGCTGCACGCGGCGATCGTGTCGCGCATCAAGGTGATGGCGCAGCTCGACATCGCCGAGAAGCGCCTGCCGCAGGATGGCCGCATCACCCTGCGGCTGGCCGGGCGGCCGGTGGATGTGCGGGTGTCGACGCTGCCCACCGGCCACGGCGAGCGCGTGGTGCTGCGCCTGCTCGACAAGCAGGCGGGGCGGCTGGATCTGGGGCGCCTCGGCATGAGTACCGTCACCCTCGGCGGGCTCGACGAACTGATTCACCGCCCCCACGGCATCGTGCTGGTGACCGGGCCGACCGGCTCGGGCAAAACCACCACGCTCTATGCGGCGCTCTCAAGGCTGGACGCCAGGACGCTCAACATCATGACGGTGGAGGACCCGATCGAGTACGACCTCGACGGCATCGGCCAGACCCAGGCCAATCCGCGCATCGAGCTGACTTTTGCGCGCGCGCTGCGCTCCATCCTGCGGCAGGATCCGGACGTCATCATGATCGGCGAAATCCGCGACCTGGAGACCGCGCAGATCGCGGTGCAGGCTTCGCTCACCGGCCATCTGGTGCTGGCGACGCTGCACACCAACGACGCCGCCAGTTCGGTGACGCGCCTGATCGACATGGGGATCGAGCCTTTCCTGCTGGCGTCGAGCCTGCTGGGCGTGCTCGGCCAGCGCCTGGTGCGCAGGCTGTGCCCGCTGTGCCGCCAGCCGCACGCGGCGAGCGACAAGGAACGCGCTGCGATCGGGGAACCGGCGCTGGACGGGCCGTTGTTCAGCGCGGTCGGCTGTCCGAGCTGCAATTCCACCGGCTATCGCGGCCGTACCGGCATCTATGAATTGCTCGCGGTCGACGAGCCGCTGCGCCGCATGATTCACGACGGCGCGTCCGAACAGAACCTGCGCGGCCACGCCGTGGCGCAAGGCATGGCCAGCATGCGCCAGGACGGCATGCGCTGGGTGCGTGCCGGCGACACCGCACTGGACGAAGTGCTGCGCGTGACGCGCGAAGCCTGAACGGCTGGATCGGCATGGCTGCATTCCGCTACGAGGCTTACGACGCTGCCGGCCGCCTGAAGAAGGGCGTGCTGGAAGCCGACACTGCGCGCCAGTTGCGCGCCCGGCTGCGCGAACAGGGGCTGCTGGTGGCGGAAGTGGCGACGGTGTCCGAAGCCACCATGGCGCGCGGCAGCAATCGCTGGCACTGGCGGCGCGGCCTGTCCGGCACGCAACTGAGCCTGGTCACGCGGCAGTTCGCCACCCTGCTGGCCGCCGGCCTGCCGGTGGAGCAGACGCTCAACGCCCTGATCGAGCAGGCCGATACCGACTACCAGCGCCAGGTGCTGGCCGGGGTGCGCGGCGAGGTGCTGGCGGGGCATTCGCTGGCGCGCGCGCTGCAGAAATATCCGCGCGTGTTCCCCGAGCTGTACGTCACCCTGGTCGCGGCCGGCGAGCAGTCCGGCCGTCTCGGCGAGGTGATGGAGCGGCTGGCCGACTACACCGAATCGCATCAGGCGCTGCGGCAGAAGGTCGGATTGGCCTTCATCTATCCGGCCATCGTTACGCTGGTGGCGGGCACCGTGGTGCTTGGCCTCTTGACCTACGTGGCGCCGCAGGTGGTGAGCGTGTTCCAGAACACCAACCAGACGCTGCCGTGGCTGACCCGCGCCCTGATCGGGCTGAGCGATTTTCTGCGCATCAGCGGCTGGCTATGGCTGATCGCGATCGCCGTGGCGATCTGGGCGGCGCGACGGGCGCTGCGCCTGCCGCCGACGCGCCTGCGTTTTCATCGCTGGCTGCTGCGGCTGCCGCTGGTGGGCGCGCTGGTGCGTGGCGTCAACAGCGCACAGCTGGCAAGCACGCTGGCCATTCTGGTGGGCAGCGGGGTGCCGCTGCTGGCGGCGCTGCAGGCCGGCGCCGGGGTGGTGAACAATCTGCCGATGCGGCAGGCGGTGGAGGAGGCAGCGCGCAAGGTGCGCGAGGGCGGCAGCCTGAGCCGCGCACTTGCCGCCGCCAAGCTGTTCCCGCCGATGCTGGTGCACATGATCGCCAGCGGCGAGGCGAGCGGCCGCCTGGTGCACATGCTCGAGCGCGCCGCCGCCCAGCAGAGCCGCGAAATGGAAAACCGCGTGATGGGGCTGACCAGCTTGCTGGAGCCGCTGCTGATCGTGGTGATGGGGGTGGTGGTGCTGGTGATCGTACTGGCGATCCTGCTGCCGATTTTCGAGATGAACCAGCTGGTGCGCTGATGCGCCGGTTGATGCATGAATCCGCTGAACGCGCGACCCGGCCGTATCACCTTGCGCACGCGCTGCGGTTTTTTATAACGCGGGCTGTTTTTTCGCGCCCGTTGATTTGATTGGAAAGGATCGACATGAAATCCGGATCACACAAACCAGGCCTGGCCGCGCGCGGCTTCACCCTGATCGAGATCATGGTGGTGGTCGCGATTCTCGGCATTCTCGCCGCCCTGGTGGTGCCGAAGATTATGGGCCGGCCGGACGAGGCGCGCATCGTTGCCGCCAAGCAGGACATCGCCTCGATCAAGCAGGCTCTGAACCTGTATCGCCTCGACAACGCGCGCTATCCGGCCACCGATCAGGGCCTGCAGGCCCTGGTGGAAAAGCCGACTTCCGGGCCGATTCCCGGCAACTGGAAAGCCGGCGGCTATATCGAGCGCCTGCCCAACGACCCCTGGAACGCGCCCTACCAGTATCTGAATCCCGGACTGCACGGCGAGATCGACGTTTTCAGCCTGGGCGCGGACGGTGCGGCAGGCGGCGAGGGCAACAACGCGGACATCGGTTCGTGGGAGCTGTAAGCCAGCGCGGCTTCACCCTGATCGAGGTTCTGGTGGTGCTGGTGATCATCGGCATCATGGTTGGATTGGTAGGCGTGCGTCTGATGCCGGGCGACGACCGCGTGCTGGCGAACGAGGTGCAGCGGCTGGCGCTGCTGCTGGAACAGACGCGCGACCAGGCGGTGGTATCGGGGGAGCCGATTGCGTTTACGGTGGAGCAGGGGGGCTATCGTTTCTGGGCGTTGAACGAGGACAACCAATGGGTGCCGCGCAGCGGCGACGATCTGCTGAAGGATCGAAGCCTGGCGAGCGGCGTGCGCCTGCTGGCACTGCGGGTGAATCAGGCCAGTCTGGAGGCGGGCGAGCGCCTGCTGTTCCTGCCGTCCGGCAGCAGCGCGCCATTCACCGCCGATCTGGCGCTCAACGCGGCGCGCGCGCGCATCCGTGGCGACAGCCTGGGCCGGGTACGCGTCGAGACGCAGCAGGAAATGGCCGAATGAGCAGGCAGTCGGCGCGCGGCTTCACCCTGATCGAAGTGCTGGTGGCGCTGGCGATTTTGGCGATCGCCCTGGCCGCCGCCAGTCGCGCGTCGGCGATGATGGCCAACAGTTCGGCCGAGCTGCGGCAACGCCTGTTGGCCAGCTGGGTGGCGCAAAACCGTCTGGCCGAACTGCAGGCGCGGCGCGCCTGGCCGGATGCCGGCACCCGCGAAGGCGAGGTGGAGCAGGCGGGATTGAAATTGACGTGGCACGAAACCGTCAGCGCCACCCCCAACCAGGCGTTCCGCCGCGTTGAAATCCGTGTTGGCGCGGCGGGGGACGACGAGCATGCGCTGGCGCGGCTGACCGGCTATCTGGCACGGGCCGAGAGCAAATGAGGCAGCGCGGCTTCACCCTGGTGGAAATGCTGGTGGCGCTGACGATCTTCGCGCTGATGTCGGTGCTGGCCTACCGCGGGCTGACCGCGGTGCTGCAGACGCGCGAGCATCTCACCGAGGACAACCGGCGCTGGCGCGACATTGCGCTGACGTTGGCGCAACTGGAGCAGGACATGGGCATGGCGGTGGACCGGCCGGTGCGCGACAGCGGCGACCTGCCGCTGCCGGCGCTGGTCGGCAACCCGCAGGCCCTTGGCGCCAACGACGCGCAGCTGAGTTTCAGCCGCATGGGCATGGCGTGGCAGACCGGCGTGCTGGCGGATGTTCAGCGTCATGGATACCGGCTCAACAATGGCACGCTCGAGCAGCTGGTGTGGCCGGTGCTGGATCGGGCGCCGCTCACCGAGCCCGCGGTGCATGCATTGCTGGAGCGGGTGAACCGCTTCGAGTTGCGCTACCTCGACGGCAGCGGCAACTGGCAGCCGCGCTGGCCGCTGCCCGGGGCGGCGGCGCTGCCGGCGGCGCTGGAGGTGGTGCTCGAACTCGACGGCGGCGTCGCCGTGACGCGGGTGTTTGCCCTGCCATGAGGCGCCAGCGCGGCATGGCCGTCATCACGGCCATCCTGGTCGTCGCGCTGGTGGCGAGCGCGGCGTCGTTCATGGCGTGGCAGCAGCAGTTGTGGGTGCGCCAGGTGGAAAACCTCAATGAACAGGCGCAAAGCAGGGTGGTGGCGCTGGCGGCGCTGCAGTGGGCGCGCTCGGTGCTGGCGCAAGACGCGCGCAACAATAGCGTGGACCATCTGGACGATGGCTGGGCGCAGGCGCTGGCGCCGCTACCGGTGGAGGGGGGCGAGCTGGCCGGCGAACTGACCGACCAGCAGGGGCTGTTCAACCTCAACAACCTGGTGCGCGGGGGCAAGGTCAGCGCGACCGATCTCGCGGTTTTTCGCAAACTGCTGGAGCTGCTGCAATTGCCGTCCGAGCATGCTGCCGCCGTGGTCGATTGGATCGACCCCAATGCCGTGGTGACGCATCCGGGTGGCGCCGAGGACATGGATTATCTGGCACTGGATCCGCCTTACCGCGCCGGCAACCGTGCGCTGACGACGGTGGACGGGCTCGCCCGCCTGAAAGACTTTGACGCATTGACGGTGGAGCGCCTGCGTCCCTTCGTGACGGCGTTGCCGCAAGCGACGCCGGTCAACGTCAACACCGCGCCGGCGGAAGTGCTGGCGGCGGTGATCGCCGACCTGCCGCTCGACCAGGCGCAGGCGCTGGTGACGGCGCGCAAGGAGCAGCATTTCAAGGACATCGCCGATTTCCGTGCGCGGCTGCCGAAGACGGTGATGCAGGTCAATGAGAGCCTGCTGAGTGTCGGCAGCCGCTATTTCCTGGTTACCGGCCACGCCCGCTTCGGCCGCGCGAAAGTCGGCTGCCAGGCTCTGCTGGAACGTGAAACGACCGCCTGGCCGAAGCTGGTGTGGCAAAAGAATATCTGATCCAATCGAACCCTGACCATGAGCCTGCTGCGCATTCATATCCCTTCTTCCTGGCCCGACACCGAGCCGGATGCTCCATTGCCCTGGTGCAATCTTGACACGCGCGGCGAGCGGCTCGCTGCCGGCAGTGCCACGCTCGCCAACCTGCCGCGCGCCGAGGCTTGTGAACTGGTGATTCCGGCCGAGGCGGTGCTGCTGACCCGTGCCACCCTGCCGCGCGGCAGCAAGCGGAAAATGCGGCAATTTCTGGCGTACGCGATCGAAGACCAGCTGGTGGCCGAACCCGATGCGGTGCATGTGGCCGCCGGCCCCACGCTGAGTGACGGCCAGACTGCGCTGGCGGTGGTCGACAAGGCCTGGCTGGCGCGGGTGCTGGCGCGTTTGGACGGAGCCGGCCTGCGGCCGCGCAGCGCCTGGCCGGAAACCCTGCTGCCGGCGTTGCCGGCCGATGGCTGGGTGATGGTGTGGGATGGCCGCTGCGGCTTCCTGCGCAGCGGCGAGCACGCGGGTATGAGCCTGGACGGCGGCACGTCCACGCAGCCGCCCACCGCGCTTATGCTGAGCATGGCCGAAGCGCGTGCGGCGGCAGTCTTGCCGCATCGCCTGCTGTTGCGTCTGCGCGAAGGCGCGTCGCCACCCGACGTCGAAGCCTGGAGTCATGTGCTGGGCGTGGCGGTCGAGGTGGGGGTGGAATGGATGCCCTTGCAGCTTCCGGACGCCACCCATGGCGGCATCGATCTGCTGCAGGGCGCATTCGCACCATCGGGTGCGGGGCGGGACTGGTGGCCCACTTTGCGGCTGCCGCTGATTCTGGCCGGGCTGATCGCCTTGCTGCAGGTCGGGGCGACGACGACCGAATGGTGGTTATTGAGCCGTGAAAAGCAACACCTGCAGGCGACGATGGAAGAGCGCTTCCGCGAGGCCTTCCCCGACGCGCGCGCGATCGTCGACGCGCCGCTCCAGATGCAGCGCAATCTGGCCGAACTGCGCGGCATGGCGGGCCAAATGTCGCCGTCTGACTTTATGCCCCTGCTGTCGCGCGTGGCGCCTGCGCTCGACGCCGACAGTCGTGGCAGCCTGCGCGCGATCCGCTACGAAGCTAGCCAGCTCAGTCTGGAAGTAGCGGTGGCCGACCAGACGGCGGCCGAAAAATTGTTGAGGCGCCTGACCGATGCCGGCCTGGCCGGCCAGCTGCAAAGCGTCAGCGGCACGCCGCCGCAATCGCTGGCGCGTTTCACGATTACAGGGAGCACGCCATGAAAGACCAGCTGGTTCAATTCTGGCGTACGCGCGTGCCGCGCGAACGTTTCGTCCTCGCCGGCGGTTCGGCGCTGCTGGTGCTGGCCCTGGGGTTTGCCTACGCCTGGCTGCCGATGCAGCGCGACGTGGTGCGGCTGCGGCAGGCGCTGCCGCAGCTGCGCGTCCAGGCCCGGCAGTTGCAGCAGGACGCGCAGGAAGTCGCCCGTCTCAAGGCGCAGCCCGCGGTGATCCGGGAGACGGGCAGCCTCGCACACGCAGTCGAGCAGAACGCGCTGGCCACGGGCCTGCGCGAGCGTATTGAATCGATCACGCCGCAGGATGCCGGCCACGTCCGGGTGCTGCTGCCGCAGGTGGCGTTCGACGCGTGGATCGTCTGGGTCGGCGAGTTGCAGGCGAGCCACGGGGTGCGGGTGGAATCGGCCCATATCGAAGCGACTGCCGTCGCCGGCATGGTCCGTGTCGACGCCGTGCTGGTGGGCGGATGATGGCGGATCGCGCGCCCTTCCGTTTGCGCGGGCCGCATTACCTGCTGGCTGCGCTGGTGTATCTGGCGCTGCTGCTGGCGTGGGCGCCGGCCAGTCTGCTGGCGTGGGCGCTGCCGCACTTCACCCAGCAGGCGGTGTCGCTCGATCAGGCCGAAGGAAGCGTGTGGCGCGGCCAGGCCGCGGGGATTCGGGTGAAGGCTGCGGCGTCACCCGATTTGCAACTGGGCCGCATTCGCTGGCAGTTGCGCCCGCTCGATCTTTTCGCCGGCCGCCTCGGCTACCGGCTGCACCTGACAGGCGCGGGCATCGATGCGCAGGGCGTGTTGCGCGCAGGAGCGAACAGCGGGGAGCTGCTGGAAACCCGGGTCGAACTGCCGGCAAAATGGCTGGAGCAACTGTCACCCGACCTCGGTTTGTGGCAACCGGACGGTCGACTGGTTTTGAAAGCCGACCGCATCGCCTTCAGCCGGAGCGGCACCGAAGGCGATGCCACCCTGCGCTGGCTGGATGCCGCCTCGGGCCGGGTGCGGCCACGACTCGGCAGCTACCGCGCGGACGTCGAAGGCACGGAAAACGGCCTGAAATTCAAACTGTCGACCGAATCGGGGCCTCTGTTCCTGCAGGGTTTGGGCAGTTGGGATCGCCGGCGCGGCACGGTTTTTAATGGTGTGGCCCGTGCCGCCCCGGATAGCCGGATGGAACTGGATGGGCTTTTGAGTCTCATCGGTCCGGCCCAGCCGAATGGCGACCGCGTGATCCGCATCGCGGGTTGATGCAGGCAACCATCGTGTTA
Source organism: Thiobacillus sp. (assembly GCA_021166845.1). GTDB lineage: Bacteria > Pseudomonadota > Gammaproteobacteria > Burkholderiales > Thiobacillaceae > Thiobacillus. Next base: position 57,960 of record JAJPEP010000102.1, read on the forward strand.
AACGTCACATAGTAAGATAAGCTCTGCGCCGATATTCCACGATGTATGCCACGATTGAATGATGCCAAGTATGCTTTCTGCCAATGGACTGGCCTGCGAACGCGGCGAGCGCCTGCTGTTCAGAAACCTGGGTTTCGAGTTGGGGCGGGGCGAGGCTTTATTGGTGGTGGGGGGCAATGGTCGCGGCAAGACCAGCCTGCTGCGCATCCTCTGCGGCCTGTCTGCGCCTGTCGCCGGCGTTGTGCGCTGGCGTGGCGACCCCCTGAGCAAGGCGCACGAACAATATGGGCGGGAGATGGCTTATCTCGGCCATGCCAACGGCATCAAGGACGACCTCACCCCGATGGAAAATCTGCGGATCGCGGCGGCGCTGAACGGCCGCGAACTGGATATCGGGGCCGCGACGGCTGCGCTGGAGCGGGTGGGCCTGTCGCGTTGCATGGATTTTCCTGCCCGCGCGTTGTCTTTCGGCCAGCGCCGGCGCGTTGCGCTGGCGGGGCTGATGACGGCCGGCGCGCTGCTGTGGATTCTCGACGAACCGCTGACCGGGCTCGACGTCGAGGGGGTCGCGATGGTGGAGCGGATGATCCGCGATCACGTCGTGGCGGGTGGCCTGGCGATCATGACCACCCATCAGCCCCTGGCGCTCGACGGCCTGACCCCCAAAACCCTCTCGGTCGGCGAGTGAGCGTGGTTGTTGACGCTTCAGCGGCTTTGGTGCGTGGTTGTTGCCGATTTATCGGCTTTACAACCACGGCCTCCCCTTTGCGGGGACAACCACGGCTTTACGGGCGGTGCATGTTCGCGCATGGGCCACGATGCTGAAATTCCTGTTTACCGTCATTCGCCGCGATGTGTTGCTGGCGGCGCGGCGCCGCGGCGACTGGCTGACCGCGCAATTCTTCTTCGTCATGGTGGTGAGCATGTTTCCGCTCGGCATCGGGCCGGAGCCGGGCATGCTGCGCACCATCGGACCGGGAGTGGTGTGGGTGGCGTCGCTGCTGGCGTCGCTGCTGTCGCTGGATCGGCTGTTCGCCGACGATTATCGCGACGGCACTCTGGAACAAATGCTGCTATCGCCCAGTCCTATTGCCCTGCTGACCTTGGGAAAGGCGATCGCGCACTGGATCATCAACGGGATTCCGCTGCTAATGATTGCGCCGCTGCTGGGGATCCAGTTCAATCTGCCGGCCGAGGCGCTGTGGATGCTCATCCTGTCGCTGGCCATCGGCACGCCCATCCTGTCCCTGCTCGGCAGCATCGGCGCCGCGTTGACACTGGGCTTGCGTGGCGGCGGTGCGTTGGTCACCCTGCTGATCATGCCGCTTTATGTGCCGGCCCTGATTTTCGGCGCCGGCGCGGTGGAGGGCGTGCTCTCCGGCGCCGGTTCGGAAGCGCACCTCTCGCTGTTGGGGGCGTTTTTGATGATGTCGCTGTTGCTGGCGCCGTGGGTGAGCGCAATGGCCCTTAAAGTTTCTGTGGAGTAGGCATTTGAATTTGTACCACTACGCTTCGCCGTCGACCTTCTACCCCCTGGCCGGGAAACTGATCCCTTGGTTTGCGGCGCTGGCGTTCATCCTGACGATTGCAGGGCTCTACATCAGTTTTTTCGTGGCGCCCACCGACTTCCAGCAGGGCGAAGGCTATCGCATCATTTTCATCCATGTGCCGGCGGCCTGGATGTCGATGTTCATCTACGTCGTCATGGCTTTCTGGTCGGCCATCGGCCTGGCCTGGAACACCCGGCTGTCGTTCGTCATGGCGCGCGCGCTGGCGCCCACCGGCGCCATGTTCACCTTCGTCGCCCTGTGGACCGGCGCGTTCTGGGGTAAGCCGATGTGGGGCGCCTGGTGGGTGTGGGATGCCCGGCTCACCTCCGAGCTGATCCTGCTGTTTCTCTATGTCGGCGTCATGGCCCTGCAGGCCGCGATCGACGACACGCGCCGCGCCGATCGCGCCGGCGCGCTGCTCAACCTGGTCGGCGTCATCAACGTCCCCATCATCTACTTCTCGGTCAAATGGTGGAACACCCTGCACCAGGGCTCCTCGGTCAGTCTCACCCGCGCGCCGTCGATGGCGCAGACCATGCTCTGGGGCATGCTCATCATGGCGCTCGCCGCCTGGATGTACACCATCGCCGTCGCCCTGGCGCGCGCCCGCACGCTGGTCCTCGAACGCGAGCGGCAGACCGAATGGGTGCGCGCCCAGCTGGAGGGACAGCCATGATCTGGGAAAGCTGGCAGGCCTTCTGGGCCATGGGCGGCTACGGCCTCTATGTCTGGGGGTCGTTCGGCGTGACGCTGCTCTGCATCATGGCTGAAGTCGGGCTGCTGCGCCGCCATCGCCTGCAGGTCTGGCGCCGGCTCAAGCGCATGAAATCATGGGATTCGCAATAATCCATCATCTGGATCATCTGGAAACAGCATGGCAATGAAACCACGTCACAGAAAACTCGCCTTGATCGTCCTGGTCGTCGCCGCCCTTGGGGTCGCGGTGGCGCTGGTGCTCAATGCCTTCAACAGCAATCTGGTGTTCTTTTTCTCCCCCACCCAGGTCGCCAACGGGGAGGCGCCGACCAGCCGCGCCTTCCGCATCGGCGGCCTGGTCGAGGAAGGGAGCATCCGGCGCGAGGCGGACGGGCTCACCACGCGTTTCGTCGTCACCGATACCGCCAAGTCGTTGCCGGTGACCTACACCGGCATCCTGCCCGACCTGTTCAAGGAAGGAAAAGGTGTGGTGGCCGAAGGTCGGCTCGGTCCCGACGGCCTGTTTGCCGCCACCCAGGTGCTGGCCAAGCACGACGAGAACTACATGCCGCCGGAAGCCGCCAGCGCGATTGAGCAGGCGCAGAAGGCGCAGCGCACGGTCGCGGAGTGAGTGCCGTCCGGTCAACATCGAAACATAACGTTCCTGCCATGGCAGGAACCCCGTGGTTTTTTTGAGGTAGCTACCATGATCCCCGAACTCGGCCATTTCGCCCTGATTGTCGCGCTGCTGCTGGCGTTGACCCAGGCCATCCTGCCGCTCTACGGCGCGCAGCGCGGCAACCTCACGCTGATGGCGGTGGCGCGGCCCGCCGCGCAAGGCCAGTTCGTGTTCGTCGCCGTCGCATTTGCCTGCCTGGCGTATTCGTTTCTGACCAACGATTTCTCGGTCGAGAACGTGGCGCGCAACTCGTTCTCGCAGTTGCCCGAGGTCTACCGCCTCACCGCCACTTGGGGCTCGCACGAGGGCTCGATGCTGCTGTGGGTGCTGATCCTCGCCTTCTGGAGCACCGCGGTGTCGGTGTTCTCGCGCCACCTGCCGGAGGACATGGCGGCGCGCGTGCTTGGCGTCATGGGGCTGATCTCGGTCGGCTTCCTCGCCTTCCTGCTCACCACCTCCAGCCCGTTCGAACGCCTGCTGCCCGCCGCCATGGACGGCAACGACATGAATCCGCTGCTGCAAGACTGGGGCATGATCATTCACCCGCCGATGCTGTACATGGGCTACGTCGGTTTCGCGGTGGCCTTCGCCTTCGCCATCGCCGCGCTGCTTTCCGGCAAGCTCGACGTCGCCTGGGCACGCTGGTCGCGGCCGTGGACCACCGTGGCGTGGGCCTTCCTCACCCTCGGCATCGTGCTCGGCAGCTGGTGGGCCTACCGCGAGCTGGGCTGGGGCGGCTGGTGGTTCTGGGATCCCACCGAGAACGCCTCGTTCATGCCGTGGATCGCCGGCACTGCCCTGATGCATTCGCTCGCGGTCACCGAGAAGCGCGGCGCGTTCAAGGCCTGGACCGTGCTGCTGGCGCTGGTCGCCTTCTCGCTGTCGCTGCTCGGCACCTTCCTGGTGCGCTCCGGCGTGCTGTCCTCGGTGCATGCCTTTGCCACCGACCCGGCGCGCGGCGCCTTCATCCTCGGCTTTCTCGCGGTGGTGATCGGCGGCTCGCTGGCGCTGTACGCGTGGCGCGCGCCGAAGATGGTCACCGGCAGCGGCTTCACCTGGTTCTCGCGCGAGTCGCTGCTG
>JAJPEP010000010.1 GCA_021166845.1 Thiobacillus sp.
GTGGCCGGCAAACCCCAGCTTTCTCAGGGCATGCGGCACCATCAATCCGACGAAGCCGATGCTGCCGGCCTGCGCCACGACCAGCGAGGTGGCGCCGCCGGCCAGAACAAACAGCATCCAGCGCGTGGGGGCGACCGCCACGCCGAGCGAGGCGGCTTTCAGCGGCGACAGTTGCAACACGTCGAGCCGCCGCGACAGGCTGAGCGCAGCGGCGACCGCCAGCAGCAGCGCCGCCCACAGCAGGGCGGGCTGGCTGGTCCACGCGAGATCGCCCATCAGGAAGAACAGCATGCCGGGCAGGCGCTCGGCCGGTGCGACGGAGAGCACCAGTGCGATCAGGGCGCCGAAGCCGGCTGCCAGCATGACGCCGGCGAGCAGCAGCGGGGTGTGGTCGCGCGCCAGCAGCCGCCCGCCGAGCGCGGCGGCGAGCGCCAGCGCCAAGAGGCTGCCGGCGAAGGCCAGCAGGGATATCCACGGCCACGCCAGCCCCGCCGCCATGCCCAGCAGGGCCAGGAGTCCCGCGCCGCCGGAGACGCCGAGCAGATAGGGTTCGGCCAGCGGATTGCGGAACAGCGTTTGCATCAGCGCGCCCGCCAGCGCCAACAGGCCGCCGCAGGCGAAGGCCGCGGCCACGCGCGGGCCGCGCAGTTCGGCGAGTATCTGCATCGCCAGCTCGCGGTCGGCCGGCAGCGCGCCGGCCATCAGGCCGAGCGCGATGGCGAGCGGGGCGGCCAGCCCGAGCAGCAGCAGCCGGGTGGCGTGGTTCAGGGCTGGTTCGTCTCGGGCAGCAGCGTCACGCGTTGCATGACGATGGGATCGACCGGCACATCGCCGTGCGGGCCGCGATTGCCGCGCGGCACCGCGACGATGGCGTCGACCACGTCCATACCGTCGACCACCTGGCCGAACACGGCATAGCCCCAGCCGTCGCCGCTTCTGCCGCGATGGTTGAGGAAGGCGTTGTCCTTGAGGTTGATGAAGAATTGCGAGCTGGCCGAATGCGGGTCGGCGGTGCGCGCCATCGCCAGTGTTCCGCGCAGGTTTTTCAGGCCGTTGTCGGCCTCGTTCCGGATGGGCGGACCCTTGGGCTTTTCGGTCATGTCCGGCAGCATGCCGCCGCCCTGGACCATGAAGTTGGGGATGACGCGATGGAAGATGGTGCCGTCGTAGAACCCGTTGTTTACGTAGTGCAGAAAATTCTTCGTCGTCCTCGGCGCCTGGCCGGGGAACAGCTCCACCGTGATGTTGCCCTTGCTGGTTTCGATCAGCACGCGCGGGTTGGCCGGCTGGCCGGCGGCGGGGGCGGTGGAGACGGTCTGCGTGCCGGGCTCGCTGGCGCCGCAGCCGGAGATGCCGAGCATCAGTGCGCCGAGGAATAACGCATTTGAAAACAGGGACAGGCGGGTCATGGGAATGCTCCAGGATAAGGGTGGGTGGATTTTACTGGCCGGCGCCGCGCGGCCCAAACGCTGCCTTAAACCCGAATAATCCATTAACACCAGAACACCAGGATTTGCACACAAATTTGCTCCGGGGGCGTCGCTACCCTATGTGCATCAATAGGCAATCCGGGTTAAACGGCAGGCTGCAGGGAACGGTCGATTGCCTCGCGCACGACCTCAAGGGGCTGGCAGCCGTTGCTGACCGAGTGCAATTGCGAGTCCTGCTGCAGGATCAGCGCGGGGAAGCCGCGCACGCCGGCCTGCCGCGCCTGTCTGAAATGCGCCTGGGTTTTGGCGCGCGCGGCGTCGCTGTCGAATGCCTGCAGAAATGCGGCGGCATCCACGCCGAGTCCAGCTGCCAGTTCGGCCAGCGCGCCAGCCTGGGTGACGTCGCGCCCCTCGGCGTAGAAAGCATTCTGGATTGCCCTGAACAGGGGGAAGATCAGCGTCGGTTCGATGCCGCCAATCGTCACCACCGCGCGGCTGGCGGGTTCGGTGTCGTAGACGAAGCCCGGCGGCAGGGCATTTTCGAAACGAAAGGGCTGGCCGGTGCGTTCGTGCACCTGGCGCCAGTGGTGCAGGATGTCCTCACGCCCCGCCGCCGTCAGCGGCGCGGTTTCGCCCGGCCGCAGCCCGCCCAGCACCAGCGCGATTCTCATGCGTTCGCGGTATTCATCGCGCAGCGTCTCGATCACCGGCGAAAAGCCCCAGCACCACGAACACATCGGGTCGGCGAAATACCAGAGGATGGCTGCGTTCATGCTGGATGGGGTCTCTTCAGGACACTGTGTCATGCGCGTTCTTTTCTGATCCGGGTGATCTGTTCCAGATAGTCCACGCCCCACCCTTGAAGCGTTTTCAGCACCGGCTCAAGCGTTTTCCCGAATGCCGTAAGCGAGTACTCGACTTTTGGCGGAACTTCAGGATAGACCTTGCGCGACACGACCTGGTCGGCTTCCAGTTCCCGCAACTGCCGGGTCAGCATTCTTTGCGTCACCGCAGGCATCAGTCGCGACAGTTCGTTGAACCGTTTGGTGCCGCCCAGCAGGTGAAACAGGATGACCCCTTTCCACTTGCCGCCGATCACCTCGACGCAGGCTTCGACCGGGCATCCAAAGTCACAGTCGTAACGTTTGTGGCGCATCGGGGCCTCCTTGGTATACAAAAGGTAAGTACATGTCATGAATGTGCATACTTACACAGATTGGATCCACCCGATAGCATGTCTTCCGGCATTGGGCCATATCACCAAGGAGACCAGCATGGATGTCAGAACCGCAATCGAAACACGGCGCGCGATCAAGCAATTCGATCCCGGCCACGCGATGACCGAGCAGGAAATCGACGCGCTCATGTCGCTGGCTTTGCTTTCCCCGACGGCTTTCAACATCCAGCACTGGCGCTTCGTTCTGGTGCGAAACCCGGAATTGCGCGAAGCCATTCGCGCGGTGTCGTGGATGCAGCCCCAAATTACGGAGGCTTCCCTGCTGGTGGTCATTTGCGCGGACGTCAATGCGTGGGAAAAGGAACCCGATCGCTATTGGTGCAATGCGTCCGATGACGTCCGCGAGGGCGTGGTCGCCGCCATCGGCGAGTATTACCGTGGACGGCCCCAGACGCAGCGTGATGAAGCGATGCGCTCATGCGGCATTGCCGCCCAGACACTCATGCTTGCCGCGAAGGAGATGGGGTACGACTCGTGCCCGATGGATTTATCGGATTTCGACGAGGTCGCGAAATTGATCCGGTTGCCCGAGGGGCACGTCATTGCGATGTTCGTCGCCCTCGGTAAACGGGTTCGGGAGCCGTGGCCCAGGGCTGGCCAGCTTCCCATGGACGAGGTGGTGTTGGTGGACCGCTTCTGATCCGGGAGGCATTCCGTCCGCGCGGCGTGGCCGGCGTCGGTTAGGGCTTGGGGTCGTCGTCGGATTTGGGCGGGCTGTCGTCGTCCATGATGACGCTGTGTCCCGGCCCTTCGAGGTCGTCGAACTGGCCGCTCTTGGCGGCCCACAGCATGATCCAGGCGATGACGCCGACGAGGATGAGGCTCAGGGGAATCAGCAGGATCAGGATGTCCATTGCAGGGGTCAGGGGTCAGGGGTCAGGGGTCAGGGGTCAGGGGTCAGGGGTCAGGGGTCAGGGGTCAGGGGTCAGGGGTCAGGGGTCAGGGGTCAGG
>JAJPEP010000026.1 GCA_021166845.1 Thiobacillus sp.
CACGAAAGCCTCAGGCAGGCGGTGAAGAAACGCATCGAGATCGCCGACGTCAAGGTCGGCGTGCTGCTCTCCGGCGGGCTCGATTCGAGCCTGCTGGTGGCGCTGCTGGCCGAGCAGGGCGTGCCCGACCTGATGACGTTCTCGGTCGGCTTCGAGGACCAGCCGGAAGAGCGCGGCAACGAGTTCGAGTACTCCGATCCGGTGGCGGCGATGTATGGCACGCGCCACCACAAGTACCTGATCCCCAATTCGGAGGTGTTGCGCCGCCTGCCCGAGGCGGTGGACCAGATGTCCGAACCGATGTTCGCGCAGGACGCGGTGGCGTTCTACCTGCTGGCTGAACAGGTCGGCAAGACGGTGAAGGTGGTGCAGAGCGGGCAGGGCGCGGACGAGGTGTTCGGCGGTTATTTCTGGTATCCGCGGATGGCGGCGGATGCCTCGGGCAGCCCGCTGGCGCGCTTTCGCCGCCATTATTTCGACCGCGACCACGACGAGTTTCTCGAGATGATCATGCCGGCGTATCACGGCCCCGACTACACGGCGGAAATGATTGCGGGCCATCTGGCGGAACCTTTTGCCGATGAATTCATCGATCAGGTGTTGCGCATGGACACGACCATGCTGATTACCGACGATCCGGTGAAGCGGGTCGACAACATGACGATGGCGTGGGGGCTGGAAGCGCGCGTGCCTTTCCTCGACCACCAGCTGGTCGAACTGGCGGCGTCGATGCCGCCCGAACTGAAGCTGGCATCCGGCGGCAAGCACGTGCTGAAAAGCATCGCGCGCGGGCGGGTGCCGGACGCGGTGATCGACCGCAAGAAAGGCTATTTCCCGGTGCCCGCACTCAAATTCGTACGCGGAGAATTTTTGAACTTCATGCAGGACATTTTGAACTCGCAGGCCTGCCGCGAGCGCGGCCTGTATCACCGCGCCTACGTGGACAAACTGCTGGATGCCCCGGAGCAGCACCACACCCGCATCCAGGGCAGCAAGCTGTGGCATCTGGCGCTGCTGGAATACTGGCTGCAAAAACATGCGTAGGATTTTCTTTCTGCTGGCTGTGCTGGCTGGCGGCTGTGCGCCGCCCCAGGCATTTGACACATCGCCCGGCCACATCAGCCAGCCTCAGCCTACTCAACCCGCCTGGCCCGCACAACCTGCGCAACCCGCCCATTCCGCTTTCGACAATTGGCTCACCGCATTCCGTCAGGATGCCGCGGCGCAGGGCATTTCCGCCGCCACGCTGGATGCCGCGTTGACCGGCATCACGCCGGTCGAGCGCGTGGTCGAGCTCGACCGCCGCCAGCCCGAATTCCTGCTGACGTTTTCCGATTATCTGAGGGCGCGTGTCACCGCGAGCCGGGTCGCGCGCGGCCAGGAATTGATGGCTGAACATGCCGCGCTGCTCGATGCGGTCGAGCAGCAGTACGGCGTTCCGAAAGCCGTGCTGGTGGCGTTCTGGGGGCTGGAAACCAACTACGGATCCACCCTCGGCAGCCACAACATTCCGGCCAGCCTCGCGACGCTCGCCTTCGACGGTCGCCGCAGCGATTTCTTTCGCAGTCAACTGCTCGACGCGTTGCGCATCATCGATGCCGGACACGTCAATGCGATCGATATGAACGGCTCGTGGGCCGGCGCGATGGGCCACATGCAGTTCATGCCGTCCACCTTCCGCGCCTATGCGGTCGACGGCGACGGCGATGCCCGCATCGACCTGTGGCAATCGGTTCCCGACGCCCTGCATTCGGGCGCCAACTATCTCAAACGCGCCGGCTGGCGTACAGGCGAGCCGGTGGCCATCGAGGTGCGGTTGCCGGAAGGCTTCGACTGGCGGCGCGCGAGCATCGCCAACCGTCTGCCGGTGGCGGAATGGACGGCGCGCGGCGTGCTGGCAGCGGACGGTACCGCGTTGCCGGTGGTCGCCGGCCCTGCCGGAATTGTGCTGCCGCAGGGCTGGCAGGGGCCGGCCTTCATGGTGTTCGACAATTTCGGCGTGGTGATGCAGTGGAACCGCTCGGTCAATTACGCGCTGGCGGTGGCGCAGCTGGCGCAACAGGTGGCGGGCGGCGACGGTCTGAGCGTGCAGTCGGGCGAAGCGGGTGCGCTGAGCACGGCGCAACTGCAAGCGCTGCAGCAGGCATTGAACGGATTGGGATTCGACGCCGGCGAGGCGGACGGCCTTCCCGGTCCGCGCACGCAAATGGCCATCCGGCAATATCAGTTCATGCACCGGCTGCCGGTCGACGGCTACCCCGCGCCGAGCCTGCTGGCGCACGTCGAGCAAACCCACGCCGCCGCAGCGGCAGCGGGCAGGCTGGCGCCGGCTCCCACCTTTGCCGATCCGGCCACAGATTCAGGAGAATGACGTGAGCGACACATGCAACGTATTGGGCCGGCAACATGATGTCCGGTGGACATCATGAGCCTGCAATGCTGGAAATGCGGCGCCAGCCTGGCCGGCATGCTGCTGCCGCTGTCGCGCCGCGAGGCCTGTCCCAGCTGCCGCGCTGACCTGCACGTGTGCAAGCTGTGTCGCCACTATGACGCGCACCGCGCCGGCCAGTGCCGTGAAATGGCGGCCGAACGCGTCGCCGACAAGGTGCGCGTCAACGATTGCGGCTGGTTCGTGCCGCGGCCGGAAGCCTACAAGGGCGGCGGCGCGGCGATGGCGCAGGCGGGCCGGAGCGCGCTCGATGCGCTGTTTGGCGGGGCGCCGGCCAGTGCCGACGCGCCGCAGACGCCGGACGACCTGTTCAAGGAGCCCTGATTCAGGGCTGCAGCGTGGTCAGGTAGGCCGCCAGGCTGCGGATGTCTGCATCCTTGAGGTTGCGGGTATACGCGGCCATCCGCGGATCGATGCGCTCGCCGTTGCCGCTGCGGTACCGTTTCAGCGAGCCCTCCAGATAGACCGCCTGCTGTCCGGCCAGCCGCGGAATCATGTGGGTGCCGGTGCCGCTGGCGCCGTGGCAGCTGATGCACAGCTTGTCATACAGACGCTTGCCCGCGGCGCTGTGCGCGGCGGCAGGCTTGTGGGCAAGCGGCTGCTGCGACAGGAACAGCGCGATCGCGATCCGCTCGTCGGGGGTCAGGGCCTTGATCATCCCCTCCATGAAGGCCGACGACTTGCGCTGCCCCTGCACGAACTTGTTCATCTGTTCCAGCAGATAGGCCGCATTCTGGCTCGCCAGATTGGGCACCTCGGGCAGCACACTGTTGCCGCCGGCGCCATGGCAATGCCGGCAGACCGCCGCGTCCTTCTGCCCGCGCTGGATCGCAGCGGACAATCTGGCCGGATCCTGGCTGATCTGGGCCAGCTTCTCGTGCAGCGCTTCGGGGGCGGGTGGAGCAGGCTTGTCCGTGTTGCGGTTCGGAGCCGCGGCAGCGAATGCGGTCACGAACAGCAGGCTGGTCATGCAGGAAAACTTGATCAGGGACATGGAGCACCTTTCAACGTTATTCCGGATAATAATATCAACAAACAATACATTGGGGGTGCCGGCCAGTTCCGGGCGTGCCGCCAATCACGCGTCCGGACTCGTCCGTGACCTGTTCAACTGCCGCAGCGCCGGCCATTCGTACAGCACCAGGCCCGCACCGATCAGCGCGATGCCGGCCCAGCCGCTGGCCGGGATGCGTTCGGCGTTCAGCGTCTGACCCAGCAGCAGCGCGGAAACGGGCGTGACCAGCATGATCAGCGCGACGCGCCCGGCATCCAGATGCTTGATCACGTAGTAATACAGCGTGAAGCCCACCACCGACCCCAGCACCCCCAGGTAGATGATGGCCGCGCCGGCGCGCAGCGTGGCGCCGGGCGGCAGCTGCGCGGAGTCGGCGATCAGCCAGGCCAGCACGAACAGCGGCGTCGCCACGCCGAGCGAGCCGGTGGTGATGGCGAGCGCCGAGGCGCGCACGTTCAGGCGCTTGATCCACACCAGCCCCAGCGCCTGCACGGTCATCCCGATCACCACGGCCGCGACGCCGAGCGTGGCCTGGCTGTCGCCCGGCCACGGCTGGCCGAAAATAACCCACAAACCGGTCAGCGCCAGCCCGAGGCCCGCCAAGCGGAGCGGCGTAAGCGTGCGCTCGCTTAGCCACATCGCGGCAAACACGCCGGTGACCAGCGGCGACAGCCCGAAGATCACCGAAATCAGCCCCGACGGGATATGCAGCGCCCCCCAGTAGGTGAGCAGCATGGCCACGAAAATCGACAGGCCGTTGATGGCATAAAGGCGCTTTGCGGCCGGAGTGAACGGAAGCGTCGTGCGGGTGGCGAAGAGCAGCAGCGAGCAGATCGCCAGCCCGAGAAGCATCCGTGCCATCACCGCGAAGCTGAAACTCGCCCCCTGCGCGCTCCATTGAATGGCGAGCGGCGTGGTCGACCAGATGAGAATGACGCCCAGATAGGCGGCGGGGACGGACATGCAGCGCAGGGTCAGCGGTACGGGTGCTCCGGGAGGCGGTTCCTGTCCGGCTTTACAGGGTGTAATCACCCGCACGTTCGGGCTGGTAGGTGACCTCGACGATGCGTGCGCGCACGGTTTGCCCGTTGGGTGCCGTCCACTCGATCTGCTGGCCGACCGTGAGACCCAGCACCGCGATGCCCGCGGGCATGGTCACGGCGAGTTGGCCTGGCGCACCGGTGAAATCGCGCGGATACACGAGGACCATTTCCATCTCTTTGCCCGCCGGTTCGACGACGAAGCGGATGCGCGAATTCATCGTCACCACATCGGCAGGCATCTGCTCGGAGGGCAGGATCTGCGCGCGATCGAGTTCCTCGCGCAGGGCGTCCACGCCAGGCCGGTCGTCCGGCAGACTGGCGAGCAAGCCTTCGAGGCGCTCCAGGTCGCGCTCGGATACGGTGATGGCGGGACGGGTCGTGATTTCCATGATGGACTCCTGCAGCAAGGCGCAAAAATGAAAACCGCCCGGGCCGAAGCCCGGGCGGTGTTGCCCAAAACTATAGCACCGAAGATGGGCCGGGGCCACCCTGCGGTGAAGGGTCGCCTGCCTAGAAAGTGATCTCCGCTTCCATGACGGTGACCGCGGAGCCTGAAAGCAGCACGCGGTCGCCTTTCAATTCGCAGGTGAGGCTGCCACCACGCTTCGAAACCTGGCGCGCGGACACAAGGCGCTTGCCCAAGCGGCCCGCCCAGTATGGCGCAAGCGTGCAATGCGTGGAGCCTGTGACAGGATCTTCGGGAATGCCGAATTTAGGGGCGAAGAATCGACTGACAAAATCAACGTCCGTGCCGGGCGCGGTAATGATGACACCGCGCAGGTCAAGCTGGCCTAGCAGGGCCATGTCGGGGGTCATCGCGCGAATGGTTGCTTCGCTGTCGAAAACGGCCAGGTAATCGCCAGCGGCCAATACCTCGATAGGCCGCTGGCCGAGCCCTTCAGCCAGGATTTCCGGGGGGTTGCGGGGCGTTGGCGGAGAAGCCGGGAAGTTCATTTCCAGCTGTTTCCCTTTCCTTTCCACGAACAGGTCGCCGCTACGTGTTTCAAAAGTGATGGCCTGTTTGGTGTTGCCAAGCGTTTCGAAAATGACATGGGCCGTCGCCAGGGTTGCGTGGCCGCACAGGTCGACCTCGCTGGCCGGCGTGAACCAGCGCAAGTGATAGCCTTTGTCCGACGGCACGAAAAAGGCGGTTTCGGAGAGATTGTTTTCCTCCGCGATGGCTTGCAGCAGACCCTCGTCCAGCCAGCCCTCCAGCGGGCACACGGCGGCGGGATTGCCTTCGAATGCGTGGGTTGCGAAGGCATCTACTTGGTATTGTTTGATTTTCATATCCGGTCTCGATAGAAAGTGGTTGCCCTATACGTTCAGCAAAGTTTAAGAGTTCGCGTTTTGCCGCAGCACCTTTAGCAGGCTTTCCAAGTCAGGCGCTTCTTGATACTGAACCCCATTTGAGCCGACAGCATCCCAGGAGGCTTTTGATCCAACATGCAAATGGGCAGCTATTTTCAAGCTTGCATTGTCTTCAAGTAAGCCAACGGGGATCCAATGCTCAGCCCGGCCATTAAGCGGATTGGGTAACGGGCTTCCGCATTTTGAACAGAAGTCCGAGCGGTAACCGGTATCTTTTACATATGAGGTAATGCGTTCCTCGCCGCACACCCATTGGAAATTTGCACTTGGGACAATGAGCGCAGCGTTTGCGACGGAGCCTGTTGCTTTTCGGCATAAAGAACAGTGGCACTGATAGATGTTGGGCAGCGTGCCAGACACTACGAACTCGACTTCTCCGCAAAGACATTTACCTCGCATGTAACGCCCCCTAGCATCTAACCCGAAATATTCTGCAAACTTTCTGCTGCAATCTCGCGCACGTCGGCATCGTCGTCGGCGATGCGTGCCTCCAGCCACGGGCGCGCCGCGGCATCCCCGGTCAGCCCAAGATAGTGACAGGCATCCGCCCGCACCCGCGCGTCGGCGTGCTGCGACAGTTCGCCCAGCCGCGGCAGCAGCGCGCGCAGGGTGTCGCTGCCGGCGAATTCTTCCAGCAGCACGCCGGCACCCAGCCGCACGTTGAGGCTCGCCTCGACGTTGCCGACGATGGGCAGCACCGCCGCCAGCAGGGCGGGGTCGGCTTCGACCAGCGCCTGCGCGCGGGGCAGCTGACCTTCCTTAAGCAGCGCATGAAACCAATCGGCCAGGCCCGCCTCGCTGTCGGCCCTGGTCGCCCACTCGGCGAGCTCGGCCTTGCCGTACACCCCGGTGAGTTCGATGCGGCCGATGCGCAGCCACGGCACCGAGCGCACCCCGAGCGCTTGACCGACTTCGGGGCGCTGCTCCAGGTTGACCGCCTCCAGGCGGCCGATCGTGCCCTGCTTCACCAGGTCGGCGAGTGCCGCCAGCATCGCCGGGCAGTGCGGGCAGTGGGTGGAAATCAGCAGCAGGGCGTCGGGTGCGGGCATGGGCGTTGTTCGAATGCGATTGGTTGAATGGTGGCGTGGCGGGATAATGGCTGCATGGAATTTACCATTCTCCCCGTCACCCCGTATCGACAGAACTGCTCGCTGGTGTGGGATGCGGCGGGCCGCGCGGCGCTGATCGACCCCGGCGGCGAGGCCGAACGCCTGCTGACGGAGGTTGCTGCGCGCGGACTCACGCTGGAAAAAATCCTGCTCACCCACGGTCACCTCGATCATGTCGGCGCGGCGGTGGAATTGCGCGAGACGCTCGGCATCCCCATCGTTGGGCCGCAGCGCGAAGAGCAGTTCTGGCTTGATATCCTGCCGCAGCAGGCCGAGCTGTTCGGCTTTCCGCCGATGCTCGCGTTCACGCCCGACCAGTGGCTGGCGGATGGCGACCGGGTCGAGGTGGGGTCGATCCGTTTCGACGTGCTGCACTGCCCCGGCCACACGCCCGGCCATGTGGTGTTTTTTCAGCCGGAGACGCGGCTCGCCTTTGTCGGGGATGTGCTGTTCAAGGGCTCGATCGGCCGCACCGATTTTCCGCGCGGCGACCACGCCGCCTTGCTGGCCGCCATCCGCAACAAGCTGTTCCCGCTCGGCGACGACGTGCGCTTCGTGCCGGGACACGGCGCGATGTCCACGTTCGGGCACGAGCGTCGCGAGAACCCCTTCGTCGGCCTCGCCGCCGACTGAGGTTGATTACCCGTCGCGCGGCCGCGGCGTGACGGCATCGAGCAGCGCACCCGCGGCGTCCGCCGTGGCCCGTCCTCGATCGCGGCGCGGGTTGTACTCGACGATTTCCATCGCCACGAAGGCCGGGTCGCCGCGCAGGTGCCACAAGGCGGCAGCGAGTTCGTCGCGGCACAGGCCGCCTGGCACCGGAGTGGTGACGCCGGGTTCCTCCTCCGGGTCGAGCGCATCCAGATCCACGCTCACGCCGAAACCGGCGGTGCCGTGCCGCGCGATGGCGAGCCCTGCGTCGAATACGGCGGCAAGACCGCGCCGGCGGACTTCCTCCATGTCGAACACCCGCACGCCCAGCCGGTGCAGCAGCGCGGCCTCGCCCGCCTCGTAGCTGCGCACGCCGATCAGGCACACATGCTCGGGAAGCAGCTTGGCTTCCGGGCCGTCGATGGCGGTGAGCGCCGTCTCGCCGTGGCCGAGCAGGGCAGCGAGCGGCATGCCGTGGATCTGCCCGCTCGGCGAGGTGGCGAAGGTGTGGCTGTCCATGTGGGCGTCGATCCAGATCAGGCCGAGCGGACCACGGTCGGCCAGCGCGCGGTGCACGCCGCTCCAGGTGCCGATGGCGCAGGAATGGTCGCCGCCCACCACCAGCGGAAAATTTCCCGCTTTCAGCACGGCCTCCACTTCAGCGGCCAGCCGGGCGCCGAGCGCGGCCACCGCGTGCAGCGGCGTGTCCTCTGCCTCGCGCGGCACGCGCAAGATCGCACCCCATTGCACATGCTGCAACGGCGTGTCGTGGAACACCCGGTAGCGGCGCAGTGCATCCGGCCCCTCGGCGGTGGCCGGATCGGGTGCGCCGGCGCCGCTGGCGGCGCCGATGACCATGATGTTGCGCGTGGCGGATGGGGAAACGGGCTTCATCCCGCCAGTGTAGACCGGGTGGCGGCACATCCATCAGTGCCGCCCGGATGAGGCCGGCCGGCCTCAATGGCTGGTGTCGGCGGAGCGGGTGGTCTTATAAACGTCGTACTTGCCCGAAGGCTTGTTCATGGGAATGCGCGCCACCTCCCTGAAGGTTGCCGCGCCATAGACGACGAGTGCGCCGTCCATGTCCCAGATGCTGACCAAAGCATACTTGCCCATCGCGGGTGAATTCGACGCGGGCGGCGGTCTTGATTGCGTTCGTAGTTGTGCGCGGAACACCGCGCCGACCCGGCTGACGACGCCCTCCCGCGCGGTTTTCGTCGCGCAGCGAGAGCCAGACCTGCTCGCCGCGCGGAGAAAACTCCAGGTGCAGCACGCCCTTGCCCGGCTTCAGGGTCTGCACGATGCGCTGCGAGGGCAGCTCGAGGACCTGCACCGTTATCGGGGAAGGCGAAGTTGATCCACACCTGGCGCCGTCGGGGCGCGCCATGGCGAACACCGCCTGACCGGCGACCGCGATGCGTACGATCTCCTTCCAACTGTTTTGGTTGGCGATGATGACCTCGTGCCTGCCGACCGCGGGCAGCACGATCTGGTTGCCGGTCGCGGCCCAGCCTTCCAGGTGCGGCATCTTGTAGACCGGCAGCTTCTCGCCGTGGCGCCGAGGTCACCGGTGCTGCGCAGGCCGGGGCCGGCGCAACCGCTCAGCATGCCGAAGGCCAGCAGAAGCAGTGCGGAAAGGCTAGTACGCATCGGGGAATCCCTTTTGCGGATTGTCCGTGATCCATGAGGCTTCGGATCCGGAGAGAAATTTTTCCCACGGGGGCATCGGCGTGCCGGGCCGTCCATGAAGAATCGTGCTGATCAGCGAATCGGCGGATTTGTCCTTGAGAGCGTTGGAAGTGAGCGCGGGGCCGAGGCCGCCACGAAGTTGCATGCCCATGGCAGGAGCCGCAGTCATTGCGCACCAAGCGAATAAGCTCGCCGTCGTCAAAAAAGTTCGCATGCGCTCTTCTTGTCCGTCTTTAGAAACGGCGGGGCGAATGCATCGCCCCGCCTCGCCTGCTTAGTAGACGTCGTGCTGCGTGTTGTAGACGTTGAACTTGCCGGTCGGCGTGATCAGGCGCTTGTCCTTGATCACGGCCTTGAGCTTGCGCGTCTTGTCGTCGATCACCACGATGGCCGATTCCTGGTTCTGGCCGTTCCAGACCGAGAACCAGACTTCGTCGCCGGCTTTGTTGTACTCGGGTTGCACGACGCGCTTCGGTCCTTCACCCAGGCCCGCCATCTCGGCGATTTTCAGCACCCGCGGTTCCCTGTCGAGATGGTCGATGTCATAGACCGCGGCCGACTGGCTGATGGCGGCATCCGGGTTGAGCGTCGTGTCCACCCACAGGTTGCGTGACTTCGGATGGGTTTTGAGGAACAGCGAACCGCCGCCCAGGCCCGTGAGGGTGCGCACCACTTTCCAGGCGTTGGCCTTGTGGTTTTTGGGGTCGGTGCCAATCAGCGCAATGCTATCGTCGCCGAGATGCCCCGTGGCCCACACCGGTCCGTACTTCGGATCGACGAAGTTGGCGCCGCGACCCGGGTGGGGAATTTTGCCCACCTCGACCAGCGCGGCCAGTTTCTGATCCTTGGAATCGACCACGGCGATCTTGTTAGAGGCGTTGGCGGCCGACATGAAGTAGCGATGCGTGGAGTTCCAGCCGCCATCGTGGAGGAAGCGTGCGGCGCCGACCTCGGTGATCTTCATGTTGTTGATGTCCTCGTAGTTGGCCATCAGTACCTTGCCGGTTTCCTTGACGTTGATGATGAACTCCGGGTGCTCATGCGAGGCGATGATGGCGGCGACGCGCGGTTCCGGGTGATATTCCTGGGTGTCCACGGTCATGCCGCGGGTGCCGACGATCTTTTTCGGCTCCAGGGTGTTGCCGTCCATGATCACGAACTGCGGCGGCCAGTAGGTGCCGGCGATGGCGTACTTGTCCTCGTAGCCCTTGTACTTGGAGGTTTCGACGGAACGCGCTTCCATCCCCACCTTGATCTCAGCCACCACCGCCGGTTTTTCCATCCACAGATCGATCAGGTCGATCCTGGCGTCGCGGCCGATGACGAAGAGATAGCGCCCCGAAGCGGACATGCGCGAGATGTGCACGGCATAGCCGGTCTCGATGGTCGAGATGATCTTCTTGGTCTTGCCGTCGATCAGCGCGATCTTGCCGTCGTCGCGCAGGGTCACGGAGAAGATGTTCTCCAGGTCCAGCTTGTTCATCTTTTTCTTGGGACGCTTCTCAGGCGGTACCAGAACCTTCCAGGCGGCCTTCATTTCGGCCAGGCCGAATTCGGGCGGCGTCGGCGGTTCGTGCTGCAGGTAGCGCGCCATGAGGTCGACTTCGGCCTCGCTCAGGGTGCCGGAGGTGCCCCAGTTCGGCATGCCGCCGGGCGTGCCGAAGTTGATGAAGACCTTCAGGTATTCGGTGCCGCGCGCCAGGGTGATGTCCGGGGTGAGCGGCTTGCCGGTTGCACCTTTGCGCAGAACGCCGTGGCAGCCGGCGCAGCGCTCGAAATAGATTTGCTTGGCGCGGGTGAATTCGCTCGCGGTGATGGCCGGCGCCTTGGGGGTGCGAACGTCTTCGGTCTCTTCCGCCTTGATCGCGGAGGGCGATCCCTTGTAGCGCAATTCGGGATCGGCGGTGCCGGGGTGGCCGGAAGCAGGCGCATCCGCCGCAAAAGAGAGTTGTGCCGCGCCCATGACTAAAATGCTCGCGGCCAGAATGGTCAGCCTGGCGTTCATATGAATCCTCCTCTGGTCAAGTGAAAAATCCTGCTGAACAGCAGGTTAAACAGTCTTACGCATGTATGCCTTGACTTAGGTCAACGATTGGCCCGGCAATTCAAACAGGGGCTTTCTGCCTCCTCGTCATCGTCGGCGAAGCCGCTGATCACTGCAATGGGGATACCGCTCAGGTGCGGGGCGTCGTTGTCGCCTTCCATTTCCCACGCCAGTTCGCGCGTCCGGCCTCTGCTTTCGCGGCGTCTGCGCTTGACGACCAGCGGCGGGCATTTGTGCTCGTCGTAGTAGGTGACCTGGCAGTCGAGGCAGTGGTGGCACTCGTTGACCACGATTTCCCCGGTGGGACGGATGGCCTGGACCTCGCATGCCGAGGCGCAGGCCTGGCAGGGCTTGCCGCATTCCTTGCGGCGGCGCAGCCATTCGAAGGAGCGGAAACGGCCGGGAATGATGAGCGAGGCGCCCAGGGGGCAGATGTATTTGCAGTAAAACTTGCGGTTGAAGGCGGTGAGCAGAAGTACCGCGAGGGCTGCGGCCACGTAGCCCCACTCGCGCTGAAAGCGCAGGGTGAACGCCGTCTTGAAGGGCTCGATCTCGGCCGCGCGTATCGCCAGTTCCATCGACTGCAGGGACAGCCCGAACAGCACCAGCAGAATCACGAACTTGAGCGCCAGCATGCGCTCATGCACGACATAGGGGATTTCGAAAAACGGCAGCTTGAGCTTGCGCGCGAGCTGGAAGGTGAATTCCTGCAAGGCGCCAAACGGGCACAGCCAGCCGCAGTAGACGCCGCGGCCCCACAGCAGCAGGGTGATCGCCACGAAAGACCAGAGGATGAACAGCATCGGGTCGATGAGAAAGGTGTCCCAGCTGAATTGGTGGGTGATCGCCTGGACGAAGGTGAGGACGTTGACGATGGAAAGCTGGCCCATCGCATACCAGCCGATGAAGAACAGGGTGTAGGCCAGGAAGCCGGTGCGCACCCGGCGCAGCAATGCGGGGCGCCGTGCCAGGCAGTCTTGGAACAGCAGGATGCAGGTGAGCAGGGCCAGCCCCAGCAGCAGCAACACGATCTCCACCGTGTGCCGGTGCCAGAGGGTGGGCCATATGGGGCTTTCGTCCATGACAAGGGGGACGCTCAAGGCCGCGGCGGCGGGTTCGGCGGCAGATGTCGCCGCTGCGGCGGGCGCGGGCGATGCCGCCTCGGCGCGGCGAACCGCCGGCACGGGCTGGCTGCGCGTTGCGGCTGCCTTGTCGTGGCGCGGCGGCGGCAGTGTCGTTTCCGCCGCTGCCGCGGGCGCTGTCGCCGCGGGCGGTGCCGCGGCCTGCGTCAGGGGGATCCCCCGCGATTCGGCCACCATTCGGGCGGCGCGGGTGATCGAGGCGTTGATGACCATGGTCGAGATCGTGGCGCCGGAAATGGCGTCGACGGTGGCGTAGCCGTCGCGCGTCGCGCCGACGACGATGCGCCCGCTTGCCGGCTGGTTGCGGTACTGGTCGACAAACTTCGTCAACTCGGCTTCGCTGATGCCCGCAGCGAGAATCGGTTCCGCATGGTGGACAATGCGCGCGCCCGTGATTCGCCCGCGGGTGTCGATCCCGACCAGGATGTTGATCGGGCTTCCCGAATAGGCGGGAATGCGCACCATGTCCATGGTCAGGAAGGCGAAGCCGATCAGTTCATTGCCGGCGTAGACGGCGCTGGCGGGGGGGCTGCCTTCGGAGTCGCCAAAGTGGTCGGCGCCCGGAAACAGGGTGCGCACCTGCGGATAGTCGGCGGCGATATCCGCGCGGACTGCCGGCGCCGCGCCGACGATCAGTAGCAGGACAAGAAGCAGCGCCCACACGGGGCGCGGACGGCGCCGCCGCAGCTGGGCGGGACAAAGACTATCGTGCGTGGTCATGATAATTGATGTTATGCGCCGTAGACGGACATGATCTCAACCTGCTCAAGTGTGGCCCATATTCCGGCCGGGGCTCCCGGCGCGCCTTGACCTAAGTCAAACGAAGCTTGGCTTTATACTACGCCCATGAATCTGGATTCCGGGGATATTGAATACCTGAAAGGCGGTTACCTGCTGGTTGCGTTGTCGCCTGCGGAATTTGAGGAGGTGCTGGCGCACGGCAACGTCCGCTCCTTGACGCCCGGCGAGTGCCTGTTCGATCAGGGCGATCCGTGCACCCATTTTTTCTTTGTCCTGTCGGGCGTCATCAAGCTGTGTCGCATGGCGCGGAGCGGCGAAGAAAAGGTGATGGACCTGGTTCGTCCCGGATCTTTCTTCGCCGAGGCGGCGATGTTCATGGGCGGGCGCTACCCGGTCCATGCCTATGCGCTCGAGACAACCCGGCTGGTGGTTCTGGATAACAGGCATTTTCTGGGGCTGGTGCGCAGCAACGGCGATCTGTGCACGCGGCTGTTGTCGACCATGAGCCAGCGCATGCACTGCCTGGTCAACGAGATAAAAAACCTGACCCTGAACAGCGGCGCGCAGCGGGTGATCGGATACCTGCTGGAGCAATTGCCGGAAGGGGCCGCCGCGCCCAACGTGCGCTTCAGGGCGCCCAAGCATGTCATTGCGTCGCGCCTGGGGATTCAGCCGGAAACCCTGTCCCGGGTTCTGGCCAAGCTGCGCAACAGGCGGCTGATCGACGTGCACGGCGATCAGATCGTCCTCAACGACGTGGAGGCGTTGCGGCGCCTGAGCTGACCAGCGATTCGAGCAGCGCGATCAGCATCGCGCTCGGCGCGTCGTTCGCCGGAACATGATGCACCGTAATCCATTTGGCCTCGCAGGCCGCGCCATCAACCGCTGCCGGTCCGGTGACGATCACGCGAATTAGCTTGTGCAATTGCCCGATCGCTTCCGCATCAATCGGCGTGGCGTGGGTGATGGCGGTGGTCGCCCAGAACAGGCGAGGTACCAGGTCGGCGGCCTCGGTGAAGGGAAATTCGCTCCAGTTGTGCTCGAAACCGGGGATGGGCAGATCGTCGGGTGTAAGGGCGGCGCGGTCGAGAAAGACGACGCGTTCCTTGAAGCTCATTTTCCTTCACCCACCAGCCGCTCGAGCGCGCGCATGATGGCGGACGAGTCGAGTTCGCTGTCGCCGGCGCCCATCAGCGCGTTCATCTGCTGCGCGATCAGCGCGGCGCCGGGCAGCGGGGTGGCGGTTTCCTGCGCGTTGTCCATGACAATGGCCATGTCCTTGTGGTGCAGCTTGGCCTTGAAGCCGGGCTTGTAGTCGGAGTCGAGCATGCGCTGGCCGTGGACTTCCAGGATGCGGCTGCCGGCGAAGCCGCCCAGCAGCGCCTCGCGCATCTTGACCGGATCGACGCCGTTGCGGCGCGCCAGCAGGATGGCTTCGGCGACGCCCTCGAAGGTGAGGCCGACGACGATCTGGTTGCAGCATTTGACGACCTGGCCGGCGCCGTGGCCGCCGACGTGGACGATGTTCTTGCCGAGGATTTCAAACAGCGGGCGGATCTTTTCGAAGATCGGCGCTTCGCCGCCGACCATGATCGACAGCGTGCCCTCGCGCGCGGCGACTTCGCCGCCCGACACCGGGGCGTCGAGCATGTGGACGCCGCGTTCGGCGAGCGCCGCGGCGATGCGGCGGGTGGCGGCGGGCGAGACGGTGCTCATGTCGACGATGGTGTGGCCGGGGCGGGCGCCGTGCACCAGCCCGCGGTCGCCGAGGATGATCTGTTCGACGTCGGTGGTGTCGGAGACGACGGTGAAGGTGATGTCCGATTCGGCGGCGACTTCGGAGGGGGTGCCCTTGCCGAGCGCGCCGGCGACCAGCATCGGTTCGAGGCGGTCGAAGCGGCGGCCGTAGACGAACAGCTGGTGCCCGGCGCGCAGCAGGTTTTCCGCCATGGGGCGGCCCATGATGCCGCTGCCGATGAATCCGATTTTCATGATGCAATGCCTTTCACGACAACAAGCCAGAATGGCAGCGTAACCAATCCCACCAGCGTTGACCAGCCCATGATGAGGCCGGCCAGGCGGGTGTCGAGACCGAAGCGGTCGGCCAGCGCGATGACCATCACCATGGTCGGCATGGCGGCTTCCAGGATTGCCGCTTCGCCCGGCTCGCTGAGCGTGCCGGGCCACGCCAGTGCAATGCCCAGCGCCAAGAGCGGCATCAGCGCCAGTTTGATGGCCATGGCGACAAAAACCGCCTTGTGCGGGCGCAGGTCGTGCCAGGGAATGGTCAGGCCCAGCACGAACAGCATCAGCGGAATGGTCGGGCTGCCGGCCCAGCGCGCCGCTTCCACCAGCGGGTCGAGCGCGGCGCCGGAGAGGTTGACCGCGATGCCCGCCGCGAAGCCCCACACCGGCGGCAGCCTCAGCCACATCGACAGGAACGAGGCGTGCTCGGTGTGCTTGCCGCAGCGAAACGCGATCCACACGCCGAGCGACCACACCAGCGGGGTGGTGGCGAGCATGTCGGCGAAGAACGGGTAGCGCGCGCCCGATTCGCCGTACACCGTGGTGAGGAAGGGATAGCCGAAGAACAGTACGTTGCCGAAGCCGGACGCCAGCATGATGGCGCCGTGCTTTGGCCGCGTGAGGCCGCGCCCGAGCGGGGTGGCGAACAGCGCCAGCGCGGCCAGCGCAAGGCCGAACAGGGTGGCGGCGCCGAGAATCAGCGGCACCTGCAGGATGGCGAGATCGACCGTGGCGGACGCGCCGGCCGCGAAGAACAGCATCGGCGCGAAGAAATTCAGCACCAGCCGGTTGATTTCGCCGCGCAGGCCGACGATGGAAATGCCGCTCTGCCAGCGCGGCCAGATGGCGCCCGCGGCGATCAGCAGTGACAGGGGCAGCAGGGTTTTAAGCAGCAGTTGCTGGGCGAGCTCGGCGGACATGAGACGGGGTGCGGGCGGGCGGGGCGCTCATCATAACGCCGCCGAGGCCGCCGGCGCGGGAAGCGCGCCGGCAGGAAAAGGATCAGGTGCGCGAGGCGGGGAGGTGGCGGTTGTCGGTGCGAAGCGGCGGGCTGGATTCCAGCCACGTCTTGATGCGGGTGACATCGCCGGCGCGGCGGCTGGTGCCTTGCGCATCGAGCAGCACGATGATGACATCGCGGTCGGCGACCTGCGCCTGCATCACCAGACAATGGCCGGCCTCGTTGATGAAGCCGGTCTTGGACAGGCCGATCCGCCAGTCTTCCGCGCGGGTGAAACGATTGGTGTTGTTGAATGCCACGGTGCGGTAGTGCACCTGGGGCTTTTGCCGTTTTTTCCGGGTCACCACGCGCTGGGTGCCCAGGGTGTAATTGCCGGCGGTGCTGATGTCGCGGATTTCGGGGTAGTTCTGATAGGCGTGATCGACGAGTTTGGCGAGATCGAGCGCGGTCGAACGGTTGCCGCTCGACAGCCCGGTCGGCTCGACGTACACCGTGTCGTGCATGCCCAGTGCGCGCGCAGTACGGTTCATGGTGGCGACGAAGCGCTCCAGCCCGCCCGGGTAGCTGCGCCCGAGCGCATGCGCCGCGCGGTTGTCGGATGCAATCAGTGCCAGATGCAGCAACTGGCCGCGCGTGTAACGGGCGCCGATGGCCAGGCGCGAGCCGGTGCCCTTGAGGGTGTCGCGGTCTTCGTCGGTGATGGCGATGCGCTCATCCAGCGGCTGTGCGGCGTCGATCACCAGCATTGCCGTCATCAGCTTGGTGATCGAGGCGATCGGCGTCTGCAGGCTGGCATTCTTCGACAGCAGCGCTTGCCCGCTCGCCTGGTCGAGCACCAGCACCGAATGCGCGCTCAATTCGGGCATCGACGCAAAGTCGGGCGCCGGCTGTGGGGCGGACAGCGTCGTGTCGAACGGGTCGCTCCATTGCAGGGAGGTGCGGCCATCGAGCGCGGCGGCGCCGGTGTGAACGCACAACAAAATCAATCCGGTCAGTACAGCTTTCATATGCGTCTGCTTCAATGAAGGGTGGCGGCAATGCGCCACTATTGTCAGTATACGGACACGTCGATCAAAACTTGAAAACAGCTGTTCATGGCGATGGCCTGAATATCTTTACGCTTAGATTGACGGTGTAGCAAATTTAGTTATATTTAGCAAAGAGATGCAAGAACTTTCGAATAATTTACTAAAGAAGTCGGCGCTAACGGCCTGCCTGTGTGCCCCGGGTGTGGTGGCCGAGTCGCTCGAGCTACTGATGCAAGGCGCTGCCGCGCAGGCGGAGCTTGCCGCCTGCGTGCGCTATGACCCCGTTCTGGCGCTGCGTCTGCGGCTGCAGCCCGTCGATTTCGGCACGCAGCAGGATCTGCTGCGGGCGCTGCTGCTGGCCGCGCCGGTTGCGTCCGGTGCGGCGCAGGGCTCCCATGCGGCGCGCTGGCGCCAGTCGGTTGGCGTCGCTCATCTGGCGCAGGCGCTGGCGGTGCGCGCCGGCGTGGCCGATGCCGAGGCGGCCTGGACCGCGGGCCTTGCCCACAATCTGGCGGACTATCTCGATACCGGCCCCACGCCGCCGGCGCATGTCGCCGACTGGCTGGCCGGACTCGACCCCGACGGCTGGCTGGCCGACGCCGTGCGCTACCATGCCGAGCCGCTGGTGCGCGGGCGCGCAGCCCATCCGCTGGTGCGCATCGTCCAGCTTGCCTATCAACTCGTGACCCGTGCCGACGCGGTGGACAGCGTCGACGTGCGCGCCGCGCTCGCCGCCCTGCAGCTGGGCTCGGGCGAAGCCGCCCAGTTGCAGGGCGACGTCCAGGCGCAGACGCGCCAGCTGGCGCAGCGCTTCGGGCTGAGCGACGCGGCGCCGACGCATGGCGGCGGGTTCGAGCGTCTCGCCCGCCTGTATGCGACGCAGGCGGCGCAATCGGCGCTGCACGGTCATTTCCGCCAGGCACGCGGGGCCGGCCAGATGTTTGTGCTGCTGCAGGACGCGATGCGTGCGCTGTTCGGCATCGAACGCGCCTGCCTGTTCGCCCCTGCCGGCGACGGCACCCTGCAGGTGACGCAGCTGATTCCCGCGGCCTCCGGCCTTTCCGCGCTGGCGATTCCGCCCGACGATGCCCATTCGGCGCTGCCGCGCGCGCTGGCGCGCAACGCCCCCCAGCAGTTCGAGCGCGGCGAAGCGGATGCGGTGCTGGTCGACGAACAGCTCGCCCGCCTGCTCGGGGTGTCGCGTTTTATCTGCCAGCCGCTGGCTTTGAGCGATGGCCGGACAGGCGTGCTGGTGGCGGGCGATGCGTTGCCCGGCCTCGGCACGTTGCCGCTGTGGCGGTTCGCCCTGGCCGAATGTGCCGAAATTCTGGCGTCCCCGCCTTCGGCAGTGCCATCGCCCGCACAAGCGGCGGCGCCGGCGCCAAGCGACGACATTCCGCGTGACCGGGTGCGGCGCGCCATTCATGAAGTGGCCAACCCGCTCACCATCATGCGCAATTACGTCAAGCTGCTGTCCGACAAGCTGGGCGCGGATTCGGCGGTGCAACGCGACCTCGGCATCATCGGCGACGAAATCGAGCGGGTGGCGCGCATCGTGCGCGGCATCACCGCGGTCGAGGAAAACGTGCCGCCGCCCGCCGAGGCGCTCGAGTTGGTGTCGGTCAACAGCGTGGTCTCCGAACTGGTCAGGATGGCGCTCGGCACCCTGCTCATGCCGAACAAGGTCAACGTGCAGATCGACCTCAACCCCGACGTGCCGCCGCTGCCGCTGCAGAAAGACCTGCTGAAGCAGGTGCTGTTCAACCTGGCCAAGAACGCGGTCGAGGCCATGCACGCCGGCGGCCATCTCAAATTCGCCACGCGGCTGGTCGATGTGGACGGCCAGCGCCAGGTCGAAATCGAAGTGGCCGACACCGGCCCCGGCCTGCCGGTCGCGGTGGCGTCGCACCTGTTCGAGCCGGTGGTCAGCGGGAAGGGCGGCGATCACGCCGGGCTCGGGCTGACCATCAGCCGCAGCCTGGTCGAGCGCATGCGCGGCCATCTCAGCTGCACCAGCACGCCGCAAGGCGCCCATTTTCTGATCCGCCTGCCGACCTTGCAAGACCGCGAGGCCCCGCTCACGACAACACGCTACGGGTCGATGTAACCCGTGCCCCAGGAGAACCCCGTGTCAGATGCTCCCATTGCACTTTCGCCGCAGAACAGTACGGTCAGCAGCTTTCCGATGCGCCAGCGCCTTCTGGTGGTGGACGACGAACCGCTGATTCTGGAAGGCCTCGCGCGCCTGCTCGCCGCCCGCGATTACGAGGTGGTGGCGGCCAACGGCGGCTGCGAGGCGCTGATCGCCATCGGCAAGCAGCAGTTCGATGCGATCCTGCTCGACCTCGGGATGCCGGACCTGAACGGCAACGAGGTGCTGCGCTTCGTCGCCGACCGTGCCGTCGACACCCCGGTGATCGTGGTGTCCGGCGACAGCACCATCGATGCGGCGATCCGCGCGCTGCGCGGCGGCGCCGCCGACTTCGTGCGCAAGCCGTACGAACCCGAAGAACTGCTGCGCCGCATCGAGAACACGCTGACGCGACGGCGGCTTGAAAAGGAAAACAACCACATCCTGCTGCGCCTGCAGCAGTCGGAAAAATGGCATCGTTTTCTGGTCAACAGCTCGCCCGATTTCATCTACACGCTGGATTGCGAAGGCCGCTTCACTTTCGTCAACGACCGTGTCGAAAGCCTGATCGGCTATCGCAGCGAAGAATTGCTGGGCCGGCACTACAGCCTGGTGATTCACGAGGACGACATCGCACGCGCCGAACACATCTTCAACGAACGCCGCGCCGGCGACCGCAGCGCGCGCAACATCGAAATCCGCCTCAAGTGCAACCCGGGAATGCGGCGTCCGCGACCGATGAACGGCCGCTGCAAGTCGGTCGAACTGACCGCCACCGGCATGTACGACGAAGACGCCAGCCCGTTCGAGCAGCGCTTCATCGGCAGCTACGGCGTCGCCAAGGACGTCACCGAGCGCAAGCAGGCCGAGGAAACGGTGCACTACCAGGCCTACCACGACCTGCTCACCGGTCTGCCCAACCGCGCGCTGTTCCGCGACCACCTCGGCCTCATGCTGGCGCAGGCCAAACGCAGCCAGAAACCGCTGGCGGTGCTGAGCCTCGATCTCGATCATTTCAAGGTGATCAACGATTCGCTCGGCCACACCATCGGCGACGAAATGCTGTTGGCGGTCGGCGCGCGGCTGCGCCAGTGCCTGCGCGAAGGCGACACCCTGGCGCGCCTGGGCGGCGACGAATTCGCCGTGCTGCTTCCCACCCTGATGTCGCGCAGCGACGTCGACCACATCTGCCGCAAGATCATCCAGACGCTGTCGAAGCCGATGTACGTCAAGGGCCATGAAATCTACATCACGGCCAGCATCGGCGCCTGCGTCGCGCCGGAAGACGGCGACATGATCGACAGCCTCATCCGCCAGGCCGAAATCGCCATGTACCAGGCCAAGTCGCAGGGCCGCAGCCGCTTGCAGTTCTGGGAGTCCGGCATGCAGGCGCCCTATTCCGAACGCATGCAGGTCGAGGCCGACCTGCGCCGCGCGCTGGCGCGCAACGAATTCGTGCTGTTCTATCAGCCGCAGGTCGACACCGTCACCGGCGAAGTGCGCGGATTCGAGGCCCTGCTGCGCTGGTGGCATCCGCAACGTGGGCTATTGGCCCCCGCCGATTTCATTCCGGTGGCCGAGGAATCCGGCGTCATCGTTCCCATCGGCGACTGGGTGCTGCGCCAGGCCTGTGCGCAAGTGGCCGAATGGCGCCATGCCGGGCTGCCGCCGGTGCGGCTGTCGGTCAACATTTCCGCTCGCCAGCTTGAAAGCGCCGACTTTGTCGACAGCGTCATGCGCGCGGTGCAGGTGTATTCACTGGATGGCAATCTGCTGGAACTGGAAATCACCGAAACGCTTCTGATGCGGGACTTCGAAGCCAATGCGATCAAACTCGGGCGCCTGTCCGCGGCCGGCATCCGGCTTGCCATCGACGATTTCGGCACCGGCTACAGCTCGTTCAAGTACTTGTCGCGCTTCCCCATCCACACGCTGAAGATCGACCAGTCGTTCGTGCAGGAGCTCGACCGCGAAGAGAACATGTCCATCGTCAACGCCATGATCGCCATGGGGCGCGGCATGAACCTCAACGTTGTCGCGGAAGGCGTCGAAACAGAATCCCAGCGCGCGCGCCTGCAGCAGATGCAGTGCCATGAGGTGCAGGGCTATTACTACAGCCCTCCGCTTTCCTACCAGGAGGCCACCGCCCTGCTGGGCCGGTATGCGCGTGGCTTCGACCAGGGTGACCGCGACCAGCGGGAGGCAGGCTAGGGGGAATCGGCTGCAAATCCGCCTGGCCGGTTCATTGTTCACCGCTTTCCCGGGCGATCGAACTGAATAAGCCGCCCATACACGGTTAGCGTGAAATCCGCGCAGCGACGTTCGCCGCGCGCCCGCCTGCCATGCTCACCGCAGCACCACCCGCTCCACCACATAAACCAGCGTCACGATCAGGCCGATGACCAGCGCGAAACGGAGCACGCGGCCGAGGGTGCGCAGGTATGCGCGGTTGCCGGTGAACAACCACGCCAGCCCCAGCGCCGCCACGGCGATCAGCAGGGCGACGATCAGCAGGCGGACTGCGATCATGCGGTGAGGGGGTGCAGGCGCAGGAAGGCGAGGGGGACGTCCTCGTTGTGCTCGAAGCTGACGAATTCCCAGGATTCCTGGTGCTGCAGCAGTTCGCGCAGCAGCGCGTTGTTCAGCGCGTGGCCGGACTTATAGGCCTCGAAGGCGCCGATGATGGGATGGCCCAGCAAATACAGGTCGCCGATGGCATCGAGCACCTTGTGTTTGACGAATTCGTCGTCGTAGCGAAGGCCGTCCTGGTTCAGCACGCGGAATTCGTCCATGACGATGGCGTTGTCGAGCGAGCCGCCGAGCGCGAGGCCCTGGTTGCGCAGGTATTCGACCTCGTGCATGAAGCCGAAAGTGCGCGCGCGCGCGACTTCCTTGGTATAGGCGGTGTCGGCGAAGTCGATGCTGACGGTCTTGCCGCTCTTGTCGAACACGGGATGCTTGAAGTCGATGGTGAACTCGACCTTGAAGCCGTTGTGCGGGACGAAGCGCGCCCACTTGTCGCCATCGCGCACTTCGATCGGATGCTTGATGCGCACGTAGCGCTTCGCGGCATTCTGCTCGACGATGCCGGCGGACTGCAGCAGGAACACGAACGGCGCCGAGGAGCCGTCCATGATGGGAATTTCCGGACCGGTGAGGTCGACCAGCAGGTTGTCGATGCCCAGCCCCGCGAGTGCGGACATCAGGTGTTCGACGGTGGACACCTTGGCGGGGCCGGACTCGAGCATCGAGCACAGCCGGGTGTCGGTCACCAGATAGGGGTCGGCCTTGAGTTCGGCGGGCGGGTCGAGGTCCATGCGCCGGAACACGATGCCGGTGTCGGGGCCGGCCGGGCGCAGGATCATTTCGACCTTGAAGCCGGAATGCAGGCCGACGCCGGTCGCCTTGACCGGCGTTTTCAGGGTGCGTTGCTTGATCATCCGGGCATTTTAACCGGTCGGAAAGCAGGCAGCCATTTGCAATAACCCCGGCTCTATGGCCGGGGTCCCGGAAAACGCTTCGCCCGCCCCCGCGCTCAGTCGGCCTGGCGGCGCAGGAAAGCCGGGATGTCCAGGGTATCGATGCCGGAATCGCTCATCGCCTGAACCGTGCGGTTGCGGCGATTGGTCATCACGTTGGGCACGTCGTCGCTGCCGCCCATCATCATCGGCGCATCGTCGGTGCCGGTGCGGATGATCTGCATCGGCTTCGGTTGCTGGCGGGCGATCGGGCTGCCCAGGCCGGTGGCGACCATGGTGACGCGCAGGGCGTCCTCCATGCCGTCGTCGAGCACCTGGCCGACGATGACGGTGGCTTCCTCGGCGGTGAAGGCCTTGATGGTGTTCATCACCTCGTGGATTTCGCGCATCTTGACGGTGCTCGATGCGGTGATGTTGACCAGCACGCCGCGCGCGCCGGCCAGGTTGACGTCTTCCAGCAAGGGGCTGGCGACGGCCTGTTCGGCGGCGATGCGGGCGCGGTTTTCGCCGCTGGCCTGCGCCGAGCCCATCATCGCCATGCCCATCTCGGACATCACGGTGCGCACGTCGGCGAAGTCGACGTTGACCAGGCCCGGGCAGTTGATGACTTCGGCGATGCCGCCGACGGCGCCGTGCAGCACTTCGTTGGCGGCCTTGAAGGCGTCGAGCATCGAGATATCGTCGCCCAGCACCTGCATCAGCTTTTCGTTGGGGATGATGATCAGCGAATCGACGTGGCGCGCCAGCGCTTCGATGCCGGTGTTGGCCGCGCGCACGCGCTTGCCTTCGAACATGAAGGGCTTGGTGACCACCGCCACCGTCAGGATTCCGAGCTCCTTGGCGACTTCGGCCACCACCGGCGCGGCGCCGGTGCCGGTACCGCCGCCCATGCCGGCGGTGATGAACAGCATGTCGGCCCCGTCGATCAGTTCGGCGATGCGCTCGCGGTCTTCCAGCGCGGCTTCGCGGCCGATATCGGGGTTGGCGCCGGCGCCCAGGCCCTTGGTCACGCCATTGCCCAGCTGCAGCTGCAGCTGGGCCTGGTTGCGCTTCAAGGCCTGCGCATCGGTATTGATGGCGATGAATTCCACGCCGGTCAGGCCCGAGCTGATCATGTGATCGACCGCGTTGCCGCCGCAGCCGCCCACGCCGATGACCTTGATAACCGCATCCTGGGTGTCTACATCCATCAGTTCAAACATATTGCTCTCCTTTTTTGCCCAAAACAAAACCACACTTACAAATCCTTTGGCGTGTTTGCCGCGATGTGTTTTGCATCCGGCGCCACCGTCAAATCCCGTTTCGACGTCGCTCGCTCAAACCAGCAGGCGGCGTCAGAAATTCCCCTTGAACCAGCTTTTCATGCGTTCCAGCACGTCCTTGAAGCTGCTGCCGGACAGCTTCGGCGCATCGCGGCCGCGAGCCTCCAGACCGGCCATCAGCAAGCCCATGCAGGTCGCGAAGCGCGGGTTGCGCATCACGTCCGACAGCCCCCCCTCGTAGCGCGGCCAACCCATCCGCACAGGCATGTGGAAGACCTCTTCGCCGAGTTCGACCATGCCCTGCATCCCCGCCGAGCCGCCGGTGATGACGATGCCCGACGACAGCAGTTCTTCGAAACCGCTGCGGCGCAATTCGGCCTGCACCAGCGAATACAGCTCTTCCATGCGCGGCTCGATAAACTCGGCCAGCGTCTGCCTGGACAGCGTGCGCGACGGGCGGTCGCCGATGCCGGGCACTTCGATCATGTCGCGCGCGTCGGCCAGCTGGCGCAGTGCGCAGCCGAAGCGGATCTTGATGTCCTCGGCCTCCTTCGGCGGGGTGCGCAACGCCACCGCGATGTCGTTGTTGACCTGATCGCCGGCCACCGGAATCACCGCGGTATGGCGGATGGCGCCATTGGTGAACACGGCGATGTCGGTGGTACCGCCGCCGATGTCGACCAGGCAGACGCCGAGCTCCCGCTCGTCCTCGGTCAGCACCGCCATCGCCGAGGCGAGCGGCTGCAGCACCAGGTCGGCGACCTCCAGCCCGCAGCGACGCACGCACTTGATGATGTTCTGCGCCGCCGACACCGCGCCGGTGACGATGTGCACCTTTACTTCGAGGCGCATCGCGCTCATGCCGAGCGGGTCGCGCACGTCTTCCTGGCCGTCGACGATGAATTCCTGCGGAATGGTGTGGAGGATCTGCTGGTCGGTCGGGATGTTGACCGCGCGCGCGGTTTCCACCACGCGGTCGACGTCCATCTGGCTGATTTCCTTGTCCTTGATGGCGAACATGCCGTGCGAGTTGAAGCTCTTGATGTGGTTGCCGGCGATGCCGGTATAGACCTCGCGGATCTTGCAGTCGGCCATCAGCTCGGCCTCCTCCAGCGCACGCTGGATGGCGTTGACGGTGGCTTCGATGTTGACCACCACGCCGCGCCGCAGGCCGCGCGACGGACTTGTGCCCATGCCGATGATCTCAAGCTCGCCCTCGTCGTTGATTTCCGCAACGATGCAGACGATCTTGGAGGTGCCGATGTCGAGACCGACGACCAGGTTTTTGGAGTCTCTTGGCTTGCTCATGTTTCACTCGGTTTGAAAGGGGATGCGCCGTCCGGCATCCGCACGGCGAAGCCGTCCGGGTAGCGCAGATCGACCGTGGCGGGTGTAATCGGGACGTTCGGTGCGGCCCCTGGCGCAGCCACAGCCAGGTCTTGCGTCGCCGGCTGCGCGCCGAACAGGCGCGGATACACGGCGATGAAACGCGCCAGCCGCGCGTCGGCCTGCTCGCGCCCAAGCGCGAGCGTCATGCCGTTGGCGAGCCGCAGCCGCCAGGCCCGGCGCGGCGACAGGCGCAATTCGTCGATTGTCATGCCGAGCGGGGCGAGCGCGGCCCGATGGCGGCGATAGGCTGCCACCACCTCGGCGCTACTGTCCTCGGGGCCTGACAGTCGCGGCAGACGGGTCGATACTGCGGCGACAAACATCTCGCCCGCTTCGTTGATGAGCGCGTTGTCGTTCCAGCGCGCCAGCGGCACATGCTCGGTCAGCGACACCACCAGGGTGTCGGGCCAGCGGCGCTCCACTCGCGCCTCGCGCACCCAGGGCAGCTTTTCCAGGCTGTTGCGCACGCCTTCCAGGTCGACGGTGAAGAAGGTGCCGCGCACCTGGCGCTCGGCCACCAGCCGGATCTGCGCTTCGGTGACATGCGCCGCCGGGGTTTTCACTTCGATGCTTTTGAGCGCGAACCACGGCTGCGCGCCCACCCAGCTGACTGCGCCGTAAGCCAGGAGGGCGAGCGCGCCCCAGGTCAGCACACGGGCGACCTGCGACAGTGGATGGGCGGCGAGCTCGGGCGAAGTCATGCCAGCGTCTGCTCCAGAATCTTCAGGCACAGTGCGTCGAAATCCATCCCGGCCACCCGCGCGGCCATCGGCACCAGGCTGTGGTCGGTCATGCCGGGCGAGGTGTTCACCTCCAGCAGGTAGGGGTTGCCGAGGCTGTCGAGCATAAGGTCGACGCGGCCCCAGCCGCGCCCGTCCACCAGGCGGAAGGCATCGAGCGCCAGTTGCCGCAGCGCCATTTCCTGCGCCTCGGGCAGACCCGCCGGGCAGTGGTACTGGGTGTCGTTGCGAATGTACTTGGCTTCGAAGTCATAGAAGGCCTTGTCCTTGGCCGGTTCCAGCCGGATCAGCGGCAGTGCGCGGTCGCCGAGGATGCCGACGGTGAACTCGGCGCCGTCGATAAACTTTTCCGCCAGCACCAGCGCATCGTGTTCGGCGGCGGTTTCATACGCGGCCGCGAGCGTGCCGGCCTCGGTCACCTTGCTCATGCCGATGCTGGAGCCTTCGCGCGCGGGCTTGACGAAAATCGGCAGGCCGAGCTTTTTCTCCACCGCCGCGAAATCGCTGGCGGCGTCGAGGATCGCCCAGTCGGCGGTGGGCAGGCCGGCGGCGCGCCACAAGAGCTTGGTGCGCCATTTGTCCATGCCGATGGC
Organism: Thiobacillus sp.; assembly: GCA_021166845.1. GTDB lineage: Bacteria > Pseudomonadota > Gammaproteobacteria > Burkholderiales > Thiobacillaceae > Thiobacillus. The sequence goes on from JAJPEP010000026.1 coordinate 26,863, forward strand.
CGACGCCATCACGCCGCTGCCGGTGTAGGGAATGGCCAGCAGTTCGAGTGCGCCCTGCATGCAGCCGTCTTCGCCGAAGCGCCCGTGCAGCGCGATGAACACGCGGTCGAATTCCCCGCCGATCAAATCGCCGAGATTGCGGTTGGCCGGATCGAAGGCGTGCGCATCGACCCCCTGCCGGGTCAGCGCCGCCAGCACCGCCGTGCCGCTGTTCAACGACACCGGCCGCTCGGCCGAGGCGCCGCCCAGCATGACCGCGACTTTTCCGAACCGTTTCGCGGAATCCAATTCACTCACTGCCGCTCTCCAATAATTCGCACTTCGCGGATCAGCTGCACGTTGGTGCGCGCTTCCACGGTATCTTCAATGTGTTCGATCAGGCGCTCGATGTCGGTCGCCGTGGCGTTTCCCAGGTTGACGATGAAGTTGGCGTGTTTCTCCGACACCTGCGCGTCGCCGATGCGATAGCCCTTGAGCCCGCAGGATTCGATCAGCCGGGCGGCAAAATTGCCGGGCGGATTGCGGAAAACCGATCCGGCGTTGGGCAGGTTCAGCGGCTGCGAAGCGATACGTTTTTTCAGCAGTTCCCGGATCGTCGCGCGCGTGGCCGCACCATCGCCGCGGGCCAGACGGAACCAGCCGCCGATGAACCATTCCTGCTGCGGGTGCTTCAGCGCCACGTGCCGGTAGCCCGTCACGTATTCGTCCGGCCGCCGCTCGTTCAGCCGCCCCTGGCGATCGAGCGTGTGCACCTGCACCAGCTTGTCCCAGGTTTCGCTGCCGTAGCAGCCGGCGTTCATCGCGATCGCGCCGCCGACGGTGCCGGGAATGCCGGCCCAGAATTCGCCGCCGACCAGATCGTGATTGGCGGCAAAGCGCGCCAGCCTGGGCGCGGCGACTCCTGCCTGGGCATATACCAGGGCGGTTTCGATATCCTCCGGCGCGGGCGGCAGTCCGTGCGTGCGGCTTTCGATCGCCAGCTTTTTAAACACGCCGTGCAGCAGGATCACCACCCCCTTCACGCCGCCGTCGCGCACCAGCAGATTGCTGCCCAGCCCCATCATGTGGATGTCTTCGTGCACGGGCACCGAACGCACCAGCCAGCCCAGGTCTTCCAGATCGGCCGGGATGTAGACGCGATGCGCGGCGCCGCCGGCGCGCCACGACACATGCCTTTTCATCGGCTCGTTGTAGAGGAAGCGCCCGCGCAGCACCGGGGCGGTGTCATCCGTTACATCCATCTCGCTCATGCGGTCTTCATGCTGCATGGGGCGCTCCCAGGGCCGGCGCCACCTGGCCGATGCTGCCGGCGCCCATCACCAGCACGACGTCGCCCGCCTGTGCCAGATCGCACACCGCGGCGGGCACCTCGGCGACGTTTTCCACGAACACCGGCTCGACCTTGCCCGCCACCCGCACTGCTCGGGCGAGCGCGCGGCCATCGGCCGCCACGATGGGCGCCTCGCCGGCCGGATAGACCTCGGTCAGCACCAGCATGTCGGTTTCCGACAGCACCTTCACGAAATCCTCGAAGCAGTCGCGGGTGCGGGTGTAGCGGTGCGGCTGGAACACCAGCACCAGCCGGCGTCCGGGGAAGGCGCCGCGCACGGCGGCCAGGGTGGCCGCCATTTCCACCGGATGGTGGCCATAGTCGTCGACCAGGGTGTAATGCCCGCCATCCTTCGCGGCGATCTCC
>JAJPEP010000071.1 GCA_021166845.1 Thiobacillus sp.
ACCTTGACCGACATGCCGTCGAGAATCGCCAGGGTCAGCGGCAGCGAGATGGCAATGGTGGTGCCGGCGCCGGGGACGGAACGGATGTCGACGGTGCCGCCCATCGCCGCGATGTTGCGCTTGACCACGTCCATGCCGACGCCACGGCCGGACACGTCGGTGACGACTTCCGCGGTGGAAAAACCGGGGGCGAAAATAAGCTGCCAGACATCGGCATCGGGCATCGTGTCCGATACCGGCAGGCCCTGCTGCCTGGCCTTGGCGAGAATCCTGTCGCGACTCAGGCCGCCGCCGTCGTCGCTGACCTCGATCACAATATTGCCGCCCTGATGCGCGGCCGACAGGGTCAGCCTGCCGGTTTCGCTCTTATTGCCGGCGCGGCGCTTCTCGGGCATTTCAATGCCGTGATCGACACTGTTGCGCACCAGATGGGTCAGCGGATCGACGATGCGCTCGATCAGCCCCTTGTCGAGTTCGGTGGCGGCGCCGCGCGTGACAAAATCGACCTTCTTGCCCAGTTTGCCGGCGAGGTCGCGCACCATGCGCGGGAAGCGCGAGAACACGTAATCCATCGGCATCATGCGGATCGACATGACCGCTTCCTGCAGGTCGCGCGTATTCCGGGTCAGCTGGCCGACGCTGTTGAGCAGGCGTTCGTGGTGGATGGGATCGAGCACGCCGATGCGCTGCTCGATCATGGCCTGGGTGATGACCAGCTCGCCGACCAGGTTGATCAGCTGGTCGACCTTTTCAATGCCCACCCGGATCGACGAGGATTCCTGGCTGGCGCCTTCCTTGTCGGAAGCCCGACGGCCAAAGTTTTTGGCCTCGGCCGCAGGCTCGGCTTTGGCCGCCTCGGCTGTAACGGCGGGCGCGCTGGCGGCGCCGGTATTCTCCGGCTCGAAAATCCCATAGCCGGGGTCTTCGGCCGACGGTTTGGCATCGGCCTGCTCCGGTTCAGCGCTGGTTTCCGCCGCTGCCTGCAGCGCCCCTTCCGCACCGCCATGCGTAATCTTGAGGTCGTCCGGGTCGAGCACGAACGAGCAGATCGCCACGATGCTGTCCTGGCCCTCGCTGGTGATCAGAGTGAACACCACGCGCTTGTCGGCCAGGCTCTCCTGGCTGATCGTTCCCAGCAAGCCCAGTTCCGCCGCCAGCGCGTCCACATCCCGCTGCGGCACCTCGGGCAATTCGATACGGAAGCGAAAGTTGCCGTCCGCATCCGCAAGCGGTGCGGCATCGGCCCTGGCGGGTTCAGGTTCGGGCGTGGGCGCCGGACTCGCCACGGCATCCGTTGCCTCCGGAAGAATGCCTTGCGACAGCGCCTTCAGCCGCAGGCATACGCTGTCAACCGCAGCCTGATCGACGCTCGAACCATGATGATGGCCATCCATTTGCATGGCCAGGGCATCCTTGGACACCAGGAAGGCATCCACATGCTCGGGCGTCAGCGCCATCTCGCCCTTGCGAATTCGGTCGAGCAGCGACTCCAGCATGTGGGTGACTTCGGTGATGTCGTTGAAAGCGAAGGTGGCGGCGCCGCCCTTGATGGAATGCGCGGCGCGGAAGATCGCGTTGAGGTCCTCGCTATCGGGTGCGGACACATCGATAGCCAGCAACAGCTTCTCCATTTCGGCGAGCAGCTCATCCGCTTCGTCGAAAAAAACCTGGTAAAACTGGCTCATATCAATCGTCATGCCGAAACTCCGTTTTTGTTGTGCGGATTGTTACGTGTTGTCTGGCTGCGACTCAGCCAATCAGCTTTTTCACCACTTCGGTCAGTCGCGCCGGATCGAAGGGCTTCACCAGCCAGCCATTGGCCCCCGCTGCACGGCCCATGGCCTTCATGTCGTCGCCGGACTCCGTGGTCAGCATCAATATCGGCACGCTTTGGTAATTCTTCATGGCGCGCAGCGCCTTGATCAGGCTCAGGCCGTCCATGCCCGGCATGTTCTGGTCGGTCAGCACCATGTCCACCTGCTGCTGCTTCGCCTTGTCGAGGCCATCCTGGCCGTCCACCGCCTCGATCACGCCATAGCCCGCGGCTTTAAGGCTGAAGGACAGCATCTGGCGCAACGAGCCCGAGTCGTCCACTGCAAGTATCGTTTTCATCTTTGTCGCTCCCGCTCTTCCCATGTCCGGGCTGCTGCCCGCATATTCCATCATTTCAAAAAAGTTCGATGTCGCCGCTGTTCATGTGGCGCTGGTTCACCGTGCTGCGCACGCCGCCCGCCCGTTCGGTGCAGCACGCCCCCACCCGGTCGCCGATCTGGCTCAGCGTCGCCAGCAGGGTTTCATTGCTGCTTTCCGGCAGAACCGCGCCGTTCGCGCCGAGTGCGCCAAACACGTCGCGCAGCCCGGCCAGATGCTGCACCATGCGGCCGATCAGCTGGCTGGTCATGTCCTGAAATTGCAGGCCGGTCACCGCCGCGGCGACATTCTGGTTGATCTCGCCGCGCAGCGCCTCGAAACGCGCCGCATGCCCGGGCGCCAGCCTGCCTTCGGCCAGCAGACCGTCCAGGACCTCCTGCTGCAGGTCGACAGCGCGGTGTATCGCCATGAAGCTCGCACACAGTTTTTTGATGGCCTCGTCCAGCAACACGTCCATCTGCACCAGATCGCGCTCCACCTCGGCCAGGTGCTGGTCGCCGTGTTCCGACACCCCCGACAGCAGGCGCATCACCTGCGCGCTCAACCGCTCGCTCGGCGACATATCGTTGGCAGCCATGGAAGCGTTCAGAGGAAGTTGAATAGCGACAGGCCCGAAACCGTCACAAAGGAGCGCTGCGCGGCTTCGAGCGTGATCTCCTGCTGCGAGAGCCGCGTCAGCGCCTCGTTGTAGTCGAGGTCCTGCAGGTCGGACAGGATCTGGCTGTACTGGACATGACGATCCTCGCCCGCGTAGTCGAGCGCATCGAGCTCCTGCAGGCGCGAGCCGACCGATGCGCGGACCGTGAGCACGTTGTCCAGCGCCAGGTCCACATTGCCGTTGGCGGTTGCCAGCGCGTCTGTCAGCCCCGCGGTGCCGGGCGTTTCAAGCTGGCCTATGAGCGCGCCCAGGGTCTGGAAGATTCCCTGGTCACCGTCCTGGAACACGGTCTGCCCCGGGCTGCTGACCGCCATCTGGCGCGTGGCATCGACCTGCATCAGCCGCTGCCCCTGGTCGCCCTGATACGCGGCGCTGGCTATCGTGGCGGTCCCTACGACAATTGCCGTTTCTTCGAACGGGGCCGTCGTGGTCTGAAAGCCGGAGAACATGTAGTTGCCCGTTGGATCGCGGCTGTTGGCCAACCCCAACAGTTCTTCAAAGCGTCCGCGCAATTCGGTTGCCATGAAGCCACGTTCGGTATCGCTCAATGCGCCATTGCCCGCGGCGACGACGGTGGTTTTCACGTCCTGCAGCAGCGTCGTCACGCTCGACAGCGTGCCCTCCACCGCGCTGAGCGAACTTTTGGCGTACTGGCGGTTGACGCCATATTGGGTGTTGAGCGACTGCGACTGCGAAACTTCCAGTGCACGCGCGGCAGCGACCGGATCGTCCGACGGGGTGAGGATGCGACGACCGGAGGCAATCTGCTCCTGCGTCCTGACCAGGCCGGACTGCAGTTCGCCAAGTTGGGCTGCGCCGGATTCAAACAGGGTTTGGGTGCTGATGCGCATGATGTTCGTTTCCCTTCTTATCGGCCGAGCGAAAGCAGCACGTCGAACATCTCGCTGGCAACCTGCATGACCTTGCCGGCCGCCTGATAGGCCTGCTGGTAACGCAGCAGGTTGGTCGCCTCTTCGTCGAGATTGACGCCCGATTCGGACTGCAGCGAGAGGTTCGCCTCGGACAGGAGATTGCCTGCCGCGCTGCTGGTCACTTCGAGCTCGCGGGTCTTGTTGCCGATCTCGCTGACGATCTGCGAATAGGCGCCCTCGTAAGTGGTGTCGCCCATGGCGTTGGCGGTTTGCAGCGCGCCCAGCAGCAGGGCGTTGCGGTTGTCGCCCACGCCGCCGGTGTTGGGGCCCACGGTGAAGGTGTCGCCACTGGCCGGTGCGCCGCCGATCGTGACGCTCCAGCCGTTATAGGTAATCGTTCCGCCGGGCGTATACGTGAGTCCTATCGGGTTTCCCGTCCCCGTACCCGTGACATCGAATGTCGTTGCGGAAGTGAACGTGATCGTGACGGGTTCCTGCAAATTGGCATCGGGAGGCGGTGGCGTGTTTACGCTGCCCGGGCTGATGGCTCCCGTCCCGGCATTGGCGCTTGCGGCCTCGGCAAGGATTGGCGCGGCTGCCGCGATCTGCCTGGGATCGGCGATCGCCACGGCGAACCCGGACGCCCCCGCCTCGGCGGTGGGAACCACGAAGAAATCGCCGCCCAGGTTGCCGTCGAGATCCTGCCCCAGGCGATGCTGGTCATTGAACGTGGCGGCGAGGCCGATGGCGAGGTCGTCGAGCGCTTGCTGCGCCGGCTCCAGCGTCTGGCTGCGGAATTCGAGCACGCCGCCGAGCTTGCCGCCGCCAAGGCTGGACTCGCCGATAATGACGGGGCCAGTGGCGGTCTGGTAGGCCACCTCGATTTTTTCGGGGGTGGCGGGCAAAGTGGAAGTGGTGAGCGAGAAGGCGCTCACCCCCACCACCAGCGGCTGGCCGTTGCCGATGAAAACGTTGTAGCCGCCGTCGCCCTGCTTGACGACCGTCGCCCTGGTTTCCTTGTTGAGGTCGAGAATCAGCTGGTCACGCTGGTCGAGAAGATCGTTGGCGGGCTGGCCGGTCGCGCCCTGGGCGCGGCCGATGGCATCGTTCAGTTGCGCAATCTGCTTCGCGTAGCTGTTGATGACGCTGACGCTCGACGTGATCTGGCTGTTGACGCCCTGCTCGATCTCGTCGAGCCGTCCGGCCATGCTCTGAAAACTCGAGGCCAGCGATTCGGCCGATGACAGCGCCGCCTGGCGCGCCGGAATCGACGAAGGGTTGGAGGACATCTCCTGCATGCCGCTGAAAAAATCCTGCAAGGCGGGCGACAGACCGGAAGCGGGGTCGGCCAGCATGTTGTCGATTTGCTTGATCTGGGCGTAATAGCTGTCGAGTCCGCTTTTCGTGGTCTGCGCGGTGCGCACCTGGCTGCCGAGGAACTCGCTGTAAATGCGCTTGACCGTGGAAATCTCGGTGCCCTGTCCCATGAAGCCAAAACCGTAATCCTGCGGCTGGGCCGCGCCCTGCACCACGACCTGGCGATTGAAGCCCGGCGTTGCGGCATTCGCGATGTTGTGGCCGGTCGTGCTGATGCCTACCTGCGCGGCTGCAAGTGCGCTCTGGCCGATGCTGAGTATGCTGGTTGCCATGTTTGATCAATGCGCGCGGGTCGGGTTTGGAGGGAATGAGTGCGATTGCTGGAGGAATCGGCAGATTCTCCGGTTTCTTGAATCAGGCGGCTTCGACCAGGCGAATCACGCCCATCAGCTTCTGGGCGTATTTGGGGTCGGTGGCATAGCCGGCCTGCTGCAGCCCTTGGGCGAAGCCGGCGGCATCCTGTCCCTGCGCGATCACGTTCTGGTAGCGCGCGTTGCCGCGCAGCAGGTTGGCGTAGTCGCGGAAGGAATCGGCATAGGAATCGTAGGCGCGGAAGGATTCCACCTGCTTCCGCGGCTGGCCGTTGACGTATTCGGTGGTGACGATATCGACCGTCTGGCCTTTCCAGCCGGCGCCGGCCTTGATGCCGAACAGGTTGTGGCTGTTCTGGCCATCGGCCCCGCGGATTTCAGCCTTGCCCCAGCCGGTTTCGAGCGCCGCCTGGCCCAGCATGAAGCGGGCGGGAATGCCGGTGCTGGCGCTCGCCGCCTGGGCGTGCGGCAGCAGCTGCTGCACAAAGGCCTCGACGTGCGGCGGGGTGTCCGCACTGCTGCGTGAGGGCGTTGCCGACAGCGGCTGCACCGTCGCCAGCCCCGGGGCATACGACTCCACTCGCGCTTTAGCGCGTAGTGGATCGGAGTACCCAAGGGCATCGAGATCCCCTTGCGGGGCGTTCAAAGAAAAGCCCTGCGCAGCATCCTCGCCCGGCGGCACATTCAGCGCGCCGGAGAGCTGGCGCACCATCACTTCGGCCAGGCCGATGCCGCGGCTGGCCATGCGCTGCGTCAGCTGCTGGTCGAGCATGGAGGTGTACATGCGGGTCTGTTCGCTGTCGAACATGCCGTCCTGCGGGGTGGCGTCGCGCATGCTTTTCATCAGCATGTTCATGAACACCGCCTCGAACTGCTGCGCCGCCTGCTTCAGCGACTCGGGCGAGGCGTTTTTTGCATCGAGCCTGAGCTGGTTGACGCCCTGGACGTCGAGGGCGAATTTCGAGGAAAGGTCGGCGCCGCCGATGCTCATCAAATCACCTCCAGCTCGGCGCGCAGCGCGCCCGATGCTTTCAGCGCCTGCAGGATCGCCAGCAGATCCTGCGGGGTGGCGCCGATGGAGTTGAGCGCCTTCACCACGTCGGAGAGCGCGGCGCTGCCCTTGAGCAGCATGACTTCGCCCGGCTGCTGGCGGATTTCGATCTGCGACTGCGCGGCGACCACGGTTTGGCCCTTGGAGAACGGCGCGGGCTGGCTGATGACCGGTTCGGTGCTGATGACTACCGACAGGTTGCCGTGCGACACCGCGCTGGGGTCGAGCATGACCGCCCGGTTCATCACCACCGAACCGGTGCGCGCGTTGATGATGACCTTGGCCATGGCTTGCGCGGGGCTGACGTCGAGGCTTTCGATCGCGCCCAGGAAGGCCACCCGCGCGTCGTCGCCGGGCGGCGTCTTCACCTGGATCACGCGGCCGTTGAGGGCGCGCGCGGTGTCCTGGCCGAAGCGCGCATTCACCGCCTCGACCACGCGGCTGGCGGTGGTGAAATCACTTTGCCGCAATTCAAGATTGATGCTGCCCGCTTCGCCCAGTGCGCTGGCGATGCCGCGCTCGACCGTCGCGCCGGAGGGGATGCGGCCGACGCCCAGGTGGTTGATCTGCACCTGGCTGCCGTTGGCCGAGGCGCCGGCGCCGCCGACCACCAGGTTGCCCTGCGCCATGGCATAGACCTGCCCGTCGGCGCCTTTCAGCGGGGTCATCACCAGGGTGCCGCCGCGCAGACTCTTGGCATTGCCGATCGACGACACCGTGATGTCGATGGCCTGGCCGGCCTGGGCAAATGGCGGCAGCTCGGCCGTCACCATCACCGCGGCGACGTTCTTCAGCTGCATGTCGACGCCTGTCGGCAGGTTGACGCCCATTTGCGTCAGCATGTTGGTGACGCTCTGAACGGTGAAAGGCGTCTGCGTGGTCTGATCGCCGCTGCCGTCCAGGCCCACCACCAGGCCGTAGCCCACCAGCTGGTTGATGCGCACCCCCTGGATGGCGGCGATGTCCTTGATGCGCTCGGCATGCGCCATGCCGGAGAGCAGCAGCGCGGCCAGCATGAACAGACGGGGAATGGTCATGGCGCCCACCGTTTATAAAGGGATGAAACTCAGGAAAAAGCGTCCCAGCCAGCCCATCACTTCGGCTGTGTCGAACTTGGCGCTGGTGCGGTATTCGAGGCGCGCGTCCGCCACCTTGGTCGACGACACGGTGTTGTCCGCCTGGATGGTGTCGGGCTGCACCACACCCGACAGACGGATGTATTCGGTGCCCTTGTCGAGCGCGATCTGCTTTTCGCCGGCAACGATCAGGTTGCCGTTGGGCAGCACTTCGATCACGGTGACGGTGACGCTGCCGCTGAAGGTATTGCTGGAATTGAGCGCCGACTTGTCGTCATAGGCATTCGATGCTTCGGCGTTCACCCCCAGCCCCTGAAACATCTTCAGCGGCAAACCCGCTACCGTGCTGATCGACGAATCGACTTCGCTGGTTTTCGATGCATTGGACGACGCCTGCTTGCCGGCCTGGGTCTTTTCGTTGATGACGATGGTCAGCACATCGCCGACGTGGCGCGCGCGCCGGTCTTCAAACAACGGACGGTAGGCCGCCGCCTGGTAGATGGCGCCATTGCTGGCCACCTGTGCGGGCTGCGCCTGCGGACGCGCGGTGGTCGGCTGCTCGACGACGGACGTCGGCGTGGTGCCGCAACCGGCCAGCCCCAACAGCAAGCCGAACACGCCAAGTAAACGCAAGGTCGTCATGACAAACCTCACAGCTGGGTCAGACGCTGCAGCATCTGATCGGATGTCTGGATGGCCTTGCTGTTGATCTCGTACGCGCGCTGGGCCTGGATCATGTTGACCAGCTCTTCCACCACGTTGACGTTGGAGGTTTCGACGTAGCCCTGATTGAGCAGGCCGGCGCCGTTGCTGCCGGGCGCGTTGGAGCTTGGGGTGCCGGACGCGGCGGTTTCGCCGTAGAGGTTCTCGCCCAGGCTCTGCAGGCCGGCCGGGTTGATGAACATCGCCAGCTGCAGGGTGCCGACCGTGACAGGCGTGGCCGACCCTGCCTGCTGCACCGACACCGTGCCGTCGCGCGCGATGGTGAGCGTCTGCGTGTCGGCCGGAATGGTGATGGCGGGCTGCACCGCGTAGCCGCTGGAGGTGACCAGCTGACCGTTGGCGTCGGCCTGGAACGAACCGTCGCGGCTGTAGGCGGTGGCGCCGTCCGGCATCAGCACCTGGAAGAAGCCGTTGCCCTGAATCGCCACGTCCTTGGCGTTACCGGTCTGCTGCAGGTTGCCCTGGGTAAAGATGCGCTCGGTCGCCACCGGCTTGACCCCCGTACCGATCTGCAGGCCGGACGGCAGCTGCGTCTGTTCGGACGACTGCGCGCCGGGCTGGCGAATGGTCTGGTACAGCAGGTCCTCGAACACCGCGCGCGCGCGCTTGAAGCCGCTGGTGCTGACGTTGGCGAGGTTGTTGGAAATCACGTCCATCTGCGTCTGCTGCGCATCCAGGCCGGTCTTGGCAATCCATAGCGAGCGAATCATGTCGGCTCCTTAATTAAACGTTTTAACCACTAACCACAGAGGCACAGAGAAATTCAGGAATTCGCTTCCTGCCATATGGCCAAACCTGATTCCCATGGATATCCATCCCAGATTGTTCATTAGGCGATTTATGGCGCGTAGGGTGCACTCCGTGCACCGATTGACTCCCAAGGGTGAACGGAGTGCACCCTACCCAAAGCATCTCGCCCTAATGAACAATCCGGGTTCATCTCAGTGCCCCTGTGTCCCAAGGGATACCGTCCCTGCGGGACACATCTATGTGATGAAAAGGTTTTCAACTCATGCTCAGCAACTGGGCTGCCTTGCTGTCATTGTTTTCGGCGTGCTGCAGCAGTTTCATCTGCATGTCGAACTGGCGCGCCAGCGAAATCATGTTGACCATGCCGTCGACGACGTTGACGTTGGAAGACTCCAGCGCGCCGCTGATCACGGTCACGTCGGGATCGGCGGACGCCGGGCTGCCGTCCTGCAGGCGAAACAGGCCGTCGTCGCCGCGTCTCAGGTCGGCCACGGGAGGGTTCACCAGCTTCATGCGCCCGACCGTGGTCAGGCCGGTGGCGTCAGAGCCGTCTGGCACCAGCGAAATCGTGCCGTCCTTGGCCACCGCGATGTTGCGGCCGGGCGGGATCGACAGCGGGCCGCCGTCGCCCATCACGGTGAGCCCGCTGCCCGTCTGCAGCACGCCGTTCTCGTCCAGCTTCAGGCTGCCGTTGCGGGTGTAGGCCTCGCTGCCGTCCGCGGCCTGCACTGCAATCCAGCCGTCACCCTGCACCGCCACATCAAGTTCGCGCCCGGTATGCTGGATCGCCCCGCCGCGGAAATCGCTGCCGGTGGTGGAATCGACCACGAAGGCGCGGGTATCCACGATCGCGCCTTGTACCGGCACCGCGCGGAACTGGTCGATCTGCGCGCGAAAGCCGGTGGTGGTCGCGTTCGCCAGGTTGTGCGAAGCGGTCGCCTGCTGCTCCAGGATGTGCTTCGCGCCGGACATGGCGGTGTAGATGAGACGGTCCATACAGCCCCCCTATTGAATCGGCGCTTAACGCAGGTTGACCAGGGTCTGCATCACCGCATCCTGGGCCTTGATGGTCTGCGCGTTGGCCTGATACACCCGCTGGGCGGTGATCAGATTGACCAGTTCGGCGGTAAGGTCGACGTTGGAATCCTCCACCGCGGATGACTGCAGCACACCCAAGCTGCCCGAATTCGGAACGCCGACCAGCGGCGCGCCCGAGGTCGAGGTCTCGGCCCACATGTTGTTGCCCAACTGCTGCAAGCCGTTGGGGTTGGCGAAATTCGCCAGCACCACCTGGCCGAGCACCGCCGACTGGCCGTTGGTATAGCGGCCCAGCATCATGCCGTCGGCGTCGATGTCGAAGCTGGCCAGCCGCCCCGAGGTATAGCCGTCCTGGTTCAGCGTGTTGATGCTGAAGGCGGAGCCGAACTGGGTGGTGCCGGTAAAGTCGAGCGTGACCGGAAACGTAGGGGTCGCACCACTTGCCGTTGCCGGCACGTCGATAGGCCCAAGCGGCATTGGCGTCGTTGTCAGAATCCCGCTCGTATTGAAGTTCAAGGTAGCAACGGCACCCGCACCAATCTGTGCTCCGTCGCTGGCCGCATAGACATCCCATTCACCTGGATTAGTAGTTTTGACGTAGAACATTTGCAGCGTCTGGGCATTGCCCAGGCTGTCGAAGACCGAAACCGGGGTCGAACGGTTAAACGAGGTTGGGTCACTGATATTGAAGGGCGTTGTAGCCGGAACCGCTTCACCGGAATCCAGGTTGAGCACGGCTTCCACTTCGCTCGTAATCTGCGGCGCCAGGTCGGCCGTGTTGATGCTCAGGGGCGCCGGCGAGCCGGTCGACAGCACGCCGCTGGCATCCGCCGTGTAGCCGGTCAGCTTGGCGCCGGTCGGGTTGACGATGAAGCCCATGCGGTCGAGCTGGAACTGGCCGTTGCGCTGGTAGGTGACCTCGCCGTTGTTGTCCATGCGAAAAAAGCCGCCGCCGTTGATCGCCATGTCGAGCGGGTTGTTGGTGGCCGTGATGTTGCCCTGGGTGAACTGCTGGGACACCTGCGCCACCTTGGTGCCGATGCCGACATTGGCGCCGCCGGCGCCACTGAGTGAGTTGGCATAGACGTCGGCGAACTGGGCCTGCGACTGCTTGAACCCGACCGTGCCGGAGTTGGCGACGTTGTTGCCGATGACATCCAGATTCTTTGCTGCGGCATTGAGGCCGCTCAAGCCTTGCTGAAAACTCATGTTCTGCTCCTTGTGTTGATTGCGACGGGGCTAGTTGCCGTACTCAAAAAATCTGCCGGATATCGGCATACGTCACACTCTCGTTGTCCGCCAGGTTGATCTGCACACCCTGGCTGTTCTGCGAGACGCTGTTGACCAGACCCAGATGCAGGGCAGTGCTGTCGACCTGCTCGCCGCCCTGGGTGGCATTGATCCTGAAGGTGTACGCACCGTCCGGCGCGGCTTCCCCGCTGCCGGTCAGCCCATCCCACGCCAGCAGGTTGACCCCGTCTTCACGCGGCCCCAGATCGAGGCTGCGCACCGCGCCGCCGCCGGCGTCGAAAATATCGACCGTCACCTGGTCGGCCGGGCGCGACAGCTCGAAGCCCATCACGTTTTCCAGTTCGGCCGGGCTGATGCTGTCGCCCGGCACCAGCACGGCGCTTCCGATCAGGTTGGCCGCCTGTGTCACCTGGTTGACGCCCATGCTTGCGGCGAGCGCATCCAGGGTGGCGTTCATGTCCTCGATGCCCTGCACCGTGGAAAGCTGGGCCATCTGGCTGGTCACCTCGGCGTTGTCGAGCGGATTCAGCGGATCCTGATTCTGCATCTGCGCCACCAGCAGGGCCAGAAACCGGTCTTCCGTTTCCTGGGCGGTGCTGGTCGCTGTGGTCGTGCCGGCGCTGGACAGGCTGCTGACACTGCTTGCGTCTTGTACCGTACTCATGGCGTATCCTTTTCTTAGGTTTTCAGGTCTAACAGTTCAGGCCGCTCACTGCCCCAGGTTCAGGGTCTTGAGCAACAAGGTCTTGGTGGTGTTCATCATTTCAACATTGGACTGGTACGAACGCGAAGCGGAAATCATGTTGACCATCTCCTCGACCACATTGACGTTGGGCATGGTGACGTAGCCCTTTTCGTCGGCGAGCGGGTTCTTCGGGTCGAACACCATCTTCATCGGCGATGGATCGTCGATCACCGCGGCGACGTTGACGCCGGTTGCGCCGTTCGTGCCCACCGGGGTGGCGGCGAACACCACCTGTTTGGCCTTGTAGGCTTCGCCGTTGGCGCTGACGGCGCTGTCGGCGTTGGCCAGGTTGCTGGCGACGGCATTCAACCGCTGCGACTGGGCATTCATGGCCGAGCCGGCCACGCTGAAAATATCGAATAGAGACATGCGCGAGACTCCTTATCCCTGAATGACGGCCAGCATGCCTTTGATCTGCTGGCTGATCCGGGTCAGGTTGAATTCATAATGAATGGCGTTGTCGGCGAAGGCGGCGCGCTCGGCGTCCATGTCGACCGTGTTGCCGTCGACGCTGCCCTGCGCCGGGGTGCGGTAGAGCAAGCCCGCGTCGGCGGTCGAACCGGGGTTGCCCGCCAGGTGCCCCGGCGCCGTGGTGGCCAGCGCAGTGCCGCCGGCGCTGCCTGCGCCGTTGAGCGCGCCCTGCAGGGCGGACTTGAAGTCCAGGTCGCGCGCCTTGTAATTGGGCGTGTCGGCGTTGGCGATGTTGGACGCCAGCACCTGCTGGCGCTGGTCGCGAACGCGCAGCGCCTGGGTGTGAAAGCTCAGCATGTCATCCAGCCGGTTCAGCATGGTCGTCACCTCGTTACTTTGCCGCGTGTGCCGCAAAGCCTTTTTGCGATGACTGCATCCTAGATACGCGCCTGTCCATCCAATCGCACGATAAGCGGCAGAAAGCCGGCCCATTTCGCCGTTTAAGATGGCGCGCCGCTTCCTACAATGGCGCAATGTGAGAAGCCGAGTCGAGGAACCGCAGATGGCAGCAGGATCGATCCAAGCAGGCAGACAAGCCCACCGGAAGTGGCTGGCCGCCGCCTGCCTGTGCGTATCGGCCGTCGCCCACGCGGCGGACCGGCAGGACCCGGCCGCGCTGCAGGCGCATGCCGAACGCTTCCTTACAACGCAGGCCGGCGGCCTGCCGGGCAAGGTGAGCATCCAGGTCAAGCCGCCGCGCAGTTCGCTGCCGGCCTGCGCGGCACTCGATGCCTTCCAGCCCGCGGGCAGCCGCGGCATCGGCAAGATCACCGTGGGGGTGCGCTGCCTGGCGCCGACCCAGTGGACGGTCTACCTGTCCGCCCAGGTGCGGCTGATCGGAAGTTATGCCGTCACCCGCCAGCCGCTGCCCGCCAACCACGTGCTGACCGCGGCCGACATCACCCTGCGCGAGGGCGACCTCGGCAGCCTGCCCGCCGACGTCGTCACCAATGCCGATGCGATGCTGGGGTATCGCGCGATTTCCGGGCTGGCCGCGGGCGCGCCGCTGCGCGGCGCGCTGTTGCGTCCGCCGCTGGCGGTGCAGCAGGGGCAGACCACCCGCCTGGTGATGAATGGCCCGGGCTTTTCCGTCCAGAGCCAGGGCCAGGCGCTGGCCAATGCCAGCCGCGGCGACCGGGTGCGGGTGAAAACCCGCTCCGGCCAGGTGGTCAGCGGCGTGGCGCAGGACGGCCAGCAGGTGGTGGTTGCCTTTTGAGGCCCGGCTTCAGTAAATTTGAAAACCGACGTTACTGATGCAGTTGGAAAAATATTTCCCCGTTCTGCCCGACCAGATACAGGAACCCGCCATGAAAATTGATCCCGGACTGAAGCAGGTAACGCTGCCCCCTTCCGTCGAGAACAGACCCGCCCAGCCGCAGGCGAACAAGCATGCCGACACCGAACAGACCGATGTCAGCCTGAGCCAGCGTGCGGTCGAACTCAAGCAGCTGGAAACCCGGCTTGCAGCGATTCCGGTCGTCGACCGTGCGCGCGTGGACAGCATCAAGGAAGCCATCGCCAGCGGCCAGTACACCATCGATACCGGGAATATCGCCGAAGGCCTGATCGACTCGGTGAAGGAAATGCTCCATGCCGCCAGCTAAGCCGTCGCACGGAAACACGGCCCTGCTTGCCGGGCTGAAAATGGAAAATGCCGCCTGGCAGGCATTGCTGGATGTGCTGCGGGAGGAGGAAAAGGCATTGATCGCGGGCGACGCCGACCGCCTGGCGCTGCTGAACACCGCGAAGCTGACCCAGTTGCAGACCGTGAGCGACCATGCGCGGAGCCGTCTTGCCGATCTGCAGGCGGCCGGCCACCCGCCCGACCACTCCGGCATGACCGCCTGGCTGGCGCGGCTTGGCCAGCCCGAAGCACGCGCCTGCTGGCAGCAACTGAACCAAATGGAGCAGGACGCCCAGGCGGCGAACCAGCGCATCGGCGTCCTGATCGAACTGCGTCTGGCCACCGCCCGCCAGGCGCTCAATGTGCTGGTCCACAGCGCAACCAGCCAGGGCGGCCTGTACGACCAGGCGGGCCTGGCGGTCGCCGCCCACAAAGGCAAACCGCTCACCGCCGCCTGATTATTAAGCGGCAGGGATAGGGTGAGCCTCGCTTCCAGCCAGTGGGCGGCCCTCCGCAACAGCCCTGACCTGTAGGAGGAGCTTTAGCCCCGATGGCCTACTTAGATCGCGGGTGAACCCGCTCCCACAAAACTTTCGCCAACCTTCACTAGAGGGGCGCCCCGCCCCGAATTTCGCACCGACGCCCCTGTCACGGCTTCGGGTCGGGGGCGGCCCTCCTGTCTTACACTCCACTCCGTAGGCTTCAATTTTTATTTGGTCGAATCAGGGGCGCGTAAAACGCTCCGGGCCAATCGCCCGCATCAGCTCGGCCTCCAGCGGCAAGGGCTGCTGCGTCAGCAGATCGGCCAGCGCCTCGCCCAGCAAGCCTGCCCATACCACGCCGCGCGAGGCATAGCCCGCCGCCACGAATAATCCCGGTTGCCCGCTGACCGCCCCCACGATCGGCAGCCGGTCCGGCAGGGTCGCGCGCAGCGAGGCGCGCCCCTTCACTTCACCTGCTGCCAGACGCTCGCCCGCCTCCGGCAGGATCGCCTCCAGCCGCGCCAGGTTGGCCAGGTCGCTCGCCGTGCGCGGCGCGATGTCGTCGTCATCGTGCTCGTAGGTTGCGCCGACCAGAAGTCGGCCCCCGCCCGGCGCCACATAGCCTTCGCGCGCGATCACCCGCCGGATTGCCGGCAGGCAGCCGGGCGGAAGCTGCGTGATCTGCCCGCGCACGGTACTGAGCGGCCAGGGTCGATCCGGGACCAGATTAAGCGCGTCGCGCGCGTTCGCCAGCACCACGGCATCGGCCTCGGCCAGCACCGCGCCATCGTCGCCCAGGGCCCGCCAGCCGGATGCGACGGCCCGCACGCATGCGACGGCGCTGCCGGTTTTCAACTGGATCGCCGGATGATCGAGCCAGGCGCGGCACAGGCCCGCCGGCACTACCCAGCCCGCCGCCGGGTAGAACGTGCCGGGCGCGGCGACCGGCCAGTTCGCCAGTTCGCGCGCCTCGCCCGGTTCCGCCCAGCGCGCGTACTCGGCAGGCGGCGCCGTGGCGGCCAGCGCCTGTTGCTGCTTCATTGCTGCATCCGCATCCTTCGCCAGATGCAGCACGCCGCAGCGCGACCATTCAATTCCATCCAGCGCCGCCCAGGTGCGCAGATCATGCAGGAAGGCCGCGCGCGTCAGGCGGCTGGAAAGGCTGTCGTCGCGCGAGATCAGCGGCCGGAACACCGCCACCGGATTGCCGGACGCAGCCTGCGCCGGTGCGTCGGCACGCTCGAATACTGTAACGGACAGGCCCCTCGCAGCCAGTGCATGCGCCACTGCGGCGCCCGCCACTCCGGCGCCGATGACAGCGACATGTCGCGGCACCGCGGCCCCAATCCCGTTTGACCTGCCTGCAAAATGCGCATGCAGACAATGCCGCTTGCGGCCAAAGCCCGCGCGTTTTTCGCAGACAAAGCCCGCCTGCGTCAGGCCTTGCCGCACCGGTGCCGCCACTGTGTAGGTCGCAGCCAGCGCACCGGGCCGGGCCAGCTTCGCCAGCGCATCGAACAGGCGGGGCTGCCACAAATCGGCGTTGCGGTCGGGCGCAAAGCCGTCCAGATAGAAAGCGTCCACCCCGGCCTGCACCTGCGGCAGACAGTCGTGCGCGTCCCCCAGCATCAGGGTCAACTGCACCCGGCCGCCGTCGAGCGCGATGCGATGGAAGCCCGGTGTCAGCGTCGGCCAGTTCGCCAGGAGTTTATCGGAGAGCGCGCTGAACTCCGGCCACAGCGCATGCAGACGCGCGAGGTCGTCGGCGCAAAACGGATGCTTCTCGACCGACAGGAAATGCAGCCGCGCCGGGCGTTGCGGGTCGTCGCGCCATGCCGCCCAGGTCGCCAGGAAATTCAGTCCGGCGCCGAAACCGGTTTCCAGCACCACGAAGCTGTCGCGTCCGGCCCATCTGTGCGGCAGGTCGCAGCCGTGCAGGAACACATGGCGCGCCTGCCCCGCGCCGCCGTCGGCGGAATGGTAGATGTCGCCGTAAGTGGCGGAATACGGCACGCCGTCCTTGAATTCAAGGCGGGCGGGAACGATGATTCTCGACATGGCCCAATGTTACATTGGCCCGAACATCCGTATCGAAGATCGCGGGACATAAGCAAGTCCAGCGCTCGAGGAATAGCGCATGGCCACAAACGGGCGCCCTGATTGTCCGTACTTCAGAATTCTTCCCATTCCGCGTTGCCGCCGCCGGCAACGGCAAGTTTGTTTCTGTGCGCGATCGTCCTGACCGGTGCGCCCCCGGATTTCGGCAAGGCGGTCGTGGCCGCCGGCCGGACAGGAGGCGTCGGCCGCACGCTATAGGACGCCCCCTCCAGCTTGAACACGCTCACCGCCTCGGCCAGCTTGCCGGCCTGATCCTGCAGGCTCCCGGCGGCGGCGGCCGCTTCTTCCACCAGGGCGGCGTTCTGCTGGGTCACCTGATCCATCTGGGCAATGGCCTGGTTGACCTGCTCGATGCCGGAACTCTGCTCCTGACTCGCCGCGGCAGAGCCGCTGATGATGTCCGCCACCAGTTGCACCGATGTCACGATGTCATCCATTGCCTCACCCGCCTCGTTCACCAGTTTCCGACCCGCCTCGACCTGTTCCACCGAATCACCGATCAGGGTCTTGATTTCCTTGGCGGCGCTCGCGCTGCGCTGCGCCAGGTTGCGCACTTCGGAGGCGACGACGGCAAAGCCGCGCCCCTGTTCGCCGGCACGCGCGGCTTCGACCGCGGCGTTCAGGGCCAGGATGTTGGTCTGGAAGGCGATGCCGTCGATGACGCCGATGATGTCGGCAATCTTGCGCGAGCTGTCCTTGATCGAGCCCATGGTGTCGACCACTTTCCCCACCACTTCG
>JAJPEP010000073.1 GCA_021166845.1 Thiobacillus sp.
TTCGCCGTCGAATACAAGGAACGCGTGTTCAGCTACTTCCTCGCCGAGTACCGGGCCGGCCGCACCCCCAACCCCGACGTGCTGTGCAACGCCGAGATCAAGTTCAAGGCCTTCCTCGACGACGCCATCGCGCGCGGCGCCGAATACATCGCCACCGGGCATTACGTCGGCAAGGGCACGGACGCCGCCGGCCGCGCCACGCTGTTGAAAGCGGCGGACGCCAACAAGGACCAGAGCTATTTTCTCTACCGCCTGAGCCAGGCGCAGATCCGCCCTGCCCTGTTTCCGCTCGCCCATCTGCCGAAGCCGGAGGTGCGCGCGCTGGCGCAGAAGATCGGCCTGCCCAACGCCGCCAAGAAGGACAGCACCGGCATCTGTTTCATCGGCGAGCGCAACTTCCGCGAATTCCTCGAGCGCTACCTGCCGCGCAACCCCGGCGAGATGAAAACGCCCGAAGGCCGCGTGGTAGGCCGGCATCAAGGCCTGATGTATTACACGCTCGGCCAGCGCCAGGGCCTCGGCATCGGCGGGCAGAAGGACGGCAGCGACGAGCCCTGGTTCGTCGCCGCCAAGGACATGGCGACGAACACGCTGGTCGTGGTGCAGGGGCACGAGCATCCGCTGCTCAAGCGTTCGACGCTGGCCGCCGGCCAGCTCAACTGGATCAGCGGCACGGCGCCCGACCCCGACAGGCCCTACACCGCGAAGACCCGCTACCGCCAGACCGACGCCGCCTGCCGCATCACCCGGCTCGACGGCGACACGCTGGAACTCGCGTTCGACGCCCCGCAATGGGCGGTCACGCCTGGCCAGTCGGTTGTTTTGTACGACGGCGAAGTCTGCCTCGGCGGCGGCATCATTATTTGAACCCGCTACAATTCACGCTTTCAAGCACCGCATCCCATCATGTCGCACGACACCGCCCCCGCCGCCAACTTCATCCGCAACCTCAGCGTCGAGCAGAACGCCGCCGGAAAATGGGGCGGCCGCGTGGAGACGCGCTTTCCGCCCGAGCCCAACGGCTACCTGCACCTGGGCCACGCCAAGTCGATCTTCCTCAATTTCGGCCTGGCGCGCGACTATGGCGGCGTGTGCCACCTGCGCTTCGACGACACCAACCCGGAAAAGGAAGAGCAGGAATACGTCGACGCCATCACCGAGTCGGTGAAATGGCTGGGCTTCGACTGGGGATCGCACCTTTACTTCGCGTCGAACTACTTCGACACCATGTACGCCTGCGCCGAATACCTGATCCAGGCCGGCCACGCCTACGTCGATTCGCTTACCGCCGACGAGATGCGCGCCTACCGCGGCACCTTGACCGAAGCGGGCAAGAACAGCCCCTACCGTAGCCGCAGCGCGGAGGAAAACCTCGACCTCTTCCGCAAGATGCGCGCCGGCGAATTCGCCGATGGCGCGCACGTGCTGCGCGCCAAGATCGACATGGCCTCGCCCAACATCAACCTGCGCGACCCGGCGATCTACCGGATCAAGCGCGCGCATCACCACAACACCGGCGACGCCTGGTGCATCTACCCGATGTACACCTACGCACACCCGATTGAGGACGCGATCGAGCACATCACGCACTCGATCTGCACCCTGGAGTTCGAGGACCAGCGCCCGTTCTACGACTGGCTGCTCGACAAGCTCGCCGATGGCGGCTTCTTCACCCGCCCGCTGCCGCAGCAGATCGAATTCGCGCGGCTGAACCTCACCTACGTCGTTCTCTCCAAGCGTAAGCTGATCCAGCTGGTCGAGGAAAAGCACGTCTCCGGCTGGGACGACCCGCGCATGCCCACCCTCGTCGGCGCGCGCCGCCGCGGCTACACGCCGGAAGGCTTCCGCCGCTTCACCGACCAGATCGGCGTGTCGAAGTCCGACGGCTGGATCGACTACAGCGTGTTCGAAGCCTGCCAGCGCGACGTACTGAACGACAGCGCGCTGCGCCGCATCGCCGTGCTCGACCCGGTCAAGCTCGTCATCGACAACTATCCGGAAGGCCAGTCGGAAGACTGCTTCGCGCCCAACCACCCGCAGCAGCCGGATTTGGGCAAGCGCGCGGTGCCGTTTTCACGCGAGCTGTGGATCGAGCGCGAGGACTTCATGGAAACCCCGTCCAAGGGCTATTTCCGCCTTTACCCGGGGAACTCCGTGCGGCTGCGCTACGGCTACGTCGTCACCTGCATCGGCTGCGACAAGGACGCCGCCGGCACCATCACCGCGGTGCACTGCGAGTACCTGCCCGACACCAAATCCGGCACCCCCGGCGCCGACTCGGTCAAGGTCAAGGGCAACATCCACTGGGTGAGCACGGCTCACGCCTATGCAGCCGAGGTGCGCCTGTACGATCGCCTGTTCACAACCGCGCAACCGGGCGGGGAAAGCGGTGACTTCCTGAATGACCTAAACGCCGATTCGGTGAAGGTGATCCGCGCACAACTGGAGCTGGCGCTGAAGAACGCCGCGCCCGAGCAGTCGTTCCAGTTCGAGCGACATGGCTACTTCGTTGCGGATCGCGTCGACACGAAGCCGGACGCGCCGGTGTTCAACCGGACGGTGACGTTGAAGGATTCGTGGGTGAAGGCTGGCAGTTAGCGCTAGATTAATAGTGGTTTGCTGCTTCATTGAATGGCAGCCCTTGCTCTATTCTCAATTCTGCGATTGTTAGTCTGTACCTGCCTGCTGCCTATCCCGATCTGCCCAGAATTGATCCATTTGCTTCTGATCGAGCTTAAGCATCTCAGTGGTTGATTGAATTATGTAGTTTTCTGGCATGAGTTCAGTCATCCCATTTTCGTCCATAAAAACATGAACGACATGCGGAAATAAATCAGGACCAAGTGGAATGGCCGCATTTGGATTGTGGATGAGGAAGACGCCCTCATGCCAGATGCACGCCGCTGTTTTCGTATGAAAACCACTCCAGCTCGGTTGAGAACAGCCGGACGCAGGGCGTTCGGCCATAAAAGTAGGCTTCAAAGCGCTCTTTGGTTATTTGCTCGAATCGCATCTGCATAGGCGTTAAAGGTTCAGGCTCGAATAAATTTGGCGAACCCGAACGCACTCACGCCGCTAGCGAATGCCCCTGCGTCTGATCGCCGACCCCCATCAGCAGACCTTCCACACTGATGTCCTCGTCCAGCGCCTCCCAGTGCAAGCCTGTGCCATTGCCCGACATTTCGTATTGCAAACGCTGCTCCGGGGTCGCCCGCAACAGGCGCGGAAAATAGGCCAGCGGGACGCCGAGCTTGCGGCCATCCGACAGGTCCACCCACATCATCGATTCGTCGAAGTCGAGCTTAGTCGCCGAAATGTTCATGCCATGCCCTTTCAATCTCGTCTCTACGCGTTTCCACGATCTGCGCCAACCTGTTCACTTCCTTGCCATTGAAGCCCTGATTGTTCGCGAGTCCAACGGGATTCAGCCAGAATTTCGCGCGGCTCCCATCTTTGCGAACGTGCGCATGAATCGGCTCCCGAGGGTTGCCTTCGTTCGAAAAGAAGAAAAAACGATAGCCCTCAAACTGGAAAATGGTCGGCATGGCTGGATGTTAGCGCATCGCTTCCCATTTTGTCTGGCTGCGACACGAACAGTATTGCACGAACAGTATTGGGTCACACGAACAGTACGAACTTAGCATTGATGCGCCCGAGCCCCCAGCGCACAGCAGGGGTCATGCAATCACGCAACCTCCCCAATCCTCGACAAGAATTTCAGTTGTTTGCCATGATCAGTCCGGCGCAAGCACCACGGGCAGATTACGCGCGCCGTGCAATACCCGTTCGATGCGAACTGGGTATTCCGGAGCATCGTGACCGCTGATTCCGGCCTATCGTGACCGGTCATTCCGGCGCATCGTGACCGCCCATTCCGGGCGAACGTGACCGATTTCTGGCTGCTTCCGGAATCGGCGGTCACGATACCGGAACGGCG
>JAJPEP010000085.1 GCA_021166845.1 Thiobacillus sp.
GTGCGCCTGAGCGCAACCGATACATCGAGAACCAAGTGTGCCGATTCGCGGTTGATGCGGGAAAAAAGCAGTAAAAATGAATGCGCCTGTCGGCGCAGATTTTTGTTCGCCCCTATTGACGGAGGGGGCTAATGGGTGACCCGAAGGCCCCTGGAAATAGAGGTCGTCTGCGGTCGGGTGACGGATGGTCAGCGCCTTGTTGATGTTGGCCATGCCCGAGGCTTCGTTGCCGTCGGCGTTGGTGACCACGAACATCGGGTCGCGGCGGCCCACTTCGCCGACCACGTGGCCGAAGGCTGTGGTGGGGATGTGGTTTTCGCCGACGGCGAATTCGGTCAGCGGCAGGCCGTCGAGGCTGGGCAGTTCGCGCACGGACTCGGTCACCGCCACGCGCGCGGCGGGGCCGCCGCCGGCATGGCGGAAGTTCTCGCGGGTCACCTTCCAGGCCTGGATCGGCAGCGCGCGGCGCTGCAGCCCGCCTTTCACGTCGTCGGAGTCGAGCGTGTGATGCGCATAGAGGTTGTGCGACTTGGCGCCGGTGGCGTGCACGCCCGCGCCCTTCAGCTGCTTGACGATGAGGCAGGCGCGGCGGCCGGACAGGGCGCTCTTCGCGGCGGCGTCGGCGGCCTTGAGGATGGCGCCGGTGAAGGCCATGCGGGCCGCGAAGCCGAAGCCGGTCGAGTCGGCGTAGGCCGGGGCGTCGGGGGTGCCGGCGTAGTCGCGAGCGTCGACCAGGTGCACTTCGTCGAAGCCGTGGGCGCGCCAGTAGTCGGTCATGCGCGTGTTGTCCCACAAGGACACCATGCTGTGGTGTTCCTGCGAATAGCCGTTCCATACCAGCACCGGCAGGTAGTTGGTGACGTCCGGGTAGGCGGTGGCGAAGTGCTGGAACGCGCTCATGATGTAGGGCTCGCCGAGACCGCCGTCGCCGATGGTGACGGGGAACAGCTTGTCGCGATTGAGGTAGGCGCCGGCCATGGCGAAGTGCTGGCCCTGGCCCAGGGGACCCGCGGGTGCCAAGAGGCCGGGGATCGCGCCCGACAGGTGGCCGAGCAGGCCGTGGCGCTCGCGGAAACGCGCGCGCATGTCGGCAACCGTGTGGATGCCCATGTCCTCGAGCGAGGTGTCGAGAAACATTGCCGAATAGAAGCCGGGCGCGTGGTGGCCGACCTCGGTCACCATGTTGCGGTGGCCGAGCAGGTGCAGCGCCGCAACCGCATCGGCGCTGGAAGCGAAACCGCCGGGATGGCCGGACGACTTGCTGCCGGTGACCTGCAGGGTCAGATAACGCAGCGCGTCGGCGGCGAGCAGGGTTTGATAGATGGCTGTCTCGCTGGTCGCATCCGGCAGCGCCGGCTGGTTCGGGCCCAGCAGCGGGGCTGCGCCCAGACGGTCGATTTCCGGAAAGCTGTCGGCGAAATGCTGGATCCCTTCGCAGAAGGCGGGGAAGGTCTCGGGGGCGGACTGCATCACTGCGCTCATGGTGAATCCTTTCACAATATGAAAATGTTTCACGCAATGTGAAACGATAGGCGTATTGAAGCAGAAAGCGCGACAGCTTTCACAATGCGTGATAAATTTTCACACTATGAAAAATCAAAGCTCCACCATCCAGGTGCTCGACCGCGCCATGGCCCTGGTCGGTGTCCTCTCCCGCGCCCCCGGCCCGGTCAGCCTGACCCGCCTGGCCGAACAATCCGGGCTGCATACCGCCAGCGCGCACCGCATCCTCGGCGCCTTGATGGCGCATGGCCTGATCGAAAAAAGCGGCGCGGGCGAATACGATCTTGGCGTGCGCTGGCTGGAAGTGGGCAACCGCCTACGGGCGCGGCTTAACATTCGCCATGTGGCGATGCCTTACATGCAGCAACTTGCCGAACTGACCGGCGAGACGGTCAACCTCATCGTGCGGCGCGGCGACGAAGCGGTTTACGTCGAACGCGTGTCGGGCGGGCAGACGCTGATCCAGGTGGTGCAGGTGGTCGGCGCACACGCGCCGCTGCACGTCACCGCGGTCGGCAAGGTCTTTCTTGCCGAGGACAGCGCCAGCGGGGTGATGGGTTATGCCGAGCGCACCGGCCTGCCGGCCTACACGTCGAATACCCTGACCACTCTGGAAAAACTGCGTGCCGAGCTTGAAGTGATCCGCCGCGAACAGTTGGCCTACGACCGCGAGGAGGCCGAGCTCGGTGTGGCGTGCATCGGCGCGCCGATCCGTGACGCCGAAGGGAAGCTGGTTGCCGGGCTGTCGATTTCCGCCCCGGCCGACCGCCACAAGCCGGGCTGGGCCGAGGCGCTGAAAAAAGCCGCCGCGCAGACCGGCGCCGCGTTGGGCTATCTGGCCGATGTCTAAAATATATGGCGATCCGGCCATAACGCCTTGCCGCGAAGCGGCTTTCTTGGCATCGTGGCGGCCATGACCATCGCCACGCTCGCCCCCGCCACCCGTTATCAGATTGCTGCCTGGCTGATGACGGCCAGCGGCTTGCTGCTTGTCCTTTACCTGCGGCTGTTGCCGGCCCTGCTTGCCGGGCTGCTGGTGGTGCAACTCGTTCACCTGCTGGCGCCGCGGTTCGTCATCGGCAAGCTCAGCCATACCTGGTCCAAGGTGCTGGTGGTGTCCCTGATCACCCTTGTCGTACTGGGCGCACTGGGCGGCGTCACCGCGGGCGCCATCCTCTATCTGCGCACCGAGGGCGGTCTTGCCGGCCTGCTCACCAAGATGGCAGAGGTGATCGAAAATTCGCGCGAACTGCTGCCGCCGTGGGCCCGGGAGTGGTTGCCGCAGGGCGACGAGTCGGTGATTCGCGCCGGCCTGGTCGAATGGCTGCGCATCCATGCGCAGGACCTGCGCAAGCTGGGCGGCGACGCCGGCCGCGTGCTGTTGCTGATCCTGGTCGGCTTCATCATCGGCAGCTTTGTCGCGCTGCGCGAAGCCTCGCCGCACCAAAGGATGGCGCCGCTGGCGCAGGCCCTGTGCGAACGCGTTCACCGCCTGGCCGAAGCGTTCCGCCGCGTGGTGTTCGCGCAGGTGCGGATCTCCGCGCTCAATGCCCTGCTGACCTGGGCCTATCTTGTCCTGGTCCTGCCCGCGTTCGGCGTCGAGCTGCCTTTCGTCAAGACCATGGTGCTGGTCACCTTTGTCGTCGGCCTGCTGCCGGTGCTGGGCAATCTCATTTCCAACACCATCATCGTCGTCATTTCGCTGTCGCATTCGCTCTACGTCGCCGCCGGCTCGCTCGCCTTCCTGGTCGTCATCCACAAGCTCGAATATTTCGTGAATGCCCGTATCATTGGGGGTCAGATCAAGGCGCGCGCGTGGGAGCTGCTCATCGCCATGCTGGCGATGGAAGCGGCCTTCGGCGTGCCGGGCGTGATTGCCGCACCCGTGTATTACGCGTACATCAAAAAAGAACTGTCCGATAGGGAATTAATCTAATGGCAAGCGACACCGAATCCCTCGTCATCACCGCCAGCGGCGAAGACAAAATTGGCCTGGTGGAAGGCTTCACCCGCCGTATTGGCGAATCGGCCTGCAATATCGAGGAATCACGCATGGCTTCGCTCGGCGGGCGTTTTGCGCTGCTGATGCGCGTGTCCGGCAGCTGGGACGCGCTGGCCAAGCTGGAAGCCCGGCTGCCGGCGGTGGGCGAGGAACTCGGCCTGGCGCTCACCCAGCAGCGCACCCGCCCCACCCGTCCGGAAAAGCCGCTGATCCCGTACACCGTCGAAGTCGCCGCGCTGGACCAGCCCGGCATCGTCAACAGCCTCGCCAATTTCTTCGCTCGCCTGCACATCAACATCGAGGCGCTCGACACCGAGACCTATCCTGCGCCGCACACCGGCGCGCCGATGTTCGCCGTCCACATGACGCTCGGCATTCCCGCCGACACCCACATCGCCACCCTGCGCG
This sequence comes from Thiobacillus sp., assembly GCA_021166845.1. Lineage (GTDB taxonomy): Bacteria > Pseudomonadota > Gammaproteobacteria > Burkholderiales > Thiobacillaceae > Thiobacillus. Next base: position 3,914 of record JAJPEP010000085.1, read on the forward strand.
GCGATTTTCTCGATTACTGCGACGACCAGAATCTGGACGCGACCTTCGAGCCGGTGCGGATGTGATCCGGCGGAATTTTGGCCGGCCGATCACTCATCCGCGCTCACGCCAAGCTCGATGTAAAACATCGGCGTCACCTCGTCCTGCTTGTCCATGCGCGGCTGGCTTCGCAGCAGCGCCGCTTCCACCCGTGCCGCCTGCAGCGCCGGGCGATCGATGATGGCGGGATACAGCCGGCAGTGTTTTTCGATCAGCTCGGCCTGCTGGCAGGCGCAGGCCTCGAGCGCGCTGCGGGTGGCGGGCTTGAGATGCGGCAACAGCAGCAGCCACGGCGCCTGCCAGGCGTGGTAGTCGCGCACCAGCCGGGCGTGCGCCGCATCCATGCCGGCGGTGGCGATGAACAGCGGCGGGAAGGCTTCGGCGCCGAGCACGCGCCCGCGCAATTCGTCGCACCCCTTGAGCGTGTGCAGCCCCAGCCCGTCGCCGTCGTCGGAACGGCGAAACCATTGCGCCACGCCGCTGGCGAGACTGTTCACATAACGTGTCAGATACACCCCGGCGGGCTCGGTCGTATCGGCGATGGCCGTGCTGCGGAATTGTTCCTGCGCGGCCATGCCGGCGCGCCAGTCGAGCGGCGGCCGGGTATCGGTTTCGCTGTCGGCGCGCACGCTGTGCAGCAGCGCCAGCGGCTGGTCGTTGCGGTCGAGCAGCCACAGCTCGAACGGGTCGCGGAACCTGAACGGCACGTCGCGATGCACGCGGAGCAGGTGCTCGTACACCACCGCGCCCATCTCCTCCAGCCGCCGGAAATCGTCGGACGGATACAGCGGCCCGCGTTTGAGCCCCTTTTCCGCCGACCAGTGGCCGTAGCGGATGTCGGAGATCAGTGCGCGCTTGCCGGCGCGTCCGAGGCCGTCGAGCAGCGTGTCGTTGGCCACATAGATATCCCATTCGATGCCGTCGGTCGTCACCGCTTCGGCCGAGGCGAAACGAATCGTGTGCACCGCCCCGCGAAACGGGTTGAGCAGGCGCTGGGCGAAGCATTCGATCTGCATGGGAACGCTACTTCAGCGGTTGGCGCGAGCGGGTCATGGCTGCGGGCGATCGGGCGCTGCGGCCTGGGCGGCCGAGCTCATCCAGGCGAATAGCGCCGAGCGCATCGCTTCTTCCACCGACATATCGATCGGCTGCACCCAGTCGCGCGGCACGAAAACCGTGTAGCCGCCGATCATGTATCCCATCGGCAGGTAAACCGCCACGCGGTCGCCCTGCAGAAAACCGGCGGGCAGATCGCCGACGCTTTGGCGCGTGACCAGTCCCACCAGTTCAAGCGCATGCCCCGGCAGCCTGAGCGCCACCACCGTCTGCTGGGCGGCCTGGCTGCGCTGGGGCGAAAAATAATCGGCAAAGCTCTTGAACGAAGAATAAATGCTCTTCACCACCGGCAGATTGGTGAAGGGCAGTTCCACCAGCGACAGCAGCTTGCCCATGCCGCGCTGCGACATCAGCACGCCGAGCAGGATGATGCCGGTAATGCCCAGCAGCAGGCCCATGCCCGGCACGTAAAGCCTGCCGATGAATGGCCGGATCAGCTGCATCGCCACGGACTCGCTCCAGCTCAGAAAGACATAGAGCAGGTAGACCGTCAGCCCGAGCGGCAGAGCGGTGATCAGGCCGCGAAAAAAATACTGGGAAAGGTTCTTGGTCAATTTTGAGCCCCGCGACTGTGTCTGGAAATATTTCATGTTGTATCGTTAGCATAACAGCGGCGCGTTGCTAGAATTACCGCTCCTTATCCATATTCGGAGGACGCCCCATGAAAGCCCCTGCATTGATTGCCCTTGCCCTGCCCGTCATGCTTGCCGCTTGTGCCAGCGGCCCCAGCGCCGAAGAACAGGCCGCCATGGCGGCCGATGCGCGCAAGGCCAGCGGTGCGCTGATCCAGAAACTCGGCGGCGAGCTGAAAGCTGCGATCAATGAAAAAGGCCCGGAGGGTGCGATCGGCGTATGCAAGGAACGCGCACCGCGGATTGCCGCCGACATGTCGAAGCAGTTCAACTTTGATGTCAAGCGCGTTAGCCCGAAAAACCGCAACCCCGCCGGCGTGCCCGACGCGTGGGAAGCCGAAGCCCAGGCCGGGCTGGAAAAGCGTCTGGCCGCCGGCGAAAAGCCGGAAACGCTCGACACCTGGCAGATCGTGTCCACGCCCGGCGGCAAACAGTTCCGCTATGCCAAGGCGCTGCCGATGCAGCCCGTGTGCCTGACCTGTCACGGCGGCCCGGCCGATATTCCCGAAGGCGTGAAGGCGCGGCTCGCCACCGAATATCCGCTGGACAAGGCCACCGGCTATGCGCCCGGCATGGTGCGCGGCATCGTCTCGATCAAGCGTTCACTGTAAGTCATGTAAATAAACATTCCGCGGGAAGGCTTCAGTCCCGCTCGGCGCTGCCGATTACGCTACCGATACGCCCAGGTTTGTCGTGGAGGAATGAAGCGTGCTGAATCGTCTTGTCGGAATGTTGTCGGGTAATAACAAGGAGACCGCCGCCGCGCCGCCCCGCGTGGCGCCGGCTGCGGCAGAACCGGTGGCCAAACCGGCCGCCAAGTCGGCCTCGGTAATGCGTCGCGAGGCCATGCTGGGCCGCGACCAGAAAGTGGCCGCCTATACCTTTATGCTGCGCCGCGCGCTGGACGACCAGCGCGATTCGAATCTGCCCGACGTGCAGCGCCTCTACGACGAAACCCTGCTCGGCAACCTTGAGCGTATGGATATTGCGCGCCTGCTGGGCCAGCGGCTGGCATTCGTGCCGATTGCGCCTGCCAGCCTGGATCTTCCGCTGATCGATGGCTGGCCCGCTGCCGGCACGGTGTTGCTCCTGAATGTCGTCGCCCAGCCCCTGGTCGACGAACCCCTGCTGGCCCGCCTGGGCGAGCTGAAGTCGCGCGGCTTCAGCTTCGCCGTCCATGCCGACGAAGTGACGCGGCCCGAATGGCATGCGCTGCTGCAGCATGCGGATTATGTGCTGGTGGACGTCAACAGCGAGGATATTCCCGCCATTACCGCGCAAATCGCAGCCGTGTCGAAGGTGGCCACGGGCAAGCGCTTTGTCGCGACCGGCGTGCAAACGCTGGAAGCGTTCCACATGTGCCACAAGCTGCAGTTTGCGCTGTTCATGGGGCCCTTCATCACCCGCCGCGAAACCCTCGACACGCCCACCATGGGGCCGTCGCGCGCCAAGGTGCTGGACCTGATGAACCGGGTGCGCAGCGGGGCCGAGCAGCCGGAACTGGCGGCGCAGTTCCGCCACGATCCGGCGTTGTCGGTGCGCCTGCTGCGTTACGTCAATTCGCCCGGCATGGGCCTGATGAACAAGATCGGCGGCATTGAGCAGGCGCTGATGGTGATGGGGCAGGACAAGCTCTATCGCTGGCTGACGCTGATTTTGTTTACCGGCGGCCAGGCCCAGGAACTCGACCAGGCCGTGCTGGAAAATGCCCTGGTGCGCGGCCGCGTGGCCGAGCAACTGGCAGGGCGTGCGCTGTTTGCCAAGGCGCGCGACGAAATTTTCGTTGCCGGCCTGTTTTCGCTGCTCGACGTCGTGATGGGCATGCCGATGGAACAGGTGCTGAAGCAGATCAGCCTGCCCGCCGAAATCACCGAGGCCATTACCGCGCAGCGCGGACCGTACGCGCCCTATCTGGCGCTGGCGATTGCCTGCGAGCAGGACGATCAGAGCAGCATCGAGACCCTGGCCAAACAGATCGGGCGCGAGGTGGACGACATCAACGCCGTGCACATGGATGCGCTGCTGTGGGCGCAACAACTGTCCGACGACGTGTAATCCGATGGCGACCGCTCGCGCCGGCGCCGCAGCGTGGTGTGTCTACATGCTGCGCTGCGCCGACGGCTCGCTCTACACCGGCATCACCACCGATATCGTTCGTCGCGTCGCGGAACACAACGGCGACGGCCTGCTGGGCGCCCGCTACACCCGAACCCGCCGTCCGGTGCAGCTGGTCCATGCCGAAGCCGCGGCCAGCCGCGCGGAAGCCACGCGGCGCGAGGCGGCGATCAAGCGGCTGGATCGCGCGCGCAAGCTGGCGCTTTGCGGGTTCGCGTCATGATTTTCCTTTCCGTTTCAGCCTGGGTCATCCAGCCGCGCCTGTAGCTGCGGCATGACGGCCTCGGCGGCGCGCCGGCCGGCATCGATGGCGACGCCGGCGCGGTGAAACTCCATCAAACCCAGATCCGCGAGGCGCGGCGCCATCGTTACGTCGGGCGGATCGCCGGCGAGCCGGCTGCGCGTGATCAGCACCTGCATGATGTTGATGCTGCTCGCCACCACATCGAGCATGGCGGGAATTTGGGGCCCTGCTTCGTGGCTGATGCCGAGTTGCGACATGCCCATCTCGATGCGCATCCTTACCACGTCGGCCAGGGTTTCGGGCTCGGCGGCGGGTTTGGGCTTGAGGTGACGGCCCAGTCGGTCGGTGTTCAGGTCGACCGCGATGACGAGGTCCGCCCCCATCGCGCGGCACAGCGACACCGGCACCGGATTGACCAGGCCGCCGTCGACCAGCCAGCGGCCACCGAGCTGCACCGGGGTGAACAGCCCGGGCAGCGCGATCGAGGCGCGCACCGCGTCGGTCACCGGGCCCTCGCGCAGCCAGACTTCGCGGCCGCGCTGCAGGTCGGTGGCGACGGCGCCGAACGGGCGCGCCAGTTCGCGGATGTCGCGATCGACGAAATGGCTGCGGAAAAATCCGATCAGCTTCTCGCCCTTGATCAGCCCGCCGTTGAGCGAAAAATCGAGGAAGCTCACCACGGTCTGCAGGCGCAGGCTGCGCACCCAGGCTTCCAGTGGATCGAGTTCGCCTCCCACATAGGCGGCTCCCACCAGGGCGCCGATCGAGGTGCCGCAGACGATGTCCGGCTCGATGCCGGCGTCATGCAGGGCGCGGATCACGCCGATGTGCGCCCAGCCGCGCGCCGAGCCGCCGCCGAGGGCGAGGCCGATGCGGGTTTCGGGATGGGCGGGGGGCTGTTTCATTCAGCGGCCTAATCGGCCTCGCGTTCCAGACCGCAGCAGTGTACCTGTTCGCCTTCCGGCGGCTGGCTGAGAATGGCGCCGGTGACGGGATTGGGACGGAAAACGGTGCAGCCCTTGAGGCCTAGCGCATGCGCCTGCCAGTAGAGCGCCTCGAAGCGTTCGAACGGATAGTCGGCGGCGACATTGATGGTCTTGGAAATGGCGTTGTCGACGAACGGCTGCAGCGCGGCCTGCATCTGCAGGTGGGCCAGCGGATCGATCTGCCGCGCCTCGACCAGGGTCGGCGGCGTGCCGTTTCCACCCCGTTGCCGCCACAGGTGGCAGGCGTGGTCGACCACGCGATGGGTGCGGTAGCCGCCGTCCGTTCCCAGCACGCGGCGTTCGGCCTCGGCGGCGAAGACCGGCTCGATGCCGCTGGAAAGATTGTTCGCCAGCAGGCTGATGGTGCCGGCCGGGGCGATGGCCAGAAGATGACTGTTGCGGATGCCATGCGCGGCGATGGCGTCGCGAATATCCTCCGGCAGCCGGGAGGCGAAGCCGCCTGCCAGGAAGGCTTCGCGCGCGAACCCGGGAAACGGCCCCTTTTCGCGTGCGAGTTCGACGGACGCGCGGTAGGCCGCGTCGCGCAGGGTCTGCATCGTGCGCGTGGCCAGCGCGCGCGCGGCTTCGCTGTCGTAGTCGAGGCCGAGCAGCGCCAGCGCGTCGGCCAGCCCGGTGATGCCGAGCCCGAGGCGCCGCGTGCGGTGCGCCTGTTCGGCCTGCGCCGGCAGCGGATAGCGGGAGACGTCGACGACATTGTCGAGAAAGCGCACCGCGAGTCGCGCCGAGTCGGCCAGCGCGTCGAGGTCGAGGCGGGCGCCGGCGGCGAAAGGCGCGGCCACGAAGGCGACCAGGTTGAGCGAGCCGAGGTCGCAGGCGCCGTAGGGCGGCAGGGGAATTTCGCCGCAGGGATTGGTGGCGGTGATCATTTCGCGGTCGTGCAGGTTGTTCTCGCGATTGATCTGGTCGACGAACAGCACCCCCGGCTCGGCGGTGTCGTAGGCCGCGCGCAGGATGCGCTGCCACAGCTCGCGCGCCTTCACCGTGCGCGGCACGCGGCAGGGGCCCGGCGCGGCCGCCCCGGTCCAGCGGCGCTGCAGCAGGGGACCGTCGGCCGGCTCGCCCTCGTGCACGGGGAAAACCAGCGGCCAGTCGCGGTTGCCCGCCACCGCCGCCATGAAATCGTCGCTGACCTGCACCGACAGGTTGAAATGCCGCAGCGCCGCGGCATCGCGCTTGGCGTCGACGAAGATTTCGATGTCGGGGTGGTCGCAGCGCAGCGTCGCCATCATCGCGCCGCGCCGCGCCCCGGTCGACAGCATGGTGGCGCACATGGCGTCCCAGATGCGCATGAAAGACACCGGGCCGGAGGCGATGCTGCCGGTCGTCTGCGCCGTCATGCCGGCCGGCCGCAGAGTGGAAAAATCGTAGCCCACCCCGCCGCCCTGCTGCATGGTGAGCGCGCCTTCCTTCAGCGCCTCGAAAATGCTGATCAGGTCGTCGGCGATCTCGCCCATGACGAAGCAGTTGAACAGCGTCACCCGGTGCTCCGTGCCGGCGCCGGCGAGAATGCGCCCGCCGGGCAGAAAGCGGAAGCCGTCGAGCAGGCGGTAAAAGCGTCCGGCCCACTGCTCGCGCTCCCGGTTTTCCGCCGCCGCAATCGCCTGCGCCACCCGCCGCCAGCTGGCGCCGATGTCGGCCTCGCCCGGCGCCCGGTAGCGGGTCTCCCAGACATGACGGGAGATTTCCATACCGAAAGGGTCGGTTGAAGTCATGGCGCGGTAATCGGGTCAAGGAGATGAGGCATTATTCGTTTATAGCCCTTTACCGTCACCCTGTTTTTTATGATGAATCCGTCCCACCCCTATTCCGCGCTGACCCCCGACTGCGCATTGGACGCGCTCGACGCGACAGGCCTCAAGGCCGACGGCCGCCTGCTGGCGCTGAACAGCTACGAAAACCGCGTCTACCAGATGGGCGTGGAGGATGCGGCAGTGCAGGTGGTGGTCAAGTTCTACCGACCCGGACGCTGGAGCGACACCGCCATCCTCGAAGAACACGCGTTCACCGCCGAGCTGGCCGCGCGCGAGATCCCGGTCGTCGCCCCGCTGGAATTGAACGGCGCCACCCTCCATACCCACGCCGGTTTCCGCTTCGCCGTCTACCCCAAGCAGGGCGGGCGCATGCCCGAGTTCGAGCGCGCCGACACCCTGCGCCGGATGGGGCGCTTTCTCGGCCGCATCCATGCGGTGGGCGCACAGGCGAATTTTGCGCATCGCCCGACTCTTGATATCGAGACCTTCGGCACCGCCTCGCGCGATTTTTTGCGCGACGGCAACTGGCTGCCGCCCGACCTGGTCGCCGCGTGGGACAGCGTGGTCGAATATGCGCTCGCCGGCGTCGCGCATTGCTACGAACGCGCCGGCACGGTGCGCGCCATCCGCCGGCACGGCGACTGCCACGCCGGCAACGTGCTGTGGACCGACGCCGGCCCGCATTTCGTCGACTTCGACGACAGCCGCATGGGGCCGGCGGTGCAGGACCTGTGGATGCTGCTGTCGGGCGAGCGCGACGCGCAGCAGGCGCAGATGACCGAGATCCTGACCGGCTACGAGGACTTCGCCGAATTCGACCCGCGCGAACTCCATCTGGTCGAGGCGCTCAGAACCCTGAGGCTGATCCACTACGCCGCCTGGCTCGCCCGCCGCTGGGACGACCCGGCTTTCCCCGCCGCGTTTCCATGGTTCAATACGCAGCAGTACTGGCAGGCGCGGATTCTCGAACTGCGTGAGCAGATCGCGCTGATGGACGAGCCGCCGCTGGTGGCGTGAGCCCTCTGCCGTGCAGTATCGTTTCCGCAGGCGACAGGTAGTCTGACCAATCATAAATAATTCAATGGACCACACCACTCATAACAAAATCGTCTCGTTCATCTGGTCGATCGCGGACGACTGCCTGCGCGACGTCTTTGTGCGCGGCAAATACCGCGACGTCATCCTGCCGATGTTCGTGCTGCGGCGGCTGGACTGCCTGCTGGAACCCAGCAAGAAAGAGGTGCTTGAGGAAGTTCGGTTTCAGCGCGAAGAGGCCGGGATCATCGATCTGGATCCACTGGGGCTGCGCGAGGCCTCGGGTTACGTGTTTTACAACATCTCGCGATTCACCCTGAAATCGTTGTTGGGAAACCCCTCTCAGCTGGAAGCCAACCTCAAGAACTACCTCGATGGATTCTCCGACAACGTCAAGGAAATCATCGAGAAATTCGACCTGCGCAACCAGATTCGCAAGATGGCGCAGTCGGATGTTCTGCATGACGTCATTGAGAAATTCGTCTCCGAGGAAATCAACCTCGGCCCCGGCGGCCGTAAAGGCCCGGATGGACGCACCCAGCCCGGCCTGTCGAATCTCGGCATGGGCTACGTGTTTGAAGAGCTGATCCGCAAGTTCAACGAAGAAAACAACGAAGAGGCCGGCGAGCACTTCACCCCGCGCGAGGTGATCAAGCTCATGACCCATCTGGTATTCATCCCGGTCAGGGGGCAGCTGCCCAATCCGCTCACCATCTATGATCCCGCCTGCGGCAGCGGCGGCATGCTCACCGAATCGCAGGATTTCATTACCGACCCCGAAGGCGAAATCAAAGCCAAAGTGGGCGTTTATTTGTATGGCAAGGAGATCAACCCCGAGACCTACGCCATCTGCAAATCCGACATGATGATCAAGGGCAACGATCCCGAGAACATCCTGTTTGGCTCCACGCTCGCCACCAACGATTTCTTCGGCAAGCGGTTCGATTTCATGATGACCAATCCGCCTTACGGCAAATCGTGGAAAAGCGACCAGAAAAGCATCGTCGAAGGCAAAGAGGTCATCGACCACCGCTTTCAGGTGACCCTCGCCGACTACACCGGCGAACGGCACGTGCTTCAGCCGGCCATCCCGCGTTCGTCCGATGGCCAGCTCTTGTTCCTGATGGAAATGGTGGACAAGATGAAGCGCCGTTCCGACAGCCCGTTCGGCTCGCGCATCGCATCAGTGCACAACGGCTCCGCCTTGTTCACCGGCGATGCCGGCAGCGGCGAAAGCAATATCCGCCGCCATATCGTCGAGAACGACTATCTCGAAGCCATCATTCAGCTGCCCAACAACCTGTTTTACAACACCGGCATCACCACCTACGTGTGGGTGCTGTCCAACCACAAGACCGGACAGCGCACGGGAAAAGTGCAGCTGATCGACGCCTCCAGCCTGTACCAGAAGCTGCGCAAGAACCTGGGCGAGAAAAACTGCGAGTTTTCCGACGCGCATATTCACCAGATCACCCAGCTCTATCTCGACATGCCCACCGAGAGTGCGGAGCAAAAAATCAGCAAGGTCTTCGACAACCGCGACTTCGGCTACTACAAGGTCACGGTCGAGCGCCCCTTGCGGCTCGCCGCCCGGTTCAGCGACGCGCGCATCGCCACCCTGCGCTTTACCCCAGGCATGCAGGAGGTCATGGAATGGGTCTTCGGCAAATACGGCGACGCGGTCTACACCGACCTGAAGTCCCACACCGAGGCCATCGAGAACCACCTCGAACGCGAAGAAATCACCCTCTCGCCCAAAAACCGCAAGGAACTGCTCGCCGAAAAAACCTGGCAGGCCCAGCACGGCATCATGCAGGCCGCCCAACAGCTGGCAGCGCATATCGGACAGGAAGAACACCTCGACTTCAACCAGTTCGAGGTCCTGATTGACGATGCGATCAAGGCCATGGGCCTGAAGCTGGCCCCGGCCGAGCGCAAGCAGATACTCAACGCCGTGAGCTGGCGTGACCCGCGCGCCGACAAAGTCGTCAAAAAACGCCATACCCTCACCGGCGCCAAACTGCGCGACAAGCTGGCCGAGTTGCGCACCACGCAGGACAAGCTCGCCGATTACGGCTTCTGGCCCGCCGAAAAGAAGGGCGAAGCCATCGAATACGAAGCCGACAGCGAACTGCGCGATACCGAAAACGTCCCGCTCGCCCCCGATCCGGCCCTGGCCGCCTCGGGTGTCATCCACGACTATTTCATCCGCGAAGTGCGGCCGCACGTCGACGAAGCGTGGATCGCCCTCGACAAGACCGCCATCGGCTACGAAATCAGCTTCAACAAATACTTCTACCAGCACAAACCCCTGCGCGGCCTGGAAGAAGTCACCCGGGAAATCCTCGCGCTTGAGACCGAAACGGATGGCTTGCTCAAGCAGCTGGTCGGCTTCGTGGGGATCAAGGCATGAGCGAGTTGACCGCGTTGCCGCCCGATGGCGAATTCCTGCTGTACACCACCGAGGACGGCCAGGCGCGGCTTGAGGTTCGGCTGGTCGGCGAAAGCGTATGGCTGACCCAGAAACAGCTGTCCGAGCTGTTCCAGAAGGATGTGCGGACCATCAGCGAGCACATCCGCAACATCTTCAAAGAGGGCGAACTGCAGGAAGCGGGGGGTTTAAGGAAAATAAGGGTAAAAAACCCCCCCCGCACCAACAAAAACAACCCGCCCGAAAACAAAGACCGGATACTAAACAGCGGCGGCCCCGGCAAAAAGCAGCC
>JAJPEP010000100.1 GCA_021166845.1 Thiobacillus sp.
GGGTACTGAAATGGCTAAGGAAAAATTCCAGCGGACCAAACCGCACGTAAACGTTGGCACGATTGGTCACGTTGACCACGGCAAGACCACCTTGACCGCGGCGATCACCACCATTTTGTCGAAGAAGTTTGGCGGTGCGGCCAAGAAATACGACGAGATTGACAGCTCGCCCGAAGAGAAGGCGCGCGGCATCACCATCAACACCGCGCACGTCGAGTACGAGACCGCTGCCCGCCACTACGCGCACGTTGACTGCCCGGGCCACGCCGACTACATCAAGAACATGATTACCGGCGCTGCGCAGATGGACGGCGCCATCCTGGTCGTGTCCTCCGCCGACGGCCCCATGCCGCAGACCCGCGAGCACATCCTGCTTGCCCGTCAGGTTGGCGTGCCTTACATCATCGTCTACATGAACAAGGCCGACATGGTCGACGACCCCGAGTTGCTCGAACTTGTTGAAATGGAAGTTCGCGAACTGCTCAGCAAGTACGACTTCCCCGGCGACGACACCCCCATCATCATTGGCAGTGCCCTCAAGGCCCTCGAAGGCGACCAGAGCGACATCGGCGAGCCCAGCATCCTCAAGCTGGCCGACGCGCTCGACTCCTACATCCCCGAGCCCGAGCGCGCCGTTGATCGTCCCTTCCTGATGCCTGTCGAAGACGTCTTCTCCATCTCCGGTCGCGGCACCGTCGTCACTGGTCGTGTCGAGCGCGGCGTCATCAAGGTTGGCGAAGAAATCGAGATCGTCGGCATCGTTCCCACCGTCAAGACCACCTGCACTGGCGTCGAGATGTTCAGGAAGCTGCTGGACCAGGGGCAGGCTGGCGACAACGTCGGCGTCCTGCTGCGCGGCACCAAGCGTGAAGAAGTCCAGCGCGGCCAGGTGCTGGCCAAGCCCGGCTCCATCAAGCCGCACACCAAGTTCAGCGCCGAGATCTACGTGCTGTCCAAGGACGAAGGCGGTCGTCACACCCCGTTCTTCAACGGCTACCGTCCGCAGTTCTACTTCCGCACCACCGACGTCACCGGCAGCATCGAATTGCCGGCCGGCACCGAGATGGTGATGCCTGGCGACAACGTCAGCATCAAGGTATCGCTGATCCAGCCGATCGCCATGGACGAAGGTCTGCGTTTCGCCATCCGCGAAGGCGGCCGCACCGTCGGTGCCGGCGTTGTTGCCAAGATCGAAGAATAAGGTTCAAACCATGCAAAGCCAGAAAATCCGCATCCGCCTGAAGGCGTTTGACTACAAACTGATCGACCAGTCGGCGCTCGAAATCGTGGAAACGGCCAAGCGCACCGGCGCCGTGGTCAAGGGCCCGGTTCCGCTGCCGACCTCGATCGAGCGTTTTGACGTGCTGCGTTCGCCGCACGTCAACAAGACGTCGCGCGACCAGTTCGAAATCCGCACCCATCGCCGTCTGATGGACATCATGGACCCCACCGATAAAACGGTTGATGCCCTGATGAAGCTGGATCTGCCTGCCGGCGTCGACGTCGAAATCAAGTTGTAAAAAGTGGGCGGCATGGTTATAATGCCGCCCCTTCAGCTGTATCAATAGTCGCCGGTCAATTGTAATCGGCACCTACAACCCTCGTCAGCGGCTCCGGCTGCGGGCTTGAGATAGGAAATATAAAATGAGTATCGGGCTCGTTGGCCGCAAGGTCGGCATGACCCGCATTTTCACTGAGAGCGGTGCGTCCGTTCCGGTGACGGTGCTGGAAATGTCCAACAATCGTGTGACGCAAGTGCGCACGCCAGAAAATGACGGTTATTCCGCCGTGCAGCTCGCTTATGGCAGCCGCCGCAATAGCCGTGTCAATAAAGCACAGGCCGGTCACTTCGCCAAAGCGGGCGTCGATGCGGGTGAGCTCATGCGTGAGTTCCGCGTCTCCGCCGAGGAGGCTGCGCAATATCAGCCGGGTGCCGCCGTTTCGGTCGATCTGTTCCAGGCCGGGCAAAAAGTCGATGTGACCGGGGTGACCCAGGGCAAGGGCTTTGCAGGCACCATCAAGCGCCACAACTTCAAGTCGCAGCGTGCCACGCACGGCAACTCGCGTTCGCACAACGTGCCGGGTTCCATCGGTATGAACCAGGATCCGGGCCGGGTGTTTCCGGGCAAGCGCATGTCGGGCCATATGGGCGCGGTGACCTGCACCAAGCAGAATCTTGAAGTCGTGCGCGTCGATGCGGAGCGCGGGCTGGTGTTGTTGAAGGGGGCCGTTCCGGGTTCCAAGGGTGGTCATGTGGTGGTGCGCCCGGCAGTGAAGGGAGGTGCCTAATGGATTTGACTGTCATTAATGAGCAGGGCCAGCAGATTTCCAGTCTGGCTGCCGCCGATGAAACCTTTGGTCGCGACTACAACGAGGCGCTGGTGCATCAGGTGGTGACCGCGTTTCAGGCGAATGCGCGCAGCGGTAACCGTGCCCAACAAACGCGTGCCGAAGTGAGCGCGTCCACGCACAAGCCGTGGCGTCAAAAAGGCACCGGCCGTGCACGTTCCGGCCGTACCTCGAGCCCGATCTGGCGTGGGGGTGGTGTCACCTTCCCGAACAAGCCCAACGAAAACTTCACCCACAAGGTCAATCGCAAGATGTATCGCGCCGGTCTGGCGGCCATTCTGTCGCAGCTGGCTCGCGAGGGCAAGATCAAGGTGGTGGAAAGCCTGGGCATCGAATCGCCCAAGACCCGGTTGCTTGCCGACAAACTGAAGTCGATGGGTTACGGCAAGGTCATGATTATTGCGGACAGTGTGGATGACAACCTGTGGCTGTCGTCGCGCAATTTGCCGAATGTCTATGTGGTCGAGCCGCATCAGGCCGATCCGTGGAGCCTGGTCAAATTCGGTAACGTGTTGATCACCAAGGCGGCGGTCAAGCAGTTTGAGGAGATGGTGTAATGGGTGCGATCAGTCAAGAGCGTTTGCTCAAAGTCATTCTCGCGCCGGTGATCTCCGAAAAGAGCACGCGCATGGCCGACAAGCTGAATCAGGTTGTTTTTCGTGTGTTGCCCGATGCCACCAAGCAGGAAATTGGCGCAGCCGTTGCCAGCCTGTTCAAGGTCGAGGTTACGGGTGTGCAAGTGCTGAACGTCAAGGGCAAGGTCAAGCGCTCCGGTCGCGTCACGGGTCGCCGTGACAACTGGAAAAAAGCGTATGTCACCCTGAAGCCGGGTCAGGATATCGACTTCGCGTCCGGTCTGTAAGGGAGAAAATCATGGCACTGATTAAAGTTAAACCTACCTCTGCCGGGCGCCGGGCGCTCGTCAAGGTTGTTACCGCCGGCCTGCACAAAGGTGCGCCGTTCGCAGCGCTGCTCGAACCGAAGAAGCGCGGTTCGGGCCGAAACAACAATGGCCATATCACGGTACGCCACAAGGGCGGCGGCCACAAGCAGCATTACCGCGTGGTGGACTTCCGCCGCAACAAGGATGGCATCCCCGCCAAGGTCGAGCGCATCGAATATGACCCCAACCGTTCGGCGCATCTGGCATTGCTGTGCTATGCCGATGGCGAGCGGCGCTACATCATTGCGCCGCGCGGCATTGCGGTAGGTGCGCAACTGCTGAATGGCAACGAGGCGCCGATCAAGGCGGGCAACTGCTTGCCGTTGCGCAGCATCCCGGTTGGCAGCACGGTGCATTGCGTCGAGATGATGCCTGGCAAGGGTGCGCAGATCGCGCGCTCCGCCGGTACCTCGGTCCAGTTGCTGGCGCGTGAGGGCAGCTATGCGCAATTGCGTCTGCGCTCGGGTGAGATCCGCAAGGTGCACGTTGACTGTCGCGCCACGCTTGGCGAGGTAGGGAACGAGGAGCACAGCCTGCGTTCGATCGGCAAGGCGGGTGCAAACCGCTGGCGCGGCATCCGTCCCACCGTGCGCGGTGTGGTGATGAACCCGTGTGATCACCCGCATGGCGGCGGCGAAGGTCGCACCGCGGCCGGTCGCCATCCGGTCAGCCCATGGGGCACACCGACCAAGGGCTATCGTACCCGCAGCAACAAGCGCACCTCCAACATGATCGTCCGCCGCCGCAACGCGCGCTGATAGAGGTAGAAAGATATGGCACGTTCAATTAAAAAAGGCCCCTTCGTCGACGGGCATCTGCTGAAGAGAATTGAAGCCGCTCGCGGCACCAACGACAAGCGCCCGATCAAGACCTGGTCGCGCCGTTCCACCGTGTTGCCCGACTTTATCGGTCTGACGATTGCGGTGCATAACGGGCGCCAGCATATGCCGGTATTCGTGACCGAGAACATGGTCGGCCACAAACTGGGTGAGTTTTCCCTGACGCGGACCTTCAAGGGCCACGTTGCGGACAAGAAGGCGAAGAAATAAGGAGCGCATGATGGAAGTTTCTGCAATTTTGCGTGGTACGCGTCTGTCCGCACAGAAGGGCCGTCTGGTCGCCGACCAGATTCGTGGCCTGCGCGTGGAGAAGGCGTTGAATCTCCTGGCCTTCAGCCCTAAAAAAGGCGCTGGCATCATCAAGAAAGTGCTTGAGTCGGCGATCGCCAACGCCGAGCACAATGAAGGCGCCGACATCGATACCCTTAAGGTCAAGACGATTCTTGTCGACCAGGGTACGGTGCTGAAGCGTTTTACTGCACGCGCCAAAGGCCGTGGCAACCGTATTACTAAGCCAACCTGTCACATTAGTGTGACGGTTGGGGATTAAGGAAGCGCCATGGGACAAAAAATACATCCAATTGGGTTCCGTCTTGGCGTTCAGCGCATCTGGACGGCAAAATGGTACGGTTCGAATCGCAACTTCTCCAGCACGCTGCTTGAGGACATCAAGGTTCGTGATTATCTGAAAAAGAAGCTCGCCCATGCCTCGGTTTCCAAGGTGGTGATCGAGCGTCCGGCCAAGAATGCACGCATCACGATCTTCAGTGGTCGCCCTGGCGTGGTCATTGGCAAAAAAGGCGAGGACATCGAGGTGCTGCGCGGTGAGCTGGCGCGCCTGATGTCGGTGCCGGTGCATGTCAATATCGAAGAAGTTCGCAAGCCCGAGACCGATGCCCAGATCATTGCGGACGGCATTGCCCAGCAACTTGAAAAGCGCGTGATGTTCCGTCGTGCCATGAAGCGTTCCATGCAGAATGCCATGCGCCTGGGTGCGCAGGGCATCAAGATCATGAGTTCCGGACGCTTGAACGGCGCTGAAATCGCCCGCACCGAATGGTATCGCGAAGGTCGTGTGCCGCTGCACACCCTGCGCGCCATCATTGATTATGGCTTTGCCGAAGCGAAGACCACCTACGGCATCATCGGTGTCAAGGTATGGGTATACAAGGGCGACACGCTCGGCCGTGGCGAGGCGCCTGCGGTGGCCGAACAGGAAAAGCGCGGCAAGAAACCAGGAGTGAAATATGCTGCAGCCAGCTAGAAGAAAATTCCGCAAGGAACAGAAAGGTCGTAACACCGGTCTGGCCACCCGTGGCGCCAGCGTAAGTTTCGGTGATTTTGGCCTGAAGGCGGTTGGCCGCGGTCGCTTGACTGCGCGTCAGATTGAAGCCGCACGTCGCGCCATGACCCGTCATATCAAGCGCGGCGGGCGTATCTGGATTCGTATTTTTCCGGACAAGCCGATTTCGCGTAAACCGGCCGAAGTCCGGATGGGTAACGGCAAGGGAGCGCCGGAATACTACGTGGCTGAAATCCAGCCAGGCAAGGTGTTGTACGAGATGGATGGCGTGAACGAAGTGCTGGCACGCGAGGCGTTTCGCCTGGCGGCTGCCAAGTTGCCGATCGCGACCACCTTCGTGACCCGCATGATCGGGAGTTGAGTGATGAATACAAATGAAATGCGCGGCAAGAATGCCGCAGAACTGCGGCAGGAACTGGAGTTGCTGTTGCGTGCCCACTTTGCGCTGCGTATGCAGGTGGCCACCCAGCAGTCGAATAAAACTGCCGACCTGAGCAAGTTGCGTCGCGATATTGCCCGGGTCAAAACAATTATGCGCGAAAAGGCGGGTCAGTCATGACTGAAGACAAGAAGATGGTGCGCACGCTGACTGGGCGTGTGTTGAGCGACAAGATGAACAAGACGGTCACCGTGCTGGTCGAGCGCCGTGTCAAGCATCCGGTTATTGGCAAGTTCATTCGCCTGTCCAAGAAATACCATGCCCACGATGAAAACAATGAGTTTCACGAGGGCGACATGGTGCAGATCGAAGAGTCGCGCAAGATGTCGCGCACCAAGGCGTGGACAGTGAGCAAGCTGATTGAACGCGCGCGCGTTTAAAGCTTGCGCGAAGCGCAAACACCCAGTATAATTTCGCGTTTTCCGGTAGTGAGCCGGTTGGTTTTAGTCCGGTTCGCTGGCTCAAGTAGTTCCGCGCATGGCGGAATTTTCTCCCGAACGGGATCCAAAACTAGCCGCCGCTCTTTTGATTAAAGCGTGGTGGATTAAGTTGGAGGCAATTAAATGATACAGATGCAGTCCGTATTGGATGTGGCGGACAACACAGGTGCGCGCTCGGTTATGTGCATCAAGGTGTTGGGCGGCAGTCGCCGGCGCTATGCAAGCGTGGGTGACATCATCAAGGTCAGCATCAAGGATGCTGCGCCGCGTGGTCGCGTGAAAAAAGGCGATGTTTACAATGCTGTTGTGGTTCGCACCGCCAAGGGCGTGCGGCGACCGGACGGTTCGCTGGTGCGTTTTGATGGCAATGCAGCGGTGTTGTTGAATGCCAAATTAGAGCCGATCGGCACCCGTATCTTCGGGCCGGTTACCCGTGAGTTGCGTACCGAGAAGTTCATGAAGATCGTCTCGCTGGCGCCCGAGGTTCTGTAAGGGGGAGTCATGGCACGAATTCGTAGAAGTGATCAGGTGGTCGTCCTGACTGGAAAAGACAAGGGCAAGCGCAGCGTGGTGCTCAAGGTGTTTGACAATGGTCATCTGCTGGTTGAGGGTGTGAATCGCGTCAAGAAGCATCAGAAGCCGAATCCCATGCGCAACATCCAGGGTGGGATCGTCGAAAAGGAGATGCCGATTCAGGCTTCCAATGTCGCATTGTTCAATGCAGGCACGCAGAAGGCTGATCGCGTGGGGTACAAGGTGCTGGAGGACGGCCGCAAGGTGCGGGTTTACAAGTCCAATGGCGAAATGGTTGACGCACAGGGGTAATCATGGCGCGTTTTCAAGAGTTTTATCGTGAGACGGTGGTGCCCAAGCTGATTGAACAGTTTGGCTATGCGTCTGTCATGCAGGTTCCGCGCATTCAGAAGATCACCCTCAACATGGGGGTCGGCGAGGCTGTGGCGGACAAGAAGGTGATGGATCATGCGGTGGCGGACATGCGCAAGATCGCCGGTCAGAAGCCGGTTGTCACCAAGTCGAAGAAATCGATCGCGGGTTTCAAGATCCGTGAAAACTACCCTGTTGGCTGCATGGTGACCCTGCGTCGCGTGCGGATGTACGAATTTCTGGATCGTCTGGTGACGGTGGCAATTCCCCGTATCCGAGATTTCCGGGGGGTTTCGGGCAAGTCCTTTGATGGCCGTGGCAACTACAACATGGGTGTCAAGGAACAGATTATTTTCCCTGAAATCGAATACGACAAGATTGACGCGTTGCGTGGCATGAACATTACGATCACCACCACCGCCAAGACTGATGATGAAGCGCGAGCCTTGCTTGCCGCCTTCAGTTTCCCGTTCAAGAGTTGAGGTAGGCATGGCCAAGTTATCCTTGATTAACCGCGAAGAAAAGCGCGCGCGCATGGTGAAGAAATATGCTGCCAAGCGTGCTGATCTCAAAGCTGCGATCGCCAGCGTACGGACCAGCGATGAAGATCGCATGGCGGCCTACAAGGCATTGCAAGGGCTGCCACGCAACTCCAGCCCGGTGCGCCAGCGCAACCGTTGCCAGTTGACGGGGCGCCCGCGCGGCGTGTTCAGCAAATTTGGCCTGGCACGCGGCAAGCTGCGTGAGTATGCGATGCGGGGCGAAATCCCGGGCATCGTCAAGGCAAGCTGGTAAGGGGTAAACGATATGAGTATGAGTGATCCCATCGCGGACATGCTGACCCGCATCCGCAATGCGCAAGCGGTCGAAAAGATGGCTGTTACGATGCCTTCTTCCAAGGTCAAATTGGCTATCGCCAAGGTGCTGAAGGACGAGGGCTACATCGACGATTTTGCCATTCGTGGCGAGGCCGGCAAGCCCGAGCTTGAGTTGCGGCTTAAATATTATGCCGGCCGTCCGGTCATCGAGCGCATCGAGCGAGTTAGTCGGCCTGGTCTGCGTATCTACAAGGGTGCCGAGGATTTGCCGCGGGTGATGAATGGCCTGGGTGTGGCCATTGTGTCGACCTCGAGCGGTGTGATGACCGATCGCCATGCTCGCGCCAAGGGCGTGGGTGGTGAAGTCCTGTGCGTGGTTGCGTAAGAGAGAGCGGATATGTCACGTGTAGCCAATAATCCTATTACATTGCCGAAAGGCGTCGAGGTCGCGCTGGGAAGTGTGATTTCGGTCAAGGGCCCGCTCGGTTCGATGAGTCGGGCGGCATCGAGCGATGTCTCAGTCGCGCTCAACGGGGGTGTGCTGACTTTTGCGCCTGTCGGTGGAAGCATCCAGGCGAATGCCATGGCGGGAACCCTGCGTGCGCTGGTCAATAACATGGTGCAGGGTGTTACCAAGGGTTTCGAGAAGAAGCTGTTGCTGGTCGGAGTCGGTTACCGCGCTCAGGCTCAAGGCGACGCGCTCAACCTGACGCTGGGTTTCTCGCATCCCGTCGTGCACAAGATGCCTGCTGGCATCAAGGTCGAGACGCCGACGCAGACTGAAATCCTGATCAAGGGTATTGATCGCCAGGTTGTTGGGCAGGTAGCCGCCGATGTGCGCTCATACCGTCCGCCGGAGCCTTACAAGGGCAAGGGCGTGCGCTATAGCGACGAGGTGGTTATCAAGAAAGAGACCAAGAAGAAGTAAGGCTTAAGGACAGAAAATGAACACCAAGCAATCACGGATTCGCCGAGCGCGCAAAACCCGCGCCAAGATCGCGGCCGTCAAGGCGACTCGCCTGGCAATTCACCGCACCAACAGCCATGTCTACGCCCAGATTATTTCTGCGGATGGGGGCACGGTGATGTGCAGCGCGTCTTCCAACGACAAGGCGTTGCGTGCCGAGTTGCCCAATGGCGGTACCGTTGCCGCGGCGACGGTAGTCGGCAAGCACCTGGCTGAAAAGGCCAAAGGTTTGGGTATTGAAAAAGTGGCTTTCGACCGTTCGGGTTTCAAGTTCCATGGGCGTGTGAAAGCCCTGGCAGATGCCGCGCGTGAAGGCGGTTTGGTTTTTTAACGAGGCAGAATCAAGATGGCCCGTACAGCACCTAGTAGTAACGAAGAGCGCGGCGACGGCTTGCGCGAAAAAATGATCTCGATCAACCGGGTCACCAAAGTGGTGAAGGGTGGTCGGATCATGGGCTTTGCCGCGCTGACCGTGGTCGGCGACGGTGACGGCGGCATTGGCATGGGCAAGGGCAAGTCCCGTGAAGTGCCGGTGGCCGTGCAGAAGGCAATGGAAGAGGCCCGCCGCAAACTGGTCAAGATCAGCCTGAAGAATGGCACTTTCCACCATACGGTGGTGGGCCAGCATGGCGCCTCGCGCGTACTGATCCAGCCGGCCTCCGAAGGTACCGGCATTATCGCCGGCGGTGCGATGCGTGCTGTTTTCGAGGTGATGGGCGTGCAGAACGTTCTAGCCAAGTGCCTGGGGTCGACAAATCCCTACAACGTCGTGCGTGCGACGCTTGACGGCCTGTTGAAAATGTCCACGCCGTCCGAGATTGCGGCCAAGCGTGGCAAGTCACTCGAAGATATCACGGGGTAAGCCATGAGCGAGCAGAAAAAAATCAAGGTGACGCAGATCAAAAGTCTGATTGGCACCAAGGAAGCGCATCGCGCCTGTGTCCGTGGCCTGGGTCTGCGCCGGATGCACCACACGGTCGAGGTGCTCGACACCCCGGAAAACCGCGGGATGATCACGAAGGCCGCCTATTTGTTGAAGTGCGAGGCTTAAATGGAACTGAATACGATTAAACCGGCAGACGGCGCCAAGAAAGACAAGCGTCGCCCGGGTCGCGGCATCGGCTCAGGCTTGGGTAAAACCGCGGGGCGTGGCCACAAAGGCCAGAAATCCCGTTCGGGTGGTTTCCACAAGGTGGGTTTCGAAGGCGGGCAAATGCCGATGCAGCGCCGCCTGCCCAAACGCGGATTTGTTTCGCTGACCAAGGCGAACACGGCGCACGTTCGCCTGTATGAACTGGCGGCGGTGGGTGTGGACGAGATCGATTTGCTGGTGCTGAAGCAGGCCGGACTGGTCAGTTCCGCAGTCAAGGCGGCAAAGGTCTACCTGGCGGGTGAAATCGACCGGGCGATCAATCTGAGCGGCATTGCCGTGACCAAGGGTGCGCGCGCTGCGATTGAGGCGGCGGGCGGCACCATCGCCGACTGATCCTGCGAGGATACATACCTTGGCCACGCCAAAAACCGGCTTGAACAAATTCGGCGACCTCAAGCGCCGCTTGTTATTCCTGCTTGGCGCATTGATCGTCTACCGCATCGGCACCTTTATCCCGGTGCCGGGGATCGATCCGCTGGTGCTCGACCAGTTGTTCAAGTCGCAGCAGGGCGGCATCCTGGGCATGTTCAACATGTTCTCCGGTGGCGCGCTGTCGCGTTTCAGCCTGTTTGCGCTGGGGATCATGCCGTATATCTCGGCATCGATCATCGTGCAGCTGATGACAACCGTGTCTCCCCAGCTTGAGGCTCTGAAAAAAGAGGGTGAGTCCGGACGCCGCAAGATTACGCAGTACACCCGCTACGGTACCCTGTTCCTGGCAGTGTTTCAGGCGCTGGGCATTTCCATTGCGCTGGAATCGCAGGCAGGCCTGGTGCTGGATCCTGGGATGGCTTTCCGTCTGATCACGGTGGCCACCCTGACCGCGGGCACGATGTTCCTGATGTGGTTGGGTGAACAGATTACCGAGCGTGGTCTGGGTAATGGCATATCGATCATTATTTTTTCGGGCATCGTGGCCGGGTTGCCGTCCGCGATCGGAGGCACGCTGGAATTGACGCGAACCGGCGCATTTCCGATCCCGCTGGTGCTGATGTTATTTGTCGGTGTGCTGCTGGTTACCGCGTTGGTGGTATTTGTAGAACGGGGTCAGCGCAAGATTCTGGTCAACTACGCCAAACGGCAGGTCGGCAAGGTGGTGGTGGGCGGCCAGAGTTCGCATTTGCCGCTCAAGCTGAATATGGCTGGGGTGATTCCGCCGATTTTTGCTTCCAGCATCATTTTGTTCCCGGCCACGCTGGCGGGCTGGTTTGGTAGCGGCGAGGGCATGGGTTGGTTGCGCGACATTGGCTCATCCTTGTCCCCCGGGCAGCCGGTGTACGTTCTGGTGTATGCATTGGCGATCGTCTTCTTCTGCTTCTTCTATACGGCCCTGGTGTTCAACCCCAAGGAGACGGCGGACAACCTGAAGAAGAGCGGTGCGTTTGTTCCGGGAATTCGTCCGGGTGATCAAACCGCCCGCTACATCGACAAGATTCTGACCCGGTTGACGCTGGTGGGGGCGATCTACATCACCCTGGTGTGTTTGTTGCCTGAGTTTCTGATTCTGAAATGGAATGTTCCATTCTACTTTGGTGGAACATCCCTGCTGATTATCGTGGTGGTGACGATGGATTTCATGGCCCAGGTTCAGGCTTATGTCATGTCTCACCAGTATGAAGGCTTGCTCAAGAAAGCCAATTTCAAGAACGGCTTGGTAGGACGATGACATGTCCAAGGATAAGGAAGATGTCATCCAGATGCAGGGTGAGGTGATTGAAAACCTGCCGAACGCCACGTTTCGGGTCAAGCTTGAGAATGGCCATGTTTTACTGGGTTATATCTCGGGAAAGATGCGTATGCACTACATCCGCATTCTTCCAGGTGACAAAGTAACGGTTGAGCTCACGCCGTACGATTTGAGCAAAGGCCGGATCGTTTTTCGAGCCAAATGATTTTTGGCCGGCAAAATGCCGCTGGCAAGTGAATGGAGAAAACCATGAGAGTACAAGCTTCAGTCAAAAAGATGTGCCGCAAGTGCAAGGTTGTACGCCGCAAGGGTGTTGTGCGCGTGATCTGTGATGATCCGCGGCACAAGCAGCGCCAGGGATGAGTGGGCAATTGTCGGTAAGTTTGAATCCGGGTCAACCTGAATGTGGGTTGACGTGTTATAATTTTTTGTTCTGCATTTGGGGCTCTGCGAATGGCTCGTATTGCTGGGGTTAATATCCCGAATCATCAACACGCGATTATTGCGTTGACCGCCATTTATGGCATTGGCAGGACCTCGTCCGGCAAGATTTGCGAAGCGGCTGGCATCGCCCAGACTTCGAAAATCAAGGATTTGTCGGAGGCTGAGGTGGAGCGCATACGTGAGATCGTGGCCAAGTTCACGATCGAAGGCGACCTGCGCCGTGAGACCACCATGAACATCAAGCGTTTGATGGATCTTGGCTGCTATCGCGGCTTGCGCCATCGTAAGGGTTTGCCTGTGCGTGGTCAGCGTACTCGCACCAACGCGCGAACCCGCAAGGGGCCGCGCAAGGCCATCAGGAAATAAAGGTTAACCATGGCAACGAAACCAGCTACGCGCGTCCGTAAAAAGGTCAAGAAGAATGTCGCAGAAGGTATTGCGCACATTCACGCATCGTTCAACAACACCATCGTGACGATCACCGATCGTCAGGGCAACGCTCTGTCGTGGGCAACGGCCGGTGGTGCGGGCTTCAAAGGCTCGCGCAAATCGACTCCGTTCGCGGCGCAGGTTGCGGCGGAAAATGCCGGCAAGATGGCGCAGGAATGCGGCGTCAAGAACCTGGAAGTGCGGATCAAGGGCCCCGGTCCCGGACGCGATTCCACCGTGCGTGCGTTGAATGCGCTGGGCTTCAAGATCGTGACGATCTCTGATGTCACCCCGATTCCGCATAACGGTTGCCGTCCCTCCAAAAAGCGTCGTATCTAATACTAGGCAAAATCATGGCTCGTAATCTTGATCCCAAATGCCGTCAGTGCCGCCGCGAAGGCGAAAAGCTTTTCCTGAAAGGCGAGAAGTGCTTCACTGACAAGTGCGCTATCGAGCGCCGTCCCTATGCGCCCGGCCAGCATGGCCAGAAGAGCGGGGCTCGCCTGTCAGGCTATGGCGTGCAGCTGCGCGAGAAACAAAAAATTCGCCGTATCTACGGCGTGCTGGAAGGCCAGTTCCGCCTGACGTACAAGCGTGCGGACAGTCGCAAGGGCGTGACCGGTGAAAACCTGCTGTCGATGCTTGAGTCGCGCCTGGATTCGGTGTGCTATCGCATGGGCTTTGGTGCGTCGCGCACCGAGGCGCGCCAGGTGCTGCGCCACAACGGCATTATGGTCAACGGCCGCCGGGTCAACATCCCTTCGTACCAGGTGCGTGCCGGTGATGTAATCGAGGTGTCGGAAAAGGCGAAAGCCCATCTGCGCATCAAGGCGGCTGCGGAAGCGACTGCAGCACGCGGCTATCCAGAATGGATCGAGGTTGATGCCAAGGCGCTCAAGGGAACCTACAAGGCGGCTCCGCAACGCTCGGAACTGCCGTCGACCATCAATGAGTCGCTGGTCGTCGAACTGTACTCCAAATAAGTTGGCTCGGTCTCTGTGACCAGGTCTTAAGGGCTGGTTTTAAGGAAACGCACTCTATGCAAAGCGCTACGGAATTTCTCAAGCCGCGTATTGTGGAGGTGGATCGCTCATCCCCGCTGCACGCCAAGGTCATCATGGAGCCCTTCGAGCGTGGCTACGGCCACACGCTCGGCAACGCTTTGCGTCGTATTTTGCTGTCCTCCATGGTTGGCTATGCGCCCACCGAAGTGTCCATCAGCGGTGTCGTCCACGAGTATTCGACCATCGAAGGCGTGCAGGAGGATGTCGTCGACATCCTGCTGAACCTTAAGGGCATTGCTTTCAAGATGCATGGCAAGTCCGAGGCCATCCTGAAGGTCTCCAAAGCCGGTGAAGGCGTTGTGACCGCGGGCGACATCGAAGTCGGCCACGATATCGAGGTGCTGAATCCGGATCATGTGATTGCCCACCTGACCAAGGGCGGCAAGCTTGATATGGAAATCAAGATCGAGAGCGGCCGCGGCTATCAGCCGGCTACTGCGCGCAAAGTTTCAGAAGAAACCCGTGCCGTGGGTTCGATCCTGGTCGATGCTTCGTTCAGCCCGGTTCGGCGCGTTGCCTACACGGTGGAGAGCGCACGTGTCGAACAGCGCACCGACCTCGACCGTCTGGTGATCGACATCGAGACCAATGGTGTGGTCGAACCGGAAGAGGCCGTGCGTACGGCTGCCCGCATCCTGGTGAACCAGCTCTCCGTGTTTGCGGATCTGGAAGGCACGCCGGCCGAGTCCGAGTCGCCGCGTTCGCCGCAGATCGATCCCCTATTGCTGCGCCCGGTCGATGACCTTGAACTGACCGTACGTTCGGCCAATTGTCTGAAGGCCGAAAATATTTATTTCATCGGCGATCTGATCCAGCGTTCCGAAACCGAGCTGCTGCGCACCCCCAATCTGGGCCGCAAGTCGCTGAACGAAATCAAGGATGTGCTGGCTTCCAAGAGCCTGTCCTTGGGGATGAGGCTGGAGAACTGGCCGCCCGCCGGTCTCGAGCGTCCCTGAGAAATACACCGCAACCGAAATCAAACAATAAAGTGCGGGTCGTCGTGGCTGGCGACCTGGCCCAAGAATACTGACTGAAAGGAATAGCCATGCGTCATCGTCAATCCAACCGCAAGCTGAATCGCACCACCAGCCATCGTCTGGCCATGTTCCGCAACATGACCGTGTCGCTGCTGAAGCATGAAGTCATCAAAACCACGCTGCCGAAAGCCAAGGAACTGCGCCGCTTCGTCGAGCCGCTGATCACCCTGGGCAAGGAACCCAGCCTGGCGAACCATCGTCTGGCGTTCGATCGCCTGCGTGACCGCGACATCGTCGTCAAACTGTTCGGCGAACTGGGCCCGCGTTACAAGGCTCGCCCCGGCGGCTACCTGCGCATTCTGAAGTATGGTTTCCGCAAAGGCGACAATTCGCCGATGGCGCTGGTCGAACTGGTCGACCGTCCCGAGACTGACGCCGATCTGGTCGAGGCCGAGTAAAGCCAGACCGTATCGAGTGCATTAAAAAAGCCGGGTGATCCCGGCTTTTTTAATGCCCGTTTCCCGGCGCGTTCCGCAGGCGTGGCACGTGTCGGGTGCGCCTCCCGATGCATTTGCCGCAAGCCCGCCTTGTCAGGCATAGTAGTCCTTACCCTCAAACCAGGAAAAGCCTGTGATCGTACTTTTCACCGATTTTGGCGTGCGCGATCCCTACGTGGGGCAGATGAAGACGCGCCTCGCCGAACACGCGCCCACGCAGTTGGTGGTGGATCTGCTGCACGAGGTGCCCGACTTCAATCCGCATGCCGGCGCGCATTTGCTGGCGGCACTCGCATCCGGCTTTCCGTCCGGCAGCGTGTTTCTGGCGGTGGTCGATCCGGGCGTCGGCACGCCGCGCGACGCCGTGGTGGTCATGGCTGGCGGCCGCTGGTTCGTCGGGCCGGACAACGGGCTGCTGTCGGTCGTTGCCGCGCGTCATGCCGACTCCCGGTTGTGGCGCATTGTCTGGCAGCCCGAGGGCCTTTCGTCCACCTTTCATGGGCGCGACCTGTTTGCCCCGATTGCGGCCAGCATCGCGCACTGCGAATTTCCCGCCGACAAGTTGATCCCGATAGACAAGCTGAATGTCGAATTCGACGCCGGCGACTTGGCGCGGGTGATTTATATCGACCATTACGGCAATGCCTGGACCGGCGTGCGCGGGGTGCCGCAGGACGCGCGCGTCAGCGCCGCGGGCGAACGGTTCAAGCACGGCGAGAGTTTCGGTTTCGCCGGCAAGGGCGAGGGCTTCTGGTTCAACAACAGCGCCGGCCTGCTGGAGCTTGCGGTCAACCGTGGCAGCGCTGCAGCCGCATTTGGTCTGAAGGTGGGTGACCCGGTGCAGGTGCAGCGGCCCAACTAGACGCGCTCAACTCAGCCCAATCAGCAGCGCCCGGTAGTCGTTGACGTTGGTGCGGGTGGGGCCGCTGACGATGAGGTCGCCCAGCGCGGCAAAAAATCCGTGACTGTCGTGGGCGGCCAGAAAACCGGCTGCGTCGAGACCGCGCGCATGTGCGCGCAGCAGCGTGTCCGGGCTGATCAATGCTCCTGCGTTGTCCTCGCTGCCGTCGACGCCGTCGGTGTCGCAGGCGATCGCCCATGCCGGCGTGTCTTTTAATTCAAGCGCCAGGGCCAGCAGGAACTCGGTGTTGCGGCCGCCGCGTCCGTGCTGCGGGCGCAAGGTAACGGTGGTCTCGCCGCCGGAAATCAATGCGATGGGACGCGATTTCACGGTGCGTGCCAGCGCGGCGTGCTGTTTGGCCACCGCCTGTGCATCGCCGCTGACGCTGTCCGACAGCACCAAGGCGGGAATGCCGTGCTGTTCGAAATACATGCATGCGGCCTGGAGGCTGGCCCGAGCGCTTGCAATGACGCGGTTTTCCGTATGGGCGAAACAGGGGTCGCCCGGCTTGGGCGTTTCGGCTTCCGGCGCCGCCTGTTCCAGATGGCGGCGTATGCCGGCGGCCAGGGTAATACGGAAGCTCAGCAGCCGTTCGAGCGCATCGGCGCAGCTGGTGGGGTCGGGCGTGCAGGGGCCGGACGCGATATGGGTCGGGTCGTCGCCGACGACGTCGGAAATGATCAGTGCCAGCGTGCGTGCGCCATTCGCCGCCTGCGCCAGGCGTCCGCCCGACAAGCGGGTGAGGTGCTTGCGCACGGTGTTGATGTCGTGGATGGTCGCGCCGGTATTGAGCAGCGCCTTGGTCACCTGGCGCAGTTCCTTCAGGCTCACCCCTTCGACCGGCGCGGCGAGGAGGCTGGAGCCGCCGCCCGAAATCAGCGCCAGCAGCAGGTCGTCCGGCCCCAGCTGGCCTGCCATCTCCAGCATGCGCAAGGCGGCTTCCTCGCCGCGGCTGTCGGGCAGCGGGTGGCTCGCCTCGACGACCTCGATGCGGCGCGTGGGCAGGCCATGTTGGTAGCGGGTGACCACCAGCCCGGACAGCGGCGCATCGGCCGGCCAGTGGGCTTCCACGGCGGCGGCCATGCTGGCGGCCGCCTTGCCGCCGCCGACCGCCAGGGTGCGGCCGCGCGGCGGCGCGGGCAGGTGCGGCGGCAGGATGCGCGCGGGATCGGCGGCGTCCACCGCGGCACGGAAGGATTCCAGCAGCAGTTCGCGTGGGTTCATTCCATATCCCCGGATCAGGCGGTGGCCGGGCGGCGCAGCCTGCGCGAGACGCCGCCGCGCAGCACCGGACCGATCTGCATCGCCAGCCGGAACAGGATCGGCATGGTGAACAGGGTGAGGGTGGTGGCGACCAGCAGGCCCCACACCAGGCTCGCCGCCATCGGTCCCCAGATCAGCGACTTGCCGCCGAGCCCGATCGCGAGCGAGAACAGGCCGCCGATGGTGGTGGTTGTGGTGATGAGGATGGGCACGACGCGCCGTCGCGCCGCATACAGCGTGGCGTGCAACAGGCCCATGCCGGAGGCGAGCCGGGCGTTGGCGGCGTCGATCAGCACGATGGCGGAGTTGACCGCGATGCCGGTCAGCGCGATCACGCCGTACAGCGTGTACAGGGAGAGCGGGTTCTGCGTGATGAAGAGGCCGAACACCACGCCAGTGAAGGCCATCGGTACCGTCAGCAGGATCAGCAGCGGCTGCCAGTAGGAGCGGAACTGAGTGGCGAGGATGAGATAGATCAGGCCGACGCCGAGAAGAAACAGCATCTTCATCGCATCGAGGCTCTCGTTGATGTCATCGAGCTCGCCGCTGAAATCGATGCGGGTGTTCGGATAGCGCGCTTCTATCGCGTCCCACTGCGCGGCGATCCGCGCGTTCGCCTCCACCGTGTCGATGCGGGTCTTGTCGAGATCGGATTCGATCGTGATCGCGCGCTTGAGGTTGTAGTGCTTGATGCCGCCCGAGCCGATGCGGGTGTCGGCGTTCACCAGCGCACCCAGCGTAGTGGTGCCGCCCGGCAATGCCACCGGGTCGGCGAGCAGCTGCTGGATGTCTGTGAGCGTGTCCTGGTTTGCGGTGGCGCCGCGCACCCGCACTTCGATCTTGTCGCCGCGGTCGCGCATCTCGGTGACGATTTCGCCTTCGGTGTGCAGGCGGATCAGGCGCGCTGCGGTGGCGGGATCGAGGCCGGCGTTTTTCAGCGCTTCGGCGTCGAGCTGCAGCACCAGTTGCGGACGGCCCGGCAGGTCGTCGTCGGTGACATCGCGGGCGCCCTCGATCCGCATTACCGCCTGTTTCAGTTCCTGCGCGGCGGCGCGCAATTCGTCGACATCATCGCCCCGCAGCCGCAGCTTGATCGCCTTGGCCGCCGGCGGACCACCCGACAGCTGGGTGAAGGAAAGTTTGCCGGGGCCGGGGAGGGCTTCGATCTCGCTGCGCATCGCGGCCACCACCTCGTCGACCTCGCGCATGCCTTTGCCGCGCGGGTTGAGCGACACGCTGACCTGGCCGTAGGATTCGCCGTACAGCGGCTCGGTGTCGGTCCATTTCACCCCGGCGTAGCTCGTCACCCCGCGCGCTTCGCCTTCGTTCAGATGGCGGCGCACCATCGCTTCCACCTTCGCGGCCTCGCGCAGGGTGACGTCGATGGCGCTGCCGCTCGGCATGTCGAGGTTGACGTAGAACAGCCGGATCGGATCGAAGGCGAAGAACTGCGTACGCACCGCGCCGCCCGCCACCAGCGCCACCGCGCCGGCGAACAGCGCCAGCACGAGCACTCCGCTGATCCAGGGATAACGCATCAGCTTGACCAGCAGCCGGGTGTATTTCACCCGCAGGGTGTGGGTGGCGCGCTCCCGCCGCGGCTGCATGCGGGTGGGCTGCCGGAAGTTGAGCCCGAGCCCGACTACGTGCGCCGGCATGATCCAGTAGGCTTCGGCGAGGCTCATCGTGAGCGCCAGCGTCACCACCAGCGGCACCAGCAGCATGAACTTGCCGACGATTCCGGGCATCAGCATCAGCGGCATGAATGCGGCGATGGTGGTGGACACCGCCGCCAGCACCGGCAGCCCGACTTCGCGGATGGCGCCGAGCGTCGCCGGCAGGGCCGCGGCGCCGCGCGCGATGCGGTAATAGATGGCCTCGGTGATGACCACCGCGTCGTCCACCAGCATGCCCAGCGCGATGACGATGCCGAGCAGCACCGGGATGCTGAGGGTGAAATCGAAGGCATACAGGATGGCGAATGCGCCCGCCAGCGAAAACGGAATCCCGAGGCTGACCAGCAGCGCCAGCCGGCTGCCGAGGAACAGCCAGCAAAGCCCCAGCACGACCAGCAGGCCGATCAGCGCATTGGTTTCCATCACGCCGATGGCGTGCCTGGTCGGCACGGTCTGGTCGTCGAACAGCATCAGCGAAAAGCCGCCCGCTTTCAGCGTGGGCTCGCGTTCGGCGATGGCCCGGTTGATGTCGGCCACCAGATTCAGCGTGTTGACCTTGCTCTTCTTGGTCACCGCCAGGATCACCGCGGGCTGGCCGTTGGAGGACGCCAGGCTGCCGGGCCGCGCGCGCGCGGTCTCCGCCGTCGCCACCGCGGACAGCGGCACCGGCGCCCCCAGCCGCGGCGACAGCACCGTCAGCCGCGCCAGGTAATCGGCGTCGGCCTGCTGGCCGATCACCCGCACCAGCCAGTCGTCCTCGCCCACTCGCGCGCGCCCGGCGAAGGTGTCGCGGAACCAGCCGCGCACCGCGTCGGCGATCTGCGCGGCGGTGAGGCCGCGCGCGGCCGCTTCGGCCGGGGAGAACTCCACCCGCAGCTCGGGGTCGCCCTGGCCGGTGGCCATCACCCGGTCGACCCCGGGCAGGCGCTCGATGTCGTCCTTGATCTGCCGCGCGGTGCGGCGCAGGCGCTCGTCGTTGGCGGGGCCGGTCAGCAGCACCATCGCCGTCGGGAAGCCGTTCGACGTGGTTATTTCCTGCACGTCAGGCTCCCGCGCGTCGTCGGGCAGGTCGCTGTCGTACTTGTTCTGCACCAGCCGCCGCAGGTCGGTGACGTGTTTGTCGAACTGGCGTTCCGACACCTCGCGGAAGCGCACCAGGATGATCGACGAATTGTCGCGGCTGGTGGAGGAGACGAAGCGGATATCTGGCAGCGTGCGGATCGCCTCTTCCAGCGGGTCGGTGACCTTCTTCTCGACGTCCTCGGCCGAAGCGCCCGGCAGCACCGTGTTCACCACCAGCCAGTTGAAGTTGATCTCCGGGTCCTGCTCGCGCGGCATGCCGAGATAGGCCAGCACGCCGAGCAGCAGGATTACCACAAAGGACACATTCGCCAGCGGGTGGTTGGTGATCAGGCGTGCGTACAGGCCCATGGCTTTAGCGCAGGGTGACGGCCATGCCGTCCTGCAAAGCGAAGCGGCCGTCGGTGACGAGCGCGACGTCGCCCGGCAATCCTGTGGCAGCGGCCGGACGCCCTTCCTGCGCACCGGGCAGGGGCACGAAGCGCGCGCGCTGGCCGTCGACGACAAACACGCCGAGCGTGCTGTTGCGCTGGATCAGGTAATCCGCCGGCACGAAGGCGCGCGGGTCGCGCCAGCGCAGCACGCCGTTGCTGCCGGGCGAGGGCATGGTCCGGGCAAAGCCGAAGCGCGCTTCGCGGGTGCGGCTGGCGGGATTCATCGCCGGCGACACGCGCAGCAGCTTCACCGCATATTCGCCGCCCTGGCTGACGAACACGGGTTTTGCCTGCGCCAACCGGTCGGCGTCGTCGGCCTGCACCTGCACCGCCAGTTGCAGGCGCGAGGTGTCCCACAACTGCACGATGGGGGTGCCGGGACTGGCCAGTTCGCCCACCTGCGCCAGCCGCGCCTCGACGATCGCGGGGAAGGGGCTGCGCAGCGTGCACTTGCCGATCTCGCGCCGGGCCGCGGCGCGCGCGGCGGCGTCGAGCCTGACTTCGGCCGCCACCACGGCGACTTCCGTTTTTTTGGCGTCGAGCGCATCACCGGAAATGAAATTTTTGGCGGCCAGTTCCGTGCTGCGCTGCAGTTGCAGCTGGGCGAGCTTCTGGCGGGCCTGCGACGACTCCAGCGCGGCCTGCGCGCGTCGTGCTGCGATTTTCGCATCCGCGCAGTCGAGTTGCGCCACCATCGCGCCTTTGGCGATGCGCTGGCCCGGTTCCACCGGGATCCGCTCGATGCGCGCCGCCAGTTCAGAAGAGAGCTTGGCGAGGTTGAGCGAAACGACCTCGGCCGATGCCTCGCGAACCGGATGGATGGCCAGTTCGGCCAGCGGGCGGCTCTTGATGGGAACTGGCTGCGCGGCCAGCGCGGGCGCGCACAACAGGGCGAATAAGCAGATAGCGAGACGCATGGCGAGAGCGGGAAGAGGAATGGCTGGATTGTAGCGGCTGGCCTCCCGGGCCGGTTGCGGCAAACAAAAACGGCCAGGAGAAACCTGGCCGTCCGTGCTGCATGAGGCGGAATTACTGCGCGGCGTCCTTGGCCTTGTCGGCCATGTCTTGCGCGGCGTCGGCGGTGTCCCGGGCGGCTTCGGCAGCCGCATCTTTGGTTGCGTCAGCAGCCGCGGCGGCTGCCTCGCCTGTGGCTTCGGCAGCGGCGCCGGCTGCTTCGGCAGCTGAGTCTGCGGCTTCGGCGGCGGAATCCGCCGCCGCGCCGGCAGCTTCCTGGGCCTGCTCCATGGCGGGGGCTGCGGCTTCCTCGGCTTTTTTGCAGGCGGTCAATGCAAGGGCGGCGAACAGTGCGACGAGAAGTTTGGATTGCATGGGGTGTCTCCCTGATGTCAATAAAAAATGATGCAGGCTTACCAACCTACATCTCTGATTGATAGTGCAAAAGAACGACGAAACAAGCGGCGCGGGCGCGCGCGACCCGATTTTTACGGTTTTTCGCTTCAGAACGCCTCGTCGTCGCGCAGGTAGCGCCATTGTCCCAGCGGTAGTTCGCCCAGCCGCACGCGGCCGATGCGCACGCGTTTCAGCCCCGCCACTTTCAGCCCCACCAGTTCGCACATGCGGCGGATCTGGCGCTTGCGGCCCTCCTTCAGGATGAAGCGCAGCTGGTCGGCGTTCTGCCAGCCGACCCGGGCCGGGCGCAGCTTGCGGCCGTCGAGCGAGAGGCCGTGATTGAGCAGCGCGAGGCCTTTGTCGTCCAGCCGTCCTTCGACCCGCACCAGATATTCCTTTTCAATATCGGAATCTTCGCCGATCAGCTGTTTGGCGATTCGGCCGTCCTGGGTCAGCACCAAAAGTCCGGTCGAATCGATGTCGAGCCGGCCGGCCGGCGCCAGCCCCTTCAGGTGTGTCGGATGAAACGCTCGCCCCGCGCACCCGTCCTGCCACAGGGTGTCGGGGCGGATCAGCACCACCGCCGGCTGATAGCCCGGCTCCGGCTGCCCCGACACATAGCCGACCGGCTTGTGCAGCAGGATGGTGACGCGCTGTTGTTGCTGGGTGCTGGCCTGCGTGTCCAGCCGGATCGCGCAGGCCGGGTCGACCTTGGTGCCCAGCTCGTTCACCCGGCGGCCGTCGACGAACACCAGCCCGCGTTCGATGTAGCTGTCGGCTTCGCGGCGCGAGCACAGCCCGCGCTCGGACATCAGTTTGGAAAGGCGGATCGGCTCGGTCATGTCGTAATCCGTTCAATGCAGCTGGCGGGCGAGTGCTTCACGCGCCTCGTCGGCGGGCAGGCAGCACTTCTTGTACTTCATGCCGCTGCCGCAAGCGCAAGGGTCGTTGCGGCCCGGCTTGGGCTGTTCGCGCACGTAGGGCTCGGGAAAGTCGAACAGGCTATCGTGTTGGTCCGCCACACTCAGTGCGCGAGCATCTTCTTCGCGCCATCTTTCCTGGCGCGCCAGAATCTCCGCCTCGTTCCACCAGACATCCCGCTCATCGTCCGCGCCCAGCCGCGCGTAAAAATCCGTTAGAGCCGCCACCATGTCCTCGCCGTGCGCAACGCAGGCGTCGAACAGGATGCGCGGCACGCGGTCCCCGTGCCCGATCAGCAGATCGAGCAAATCCCCGACCGGAGCGTGGGACAGGGTGTCGGGGTCAAAAACCGGAATGTCGTTCATGGATTGCTTCATTCGATAACGGATGGGTTGTGCGCGAGGCGGCGTTGGCTGATGAAATCTCTGGTTAAAGGCCAAGATGCAGGCGCAGCGCCTGTTCGAGCATCTCAAGTTTGGGCTTGACGAGCTTGCCGGCCCGCGCGCCTGTCAGGCGCTCTTTGGCAAGCGTGCGCACCTGCTGCGCCTGCGCCTTGGAGTCTTTGGGCAATCCGCTGTCGCCCGCTGGCAAAAACACTTCAAATGGGTAAACCTTGTTGACGTTGGATGTCACGGGCACCACAGTCACGGTCGTGGCGACCCGGTTGTTGGCGTCGTTGCTGACGATGATCACCGGGCGTCGTTTGGCGATTTCCGAACCGCGCGTGGGCGACAGCTCGGCGAAATAGACGTCACCACGTTTCATCGCTAAGCCCATCGGCAACAGTGATGTCCCATGCCGGGTCAATTTCTGCCGAGGCATCCCGATAGGCGGCTTCGAGTTCGCGCTCCCGCATCTGTTTCAGTGCTATGTCGATTACCTGGGAGCGGGTTTTAACCCCGTGTGTAGTCCGGTAAGCCTCAAGAAAGCCTACGGTCTCTGCGGGTAGGGAGATGGAGAGCTTTTCTGCGTGCATTCAGGTGCTCCAATAAGTAGGCTGCTTTGGTATTACCAATGGTAGCAATTAATTCGGGCGCATGCCAGCCAGATCTCGGGATGGGCTGGGGCCTTAAACAGCTTTGTTCGCCACACAATTCCCGCCCCAATAATCGGGGGATAACACGGCATGTAAATACCTTGTCCCCAATGCCTGCGAAAAGAAGTCAATGTCGCGCCAGCACCGGCTGCAGGTACTGACCGGTATGGCTGGCCGGGTTGTCGGCCACCGTCTCGGGCGTGCCTTCGGCGACGATCATCCCGCCGCCGCCGCCGCCTTCGGGGCCGAGGTCGATCAGCCAGTCGGCGGTCTTGATCACATCCAGGTTGTGTTCGATGACGACCACGCTGTTGCCGGCGTCGGACAGCCGTTGCAGCACCTTCAGCAGCAGGTCGATGTCTGCGAAATGCAGGCCCGTGGTCGGTTCGTCGAGGATGTACAGGGTGCGCCCGGTGTCGCGTTTGGATAGTTCGAGCGCGAGCTTGACGCGCTGCGCCTCGCCGCCCGACAGCGTGGTGGCGGACTGGCCGAGGCGGATGTAGCCAAGGCCGACGTCGAGCAGGGTCTGCAGCTTGCGCCGCACCACCGGCACCGCGGCGAAGAATTCGTGCGCCTGCTCGATGGTCATTTCCAGCACGTCGCGGATGGTCTTGCCCTTGTACTGGATTTCCAGTGTCTCGCGGTTGTAACGCGCGCCGTGGCAGACGTCGCACGGCACGTAGATGTCGGGCAGGAAATGCATCTCGACCTTGATCACACCGTCGCCCTGGCAGGCCTCGCAGCGTCCGCCCTTGACGTTGAAGCTGAATCTGCCCGGCCCGTAGCCGCGCATGCGGGCTTCCGGCACGCCGGCGAAGAGTTCGCGGATCGGGGTGAAGAGACCCGTATAGGTGGCCGGGTTGGAGCGCGGGGTACGGCCGATCGGCGACTGGTCGACGCTGATCACCTTGTCGAAGAATTCCAGGCCGTGGATCTCGCCGTGCGGCGCGGGTTCGGCCGACGAGCCGTACAGATGGCGGGCGACGGCGGTGTACAGCGTGTCGTTGATCAGCGTCGACTTGCCCGAGCCCGACACCCCGGTGATGCAGACGAACAGCCCGACCGGCAGGTTGAGCGTCACGTTTTTGAGGTTGTTGCCGCTGGCGTCGGTGACCACCAGCCGCCGCTCAGGATCGGGCTGGCGGCGTTCTTTCGGGATGGCGATGCGGCGCCGCCCCGACAGATATTGCCCGGTGAGCGAGTGTTCGGCGAGGCGGATCGCCTCGGGTGTGCCTTCCGCCACCACTTCGCCGCCGTGCACGCCGGCGCCGGGGCCCATGTCGACCACGTAGTCGGCGGCGCGGATCGCGTCCTCGTCGTGCTCGACCACCAGCACCGAGTTGCCGATGTCGCGCAGGTGCTTCAGCGTGCCCAGCAGGCGGTCGTTGTCGCGCTGGTGCAGGCCGATCGACGGCTCGTCCAGCACGTACATCACGCCGGTCAGCCCCGAGCCGATCTGGCTGGCGAGGCGGATGCGCTGCGACTCGCCGCCGGAGAGCGTGTCGGCGGAGCGGTCGAGCGACAGGTAGTCCAGCCCGACGTTATTCAGGAAGCCGACGCGGGCGATGATTTCCTTGACGATGCGGTCGGCGATCTGCGCGCGGTGGCCGTCGAGCGTCAGCGCCTCGAAAAACGCCAGCGCCTGCTTCAGCGGCATCGCGCTGATGACGTAAATCGGCACGCTGCCGACCATCACGTGGCGCGCTTCCTCGCGCAACCGGGTGCCGTTGCAGGCGGGGCAGGGCTTGTTGTTCTGATATTTGGCGAGTTCCTCGCGCACCGCCGTCGAGTCCGACTCGTGGTAGCGCCGTGCCATGCTGGCGAGCACGCCCTCGAACGGATAGCTTTTCGTCGTGTAGCCGCCGCGTGGCGCCAGCGTCTGGAATGCGATCGCCTCGCGGCCGGAGCCGTTGAGGATCACGTCCTGAATGCGCGGCGGCAGTGATTCCCAAGACGTGTCGAGGTCGAAGCCGTAATGCATCGCCAGGCTCTGCAGCATCATGAAGAAGAACTGGTTGCGCTTGTCCCAGCCCTTGATCGCGCCGGAGGCCAGCGACAGGTGCGGGAAGGCGACCACGCGCGCCGGGTCGAAGAAGGTGATCTGGCCAAGGCCGTCGCAGGTCGGGCAGGCGCCCATCGGATTGTTGAACGAAAACAGGCGCGGCTCCAGTTCGGGCAGCGCGTAGCTGCACACCGGGCAGGCGAATCTGGCGGAGAACAGATGTTCCTTGCCCGAGTCCATTTCCACCGCCAGCGCGCGCCCGTCGGCGTGGCGCAGCGCGGTCTCGAAGCTTTCGGCCAGTCGCTGCTTGGCATCGGCGCGAACTTTCAGGCGGTCGACCACCACTTCGATGGTGTGCTTCCTGTTCTTGTCGAGCTTGGGCACGGCGTCGATTTCGTGCACCTTGCCGTCGACCCGCACCCGCACGAAGCCCTGCGCGCGCAACTCGGCAAACATCTCCAGGTTTTCGCCCTTGCGCCCCACCACCAGCGGCGCCAGGATCATCAGCTTGGCGTCCTCCTGCAGCGCCAGCACCGCGTCGACCATCTGCGATACCGTCTGCGCCGCGAGCGTGATGCCGTGCTCCGGGCACTGCGGGTCGCCGACGCGCGCGTACAAAAGGCGCAGGTAGTCGTGGATTTCGGTGACCGTGCCGACGGTCGAGCGCGGGTTGTGGCTGGTCGCCTTCTGTTCGATCGAGATCGCCGGGCTCAAGCCCTCGATCATGTCGACGTCCGGCTTTTCCATCAACTGCAGGAACTGCCGCGCGTAGGCCGACAGCGACTCGACGTAGCGGCGCTGGCCCTCGGCGTACAACGTGTCGAAGGCGAGCGAGGACTTGCCCGAGCCCGACAGCCCCGTGATCACCACCAGCTTGTTGCGCGGCAGGTCGAGGTTGATGTTCTTCAGGTTGTGGGTGCGGGCGCCACGGATGCGGATGAATTCCATTGATTGACGGCTATCGGTTAAGGCAGCGAGGTGAATTCGCAACCTGCTAATATAACGGACTTCCCGCATACCCCGAACCCGCAGTGGCCCAGATCGACCTGTCCGAAAGCATGACCCGCGCCGAAAAGCGCGCCGCATCGGGCCTGGCGGCGATTTTCGGCCTGCGCATGCTGGGCATGTTCCTGATCCTGCCGGTGTTCGCGCTGTATGCCGAAGACCTGCCAGGCGGCGACAATCACACCCTGGTCGGCCTCGCGCTCGGCATGTACGGCCTGACCCAGGCCCTCCTGATGCTTCCCTTCGGCATGGCGTCCGACCGCATCGGCCGCAAGAAGGTCATCATCTTCGGCCTGATCATGTTCGCGCTGGGCAGCTTTCTCGCCGCCGCGGCCACCGACATTTACTGGACCATTGCCGGCCGCGCGCTGCAGGGCGCGGGCGCGATTTCCGCCGCGGTCACCGCGATGCTGGCGGACCTTACCCGCGAGGAGCACCGCACCAAGGCCATGGCAATGGTCGGCTCGACGATTGGCGTTACGTTTGCCGTTTCGCTGGTGGCGGGGCCGGCGCTCAATCGCGTGATCGGCGTGCCGGGGATTTTTGCCCTGACCGGCATCCTGGCGCTGGCCGCCATCTGGGTGGTGAAAGTCTGGGTGCCCGATCCCGCGGACAGCCACTTTCACGCCGACGCCCAGGCCAACCCGGCGAAACTGATCGACGTACTGAAAGACGGCCAGCTCGCGCGGCTCGATTTCGGCATCTTCGCGCTGCATGCGGCGCAGATGGCGATGTTCGTGGTGGTGCCGGTAGCGCTCAAGAACAGCGGCCTGGCGGTCGACGACCACTGGGCGGTGTACCTGCCGGTGCTGCTGGGCTCCTTCGCATTGATGGTGCCGGCCATCATCGTGGGCGAAAAGCGCGGCCAGATGAAGCCGGTGTTTATCGGCTCGGTGGCGCTGATGCTGCTGGCGCAGCTGGGATTCGCGTTCGGTATCGACCATTTCTGGGGCATCGTGTGGGCGCTGTTCTTTTATTTCGTTGCGTTCAATCTGCTCGAAGCCAGCCTGCCCTCGCTGATTTCCAAGCTCGCCCCGGTGTCGGCCAAGGGCACCGCGATGGGCGTCTACAACACCGCGCAGGCGCTGGGGCTGTTCTTCGGCGGCGTGTTCGGCGGCTGGCTGGCGCAGCATCATGGCTT
>JAJPEP010000105.1 GCA_021166845.1 Thiobacillus sp.
GCCACCGACCCGGCGCGCGGCGCCTTCATCCTCGGCTTTCTCGCGGTGGTGATCGGCGGCTCGCTGGCGCTGTACGCGTGGCGCGCGCCGAAGATGGTCACCGGCAGCGGCTTCACCTGGTTCTCGCGCGAGTCGCTGCTGCTCGCCAACAACGTGATCCTGATAGCGGCCCTAGGCTCGGTGCTGCTCGGCACCCTCTATCCGCTGTTCATGGACGCCATGGGGCTGGGCAAGATCTCCGTCGGCCCGCCTTATTTCAACGCGGTGTTCGTGCCGCTGATGGCGCCGGCCTTGTTCCTCATGGGCGTGGGCCCGCTGGCGCGCTGGAAGGAAGCCAGCCTGCCGGACATGGTCACCCGCCTGAAGTGGGCGCTCGGCGTGGCGCTCGCCGTCGGCCTGCTGCTGCCGCTGACGCTGGACGGTTTCAATGCCTGGGCGAGCCTCGGCTTCTTCCTCGCCGCCTGGATCACCCTGGCGGTG
The DNA here is from genome assembly GCA_021166845.1 of Thiobacillus sp. Taxonomy (GTDB): domain Bacteria; phylum Pseudomonadota; class Gammaproteobacteria; order Burkholderiales; family Thiobacillaceae; genus Thiobacillus. The sequence goes on from JAJPEP010000105.1 coordinate 481, forward strand.
GCCGCGGCGTTCATCGACCGGCTCAAACATGGTCAGGGCGGTCTGCTGCAGAAACTGGCGACGCTGCCGCGCGGTTTCTGGGGCATGCAGCTGGCGCACTTCGGCATGGCCGTCGGTGTCGCCGGCATCGCCGTGGTCGCCAACTATTCGAGCGAGCGCGACGTGCGCATGGAAGTGGGAAGCTATGCCGAACTCGCCGGCTACAGCTTCACCTTCCGCGGCGCCACCGGGCACGATGGCCCCAACTACCGTGCCGCCCGCGGCACCGTGGAGGTCAGCCGGAACGGCAAGGCTGTGGCCACGCTGCACCCGGAGAAGCGCACCTACAACGCAACCGGCATGGGGATGACCGAGGCCTCGGTGCATCCGAATATCTTCCGCGACATCTACGTCGCCATGGGCGAGCCGCTCGACGACCAAGGCAGCGCCTGGACCGTGCGCCTGTTCTACAAGCCCTTCATCAACTGGCTCTGGTTCGGCGCCCTGTTCATGGTGGCAGGCGGATTCATGGCGGCCTCCGACAAGCGCTACCGCATCGCGCTGCGGCGCAGCGAAGTGCCGAAGAACCTCGCGGCGCAGGGGGCCTGAATCATGAAGCGCTGGCTGCCGCTCGCCCTCTTCGTCGTCCTCGTCGGCTTTTTCGCCAAGGGCCTGTTTCTCAACCCGCGCGAAGTGCCGTCGCCGTTCATCGGCCGCGTGGCGCCTGCCTTCACGCTGCCGCTGGTGGGGGATCCGAGCGCCACTTTCAGTCCGGCCGACATGAAGGGCCGGGTCTGGATGCTCAACATCTGGGCGCCCTGGTGCGTATCGTGCCGCCAGGAGCACGGCTTCCTGATGCAGCTGGCGCAGAGCGGTCGCATTCCCATCGTCGGCCTCAACTGGAAGGACAAGGCGCGCGAGGCGGAAGCGCTGCTCGCACGCACCGGCAGCCCCTATGTGGCGGTGCCGGAGGATCTCGATGGCCGCGTCGGCATCGACTACGGCGTCACCGGCACCCCCGAGACCTACATCATCGACCAGGCGGGCATCGTGCGGCTGAAGCACATCGGCCCGATCAGCCCTGACGTATGGCAGACCAAGTTCGAACCGAAACTCAAGGAGCTGGGCGCATGAAATCCGGTTGCATCAAGCCTGTCCTGCTGGCCTTTCTGCTGGCGATTTCCCTGCCTGCGCTCGCCAATGAAGCGGCGCCGAAGGAAGCGCTGCCCAACGCCGAGGACCCGGAGATCGAGCAGCGCCTGGTCAATCTGGCGGAAGACCTGCGTTGTCTGGTCTGCCAGAACGAATCGCTGGCCGGCTCGCACGCCGAGCTGGCGGAAGACCTGCGGCGCGAGATCCGCACGCAGATGAAGGCCGGCAAGGACGATCGCGAGGTGATCGCCTACCTCACCGAACGCTACGGCGACTTCGTGCTGTATCGGCCGCCGTTCAAACCGGTGACGTATCTGCTTTGGCTCGGCCCTCTGCTGTTCCTGGGCGTCGGAGGCGGCGTCTGGGTCATGACGCTGCGTCGCCGCCGCGCCGTGCAGGCCGCTCCGGTGGACGAGAAAAAACTCGCCGCTGCCGCTCAACTACTGGAAGAAAAATGAACCCGTTCTGGACCGTATCCCTGTTCTGGATTGCCGCCGTCGTCTGCGTCGTCGTCGCCCTGGCCTTCGTGCTGCCTGCCCTGTTGCGTACGCGGGGCGGGGCAGGCAAGGCCGTCCGGCGCGATGTCAATATCGCTGTTTACCGCGACCAGATGAAGGAGATGGAAGCCGACCGCGCCAACGGCCTGCTTTCCGAGGCGCAGTTCCAAAGCGCCAGGCTGGAACTGGAAGCCCGCCTGGCCGACGATGCCCTGACTCCGGACAACGCCCCCGAACCCGGCCGTGCCGGCAGCCGCAGGCTGGGGTACACCCTGGGCGCCGTGCTGCCCGTTGCCGCTTTCGCCCTCTACTTCTGGCTGGGCAGCCCCGCGTCCCTGGTTGCCGAGGCGCAAACCGGTACGAGCCAATCCGCCATGGCCGGCGCCACGGCTGAGCACGACTTCATGAGCATGATCCGGAAAGTGGAAGAACGGACCCAGGCCAATCCCGATGACGGCGAGGCGTGGACCATGCTGGCCAAGTCCTACGCGGCGATGGAGCAATGGCCCAAGGCCCTGCAGGCGTACGAAAAGGCGGCCGGGCTGTTGCCGCGGGAAGCCTCGGTGCTGTCCGGCTACGCAGAGGCTCTGGCCATCACCGGCAACCTTGCGCTGACGGGCAAGCCGATGGAACTGGTGCGGCAGGCGCTGGAGATCGATCCCGAAGACATGAAGGCGCTGGAACTGGCAGGAATCAATGCCTTTCGGGAAGGCGATTTTGCCCAGGCCAGCGCCTACCTGAAGCGCATGCACGGCTTGCTGCCGCCGGAATCGCCCTATGCCCGGGACATCCTGGCCGCGCAGCAGGAAGCTGAACGGCTGGCCCAGTCGGGCGTGCCCGGGCTGTCCGCCCCGCCCCCCGCCGCCGACAGGACGGCGCCGATTGCTGCGGGCGCCGCCATCCGCGGCAGCGTTGACGTCGCCCCGGCGCTCAAGTCCGGGCTGGCGGATACGGATGCGCTTTTTCTGTTCGCGCGCTCGGGCCCGGGCGGTCCGCCGGTTGCCGCGATCCGGGCCAGCGCCGGCCAGCTTCCGCTGGAATTCGTGCTGGACGACAGCACGGCGATGAACCCCGGCAACACCCTTTCGCAGCATAAGCAGGTGACGCTGGTGGCCCGCCTTTCCAAATCCGGCAACCCGATGGCCCAGCCGGGCGATCTGGAGGGCGCCGTCGCCAATGTGAAGGTGGGCGCGACCGGCGTGAAAATCATGATCGACCAGCCCCGGCCCTGAATGGGGCGCAAGTAAAATCCGGTCGCGAATTTGAGCCGCGGGATGGGATGAAGTAGAATCCGCCATCACCCGCCCCCGCTCATAAAATGACGAAGTATGTGTTTGTCACCGGTGGAGTGGTTTCTTCCCTCGGGAAAGGGATCGCCTCCGCTTCTCTTGCTGCGCTGCTTGAATCGCGCGGTATCCGTGTCACCCTGTTAAAGCTCGATCCGTACATCAACGTCGATCCCGGCACCATGAGTCCGTTCCAGCACGGCGAGGTGTTCGTGACCGACGACGGTGCGGAAACCGACCTCGATCTGGGCCATTACGAACGCTTTTCCAGCGCCCGCATGAGCAAGCGCAACAATTTCACCACCGGCCAGATCTACAAGTCCGTGATCGACAAGGAGCGTCACGGCGATTATCTCGGCGCCACGGTGCAGGTCATCCCGCACATCACCGACGAGATCAAGCGCTCCATCCGCGCGGGCGCGGAAGGCGCAGACGTCGCGCTGGTCGAGATCGGCGGCACCGTGGGCGACATCGAATCGCTGCCGTTTCTGGAAGCCATCCGCCAGATGGGCTTTGAAGACGGACCCGAGAACACCTGCTACATTCATTTGACCCTGCTGCCCTACATTCCGACCGCGGGCGAACTGAAAACCAAGCCGACCCAGCATTCGGTGAAGGAGCTGCGCGAGATCGGCATCCAGCCCGACATCCTGCTGTGCCGCGCCGACCGCGAAATTCCTGCCGACGAGCGGCGCAAGATCGCGCTGTTCACCAATGTGCGCCCGGAAGCGGTGATCCAGGCGCTGGACGCCGACTCGATCTACAAGATCCCGGCGATGCTGCATGACCAGATGCTCGACGAGATCGTCTGCCACAAGCTGAAGATCCTGGCGCGCGCCGCCGATTTGAGCGTGTGGAAAAACCTGGTGCATGCGCTGGAGCACCCCCTGCACACCGTCAACATCGCTTTCGTCGGCAAGTACGTCGACCTCACCGAGTCCTACAAGTCGCTGTCCGAATCGATGATCCACGCCGGCATGCACACCAGGAGCCGGGTAAAGATCCACTACATCGATTCCGAGCAGATCGAAAAAGCCGGCATCGACTGCCTCAAGGATATGGACGCGGTCCTGGTGCCCGGCGGCTTCGGCAAGCGCGGCGTCGAAGGCAAGATTGCCGCCATCCGCTATGCGCGCGAAAACAAGGTGCCGTATCTGGGCATCTGCCTCGGCATGCAGCTCGCCGTGGTCGAATTCGCCCGCGACGTCGCCGGCATGGCGGACGCGCAATCGACCGAGTTCGATGCGGCGACCACGCATCCGGTGATCGGCCTCATCACCGAATGGCTGGACCGCGGCGGACAGGTCGAGAAGCGCAGCGATCAGTCCGACCTGGGCGGCACCATGCGCCTCGGCGGCCAGCCCTGCGAACTGAAGGACGGCACCCTGGCACGCGGGGTGTATGGCGCGGCCAGCATCGTCGAACGCCACCGCCACCGCTACGAGGTCAACAACACGCTGCTGGCCGAACTCGAAGCGAAGGGCCTGGTCGTTTCCGGACGCGCGCCGGGCACCGACCTGTGCGAAATCGTTGAGCTGCCGACTTCGGTTCATCCCTGGTTCATCGGCTGCCAGTTCCATCCTGAATTCACCAGCAACCCGCGCAACGGCCACCCGCTGTTCATCGCGTTCGTGAAGGCGGCGCTGGCGCATCAGGCCACGGTTAGAACTGCGCCCGCGCAGCAACAGGAATCCGCATGAAACTCTGTCATTTCGAAGCCGGCATCGAGCATCCGCTGTTCCTGATTTCCGGCCCCTGCGTGATCGAGTCCGAGCAGTTGGCGATGGACACCGCCGGCGCGCTGAAGGAGATGTGCGCGGCGCTGGCGATCCCGTTCATCTACAAGTCCTCGTTCGACAAGGCCAACCGCTCGTCGACCCAGTCCTTTCGCGGACCGGGGATCGAAGAGGGCCTGCGCATCCTGTCCGAGGTCAAGAAGCAGATCGGCGTGCCGGTGCTGACCGACGTGCACGAAGACACGCCGCTTGCCGAAGTGGCTTCCGTGGTCGACGTGCTGCAGACCCCGGCCTTCCTCTGCCGCCAGACCAATTTCATCCAGAACGTCGCATGCCAGGGGCTTCCGGTCAACATCAAGAAGGGCCAGTTCCTCGCGCCGTGGGACATGCAGAACGTGGTCGACAAGGCACGCGAGGTCGGCAACGACCAGATCATGGTGTGCGAGCGCGGCGTTTCCTTCGGCTACAACACGCTCGTGTCCGACATGCGCGGCCTGGCGATCATGCGCAGCACCGGCTGTCCGGTGGTGTTCGACGCCACCCACTCGGTGCAGCAGCCGGGCGGGCAGGGCACGACCAGCGGCGGCCAGCGTGAGTTCGTTCCGGTGCTGGCACGCGCGGCGGTCGCTGCCGGCGTGGCAGGCGTGTTCGCGGAAACGCACCCGAATCCGGAATGCGCGCTGTCCGACGGCCCCAATGCCTGGCCGCTCGGCATGCTGAAGGAACTGCTGGAAATGCTGAAAGAAATCGACACGCTGGTGAAGCAGCGCGGTTTTATTGAACACAAGTTGATGAAAACCTGATCCGCGAAGGACGCGAAGGGGCGTGAAGCAAAGAAAAAATCAGGACTTGGGTTTTCTTCGCGCTTCTTCGCGTCCTTCGCGGATGAAAATTGAATTTTGAGGAAACAAAGTGAGTGCAATCATTGATGTCATCGCCCGTGAAATTCTCGACTCCCGCGGCAATCCCACTGTTGAAGCCGACGTGCTGCTGGAATCCGGCGTGTTGGGCCGTGCCGCCGTGCCTTCGGGCGCGTCCACCGGCAGTCGCGAGGCGATCGAGCTGCGCGACGGCGACAAGTCACGCTACCTAGGAAAGGGCGTGCTGAAAGCGGTCGAGCACATCAACACCGAAATCTGCGAAGCCATCATCGGCCTCGACGTCGAGGACCAGGCCTTCATCGACCAGACCATGATCGATCTCGACGGCACCGAGAACAAATCGCGTCTCGGCGCCAATGCGCTCTTGGCGGTGTCGATGGCGTGCGCGCGCGCCGCCGCCGAACAGGCCGGCCTGCCGCTGTACCGCTATCTCGGCGGCGCCGCGCCGATGGCCTTGCCGGTGCCGATGATGAACATCATCAACGGCGGCGCACACGCCAACAACAACATCGACATGCAGGAATTCATGATCATTCCGGTCGGTGCGCCCAGCTTCCGCGAGGCCCTGCGCTACGGCGCGGAAGTCTTCCACGCGCTGAAAAAGCTGCTCGACGAGGCCGGCATGGCGACCACCGTCGGCGACGAAGGCGGCTTCGCGCCCAACCTCGAGTCGCACGAGGCGGCGCTCAAGCTGATCGTGCAGGCGATCGAAAAAGCCGGCCTGCAGCCCGGCATCGACGTCGCCATCGGCGTCGATTGCGCCGCGTCCGAGTTCTACAAGGACGGTCTCTACCACCTCGAATCCGAAGGCCTGAAGCTGACCTCTGCCGCGTTCACCGATTACCTGGCGGCCTGGTGCGACAAGTATCCGATCATCAGCATCGAGGACGGCATGGCCGAAGGCGACTGGGACGGCTGGAAGATCCACACCGAGAAGCTCGGCCGCCGGGTGCAGTTGGTGGGCGACGACCTCTTCGTCACCAATGCGAAGATCCTCAAGGAAGGCATCGACAAGGGCATCGCCAATTCCATCCTGATCAAGGTCAACCAGATCGGCACCCTGTCGGAAACCTTCCAGGCCATCGAAATGGCCAAGCAGGCAGGCTACACCGCGGTGATTTCGCACCGGTCGGGCGAAACCGAGGACACCACGATCGCCGACCTGGCGGTGGCCGCCAACGCGCGCCAGATCAAGACCGGCTCGCTGTCGCGTTCCGACCGCATGGCCAAGTACAACCAGCTGCTGCGCATCGAGGAAGAGCTCGGCGACACGGCGAGCTACCCCGGACGCGATGCTTTCCGCCAGCGCGGCTGAATGGATCGCGCGCATACGCAGCCGGGGGCTGACCTGGGCGCTGGCTGCTGCGATCGTGTTGCTGCAATATCCGCTGTGGCTGGGCGAGGGCGGATGGCTGAAAGTGCGTGAGCGCGCGCACAAGATCGATACCCAGCAGGCGTTGAATCAGCGTCTGCAAACCCGCAATGCCGGCCTGCTGGCCGAGGTCGGCGATCTCAAGCAGGGACGCGACGCCGTCGAAGAGCGTGCGCGCAATGAACTGGGCATGATTGCGCCAGATGAATGGTTCGTCCGCGTGGTGTCCGCCCAATCCGTTCAGTCTGGAAAAGTAAATGAGTGATTTGCAAATCGGCTTGCTGGTGATTGGCGCGGTCATTGTGGCGGCGGTGCTGCTGTTCAACTGGGCCCAGGAGCGCCGCTTCCGGAAACAGGCCGACGCGGCTTTCCAGGCGCCGGCGGGCGATGCCCTGATGCAGCCTGGCGCGGCGCCCCGCGAAACGCACATGCGGGTCGAGCCCGCGTTGCATGAGCCCGTCATCAAGGCCGGCGAACTGGACGCAGCCGCCGAAGCCGGTGAACCCTATCTGCAGATCGATCCCGCACGTCCGCCCGCGTCGCACGCATCGCTTGAGGATGCGGCGCCCGTCCTGCGCACGGCATCCTCCGTCGCGCCGCCCACTCCGTCGCGTCCTGCCGCGTCGCCGGCGGCCGCGCCTTATGACGAGCTGATCGAATACCGTATCCGCATCGGCAGCGATGGCGTGCGGGCGAACGTGTTTGCCGATGCCTTCAGCCACGCGCGTACTCTGGGCAAGGCGGTACGCTGGATGGGACTGCCGGTCGGCGCGACGGAATGGGAAGAGATCCAGCCCTGGCGCGAAGTGGAGTATCGGCAGGTGGTGGTTACCATGCAGCTGGCCGACCGCAACGGCGCGGTGCAGGAAGACCAGCTCTCGGCCCTCTGCGCCCTGCTGCAAAACACGGCACGGACGCATGGTTTGCGTATCGCCTGTGGCGATGTGGCGGAAGCGATCGAGCGTGCGCAGGCGATCGATCGCTTCTGTGTCGACGTCGACGTCCTGATCGGCCTCAATGTGGTGGCGCGCGGCGAGGGCGCGGTAAACCTGACACGCATCGTGCACCAGGCGGAAAGCAGCGGCATGGCGCTGGGCGTGGACGGCGTGTTCCAGTTGCTCGACAGCCGCGGCGAGCCGCTCTATGCCCTGTGCAACCATGATGCCGAGCCGTTCAGCGCCACGGCGATCGAGGGGCAGACCTCGCAGGGGGTCACCCTGCAATTCGACGTGCCGCGCGTACCGGATGGCATCAAGGTGTTCGACGGCATGGTGGCGTTCGGCCGCAAGCTCGCCAGCGAAGTCGGCGGCATCCTGGTGGACGATAACCTGCGCCCGTTGACCGACAGCGGCATCGAGAAAATCCGCACCCAGCTCTCGCAGATCTACGAGCGTATGGAAGCGCGCGGCGTGCCATCCGGATCCCGGCGGGCGCTGCGTCTGTTCTCCTGATGGCGTCGACCGATGTCCTGGCGCGCGTCATCGCGCTGCGTCGGGAAATCGAGCGCCACAACCACGCCTATTACGTACTTGACGCGCCGACGATCCCGGATGCGGAATACGACCGGCTGTTCCGCGAACTGCAGGCGCTTGAAGCCGAACATCCCGAACTCGTCACCCCCGACTCGCCGACCCGGCGCGTCGGCGGCAAGCCGCTGGATACGCTGCCCAAGGTGCGCCATGCGGTGCCGATGCTGTCGATCCGCACCGAAACCGACACCGAGGCCAGCGGCGCGCGCGCCTTCGATGCGAGGGTGCGCAAGGAGCTGGGACTGTCCGACGCCGACCCGGCGGTCGAGTACGCCGCCGAGCTGAAATTCGACGGCCTGGCCATCAACCTGCGCTATGAAAACGGCATGCTGGCGCAGGCCGCTACGCGCGGCGACGGCGAAACCGGCGAGGATGTCACCCAGAATATCCGTACCGTGAAAGCCATTCCGTTGCGCCTGAATGTCGAGTCGCCGCCCGCCGTGCTGGAAGTGCGCGGCGAGGTCTTCATGCGGCGCGACGATTTCGAGCGCTACAACGCGAAGCAGCGCGAAGCCGGCAAGCCGACCCTGGTCAACCCGCGCAACGGCGCGGCGGGCAGCATCCGCCAGCTCGATCCGGCGATTGCCGCGCAGCGTCCGCTGTCCTTCTTTGCCTATGGCCTCGGCGAGGTGCAGGGCTGGAACCCCCCGATCACCCACAGCGAGACGCTCGACGCGCTGGCCGCCATGGGGGTTCCGGTGTGCGCCGAGCGTGTCACCGGACAGGGGGCTGCGGCACTGATCGCGTTTCACGACGACATCGCCGCACGCCGCGACCAGTTGCCGTTCGACATCGACGGCGTGGTGTACAAGGTCAACCGTCTCGACCTGCAGCGCGAGCTGGGCTTCCTCACGCGAGAGCCGCGCTGGGCGGTGGCGCACAAGTTTCCGGCGCAGGAACAGCTGACCACCGTGCTCGGCATCGAAGTGCAGGTGGGACGCACCGGCGCGCTGACGCCGGTGGCACGTCTCGCCCCGGTGTTCGTCGGCGGCGTCACCGTGACCAATGCCACCCTGCACAACCAGGACGAGATCGACCGCAAGGACGTTCGCGTCGGTGATACCGTGATCGTGCGACGCGCCGGCGACGTCATCCCCGAAGTGGTTGCCGTCGTGATGGAGCGTCGCCCGCGGCCGGAGCCGCCGCGTTTCAGCATCCTGCAAACCTATCCCGTCTGTCCCGAATGCGGCTCGCATGTGATGCGGCTGGAAGGCGAGGCGGCGGTGCGCTGCACCGGCGGCCTGGTTTGCCCGGCGCAGCGCAAGCAGGCGCTGCTGCATTTCGCCGGTCGCCGCGCGATGGATATCGAGGGCCTGGGCGACAAACTGGTCGACCAGCTGGTCGATCGCGGTCTGGTGCGCACGCCCGCCGATCTATACGGCCTGACGCTGGAGGCGCTCGCCGGGCTGGAGCGCATGGCCGAAAAGTCGGCGGCCAATCTGCTCGCGGCCATCGAGGCCAGCAAGGCCGCCACGCTGGCCCGCTTCATTTTCGCGCTCGGCATTCGTAATGTCGGGGAGACCACCGCCAAGGATCTGGCGAAGCACTTCGGTTCGCTGGACCGGCTGATCGAGGCGACCGAAGCCGGGTTGCTCGCGGTGCGCGATGTCGGCCCTGTCGTGGCGCAGTCCATCATCCAGTTTTTCGCCGAACCGCATAACCTGGAGGTGGTCAACACATTGCGTGCCGCCGGTGTGCGCTGGCCGGAGTCCGAAGGTTTGCAGCAATCGGCGGGTATCCTTGCCGGCAAGACGCTGGTGCTGACCGGCACGTTGCCGACGCTGACGCGCGATGCCGCGAAGGAAAAAATCGAGGCCGCTGGAGGCAAGGTGGCCGGCTCGGTATCGAAAAAAACCGACTACGTGGTGGCCGGCCTTGACGCCGGCAGCAAGCTGGTGAAAGCGCGGGAACTCGGCGTGACCATTCTCGACGAGGCCGGGCTGCTGGCCTTGCTCGCATCGGGCAGGGAATGATTTTTTGTTCGCGAAGGACGCGAAGAAATGCGGAGTCCTGGGTTTTTCTTCGCTACCTTTCGCGTCCTTCGCGGATCAGGGTTTTTGAAGTCGAACAATCAGGGAAGAGACATGCAAAAAGTAAAAAAAGCCGTATTTCCGGTTGCCGGTCTGGGCACCCGTTTTCTGCCGGCCACCAAGGCCAGCCCCAAGGAAATGCTGCCCATTGTCGACAAGCCGCTGATCCAGTACGCGGTCGAAGAGGCGATGGCCGCAGGCATCACCGACATCATCTTCATCAGCAGCCGTACCAAGCGCACCGTCGAAGACCATTTCGACAAGGCCTACGAACTGGAAACCGAACTGGCCGCGCGCGGCAAGGATCGCGATCTGGAACTGGTGCAGTCGATCCGCCCGCCCGGCGTCAACTTCATCTACATCCGCCAGGCCGAAGCGCTGGGCCTGGGCCACGCCGTGCTGTGCGCGCAACCGGTGATCGGGAACGAGCCCTTTGCCGTCATCCTCGCCGACGACCTGATCGACGGCAGTCCGGCGGCAATGAAGCAGATGGTCGATCAATACGAGTATTACCAGTGCTCGGTGCTCGGGGTGCAGCAGGTGGCGCCTTCGGAAACCGCGTCCTACGGCATCGTCGACGTCAGCCCGATGGCCGAGCGCGTGTCGCGGGTGAACGCCATCATCGAAAAACCCAAGCCCGAAGATGCGCCTTCCAATCTCGGCGTGGTCGGGCGCTACATCCTCACGCCGCGAATTTTTCATCACATCCAGCACCTCAAGCCCGGCGCCGGCGGCGAACTGCAGCTGACCGACGCCATCGCCGCCCTGCTGAAGGAACAGCAGGTGCTGGCTTATGCCTTCGACGGCGTCCGCTACGACTGCGGCAGCAAGCTGGGTTATCTGCAGGCGACGGTTGAATATGCGTTGAAGCACAGCGAGGTCAGCGAAGACTTCGCGGCATACCTGAAGAAGCACGTTTGCTGAATCGCGCCTGTTCGGCGGGACCTCGGCCGCGCTCAGCATGCGGCAAGTGCGTTCGTCCAGACCCCGGACCACGCCGACGCCAGCAGCCATGCCTCAAGTTTTTCCGCCGGCATCGGTTTGCCCATGAAGTACCCCTGTGAGTTATCGCAGCCGAGGATCTCGAGCAGGTCCCAGGCGCCCCGGGTTTCCACGCCTTCGGCGGTGACCTTGAGGCCCAGGTTGTGCGCGAGGTCGATGGTGGAGCGCACGATCACGGCGTCGTTATCGTTTTCTTCCATATCCGTCACAAAGGACTTGTCGATTTTCAGTTCGTCCACCGGCAGGCGCTTGAGGTAGGCGAGCGAGGAGTAGCCGGTGCCGAAGTCGTCGATGGCGAGCGTCACGCCCATGCGGTCCAGCTCGGTGAGGATGGTCAGGCCGTCGCTGGGATTGGTCATCACCGCACTCTCGGTGATTTCGAGGATGAGGTCTTGCGGGGCCACGCCGTTCTCGGACAGCAGGGCGAGAATGCTGGCGGACAGTTCCATGTCGTGCAGGTTGCGCACGGAGAGGTTGACCGCCATGGTCAGGTCGTAGCCTTTGTTCCGCAGGGCCGCCAGCTGTGCCAGCGCGGTCTTCAGCACCCAGTGGGTGAGGGGGGCGATCAGCCCCGCATCTTCCGCCAGGGGGATGAACTGGTTGGGTGCGAGGAGACCGCGCGACGGATGGTTCCAGCGCACCAGGGCCTCGAGGCCGGACACGCGCTGACTGCGGTGGTCGATTTGCGGCTGGTAGTACAGGCTCAACTGGTTCGACTGGATGGCTTCGCGCAACTCGCTCTTGAGCGAAAGATCGTCGCGGCTGGTGAGTTCCTGATCCGGGGAATACAGCGCATAGCCCTGGCCGGAGCGCTTCGCCACATACATCGCGATGTCGGCGCACCGCAGCAGGCCGCTGGCGTCGTCGCACTGCGAAGGATAAAACGACAGTCCCAGGCTCGCGTCGAGGTCGATGCTCTGGTTTTGCCAGTGAAAGGGGTTATTCAGGGCGGCGAAAATCTTGTTTGCGATCAATGCGGCGTCTTCTGGTTCCAGGTTGTGTATCAGCAGGACATACTCGTCCCCCCCCAAACGCGCCACCGTATCCTCGGCACGTGTCGCTTCCTTCAAGCGGCGCCCGACTTCACGCAGGACTTCGTCGCCCACGTCATGGCCGAGGGTATCGTTGACTTTCTTGAACCGGTCCAGATCCATCAGTACCACGCCAAACGACGCATGCTCGCGTTTGGTCAACCCGATCTCATGCTGGAGCCGGTCATGCAACAGCGAACGGTTGGGCAAGCCGGTCAGCAGGTCATGCATGGCCTGGGTTTCGAGTTGCCTGGCCTGGCGCGTCACGCGTTGGGCGACAAAGCCGGCAATCGTTATTCCCGTCAGCAGTGCCGCGGCGCCCAGCCCCAGCATGAGGTTGCGCACGCGGGAAAATGAGTTCTCCGCATCCTGCACCGCGGCGGCTGTCTGATTGCGCTGCAGTTCGAGCAGGAGGTTGACCTGTCCGGCGATGGCGCTTTGCCGCGGCATCGCCACGTTGCGTATCCATTCGAAGATATCCGCCGGGTCGTCGATAAAGACGGACCTGTCTACGACCGCTTGCACCTCGGATCCCGCTTCACGGGTCATCTTGAATATTTTTGCCAGAATCTCGCGTTCTTGCGGGCTGAGCGGCATGCTCTCAAGGCGGGTCCGCGCCTTGGCATAGCGGGCGGCTTCGGCATTGAAGCGCTGGATCTCGTCATCCTTCTCGAAGGCATCGACGATGTTGGGGAGTGTGTGCATGGAGATCGCGCGCTCGCGCAACGCACTGTGCATCTCCGTCGCGAGTTCGATCTTGAGGTTGTTGGTCTGGGCGATGTCTTTCAGGCGCTGGTTGGCTTCGGCCACATAACGCAGACCGATCGCGCCGAGCGCGACCATCAGGGCAAGCACGATGACAAAACCGCCCCCGATGCGGACGCCGATTCCCAGATGTTGGGCGTTTTTCTTCATTGACGCAGCATCTGCAACAGTCGGAAACTCATAGGTGAGAACGGGGTGTGACTCGAAGCATTCATATCGGCATGGGGGCGGCGTACTTTAATCATCGCGCGGGCTCGCAAAGCCTCGGGCGATTTTCAGGCCGGGCTGCCGTGAAGCCACACCGCAGCCTCCAATGCATCGCCCGCGGCCATTCCCTGGCCCAGCAGCGCGGCCACCATGCCGGTGAGGCGGTCGCCCGAGCCGGCCTGGGCGAGCCAGGGTCCGCCGCTGGTGTTGATGGCGTAGCGGCCGTCGGGATGGGCGATGACGGTGCCGGCGCCCTTGAGTGCGACATGCGCGTGATACTGCGCGCTCAGGCGCAGCGCGGTCTCGATGCGGTTCGCCTGGATGTTCGCCCCGCTCACGTCGAGCAGGCGCGCGGCTTCGCCGGGATGCGGGGTGAGCAGGGTGGGGTGGCTGCGGCGGGCGGCGCGGTTGGCCAGGTCCGGGCTGCCGGCCAGCAGGTTCAGCGCGTCGGCATCCAGCACCAGCGGGCAGGATGCCGTCAGCGCCGTTTCCAGCAAGGCGTGCGCGCGGGCGCCCTGGCCCAGTCCCGGGCCGACCGCCAGCACGCCCGGATGCCTGCCAACCAGGTTTTCCGGCACGGCGAACATCAGCCGCGGTTCGCCGTAATCGACCACGACGCGCTCGTCCAGCGCGCCCAGCGTCACGCTGCCCGCGCCCTGCCGCAGCGCGGCGCGCCCGGCGAGCAGGCAGGCGCCCACCATGCCGTGGCTGCCGCCGACGATGCCGACATGGCCGAACAGGCCCTTGTGGCTGTTCCGGGCGCGCGCGGGCAGGCGGTGGCGGCTTTCCAGTTGCGTCAGCGCGATTCCCGGCGCGGCGGGCAGGTCGGCCGGATCGAGGCCGAGCATGTCGAGGTGCAACTGGCCGGCGTAATCCGGGCCGTCGGCGGTGAACAAACCCGGCTTGAGAGCGATGAAGGTCAGCGTGTGGTCGGCGCGCAGGGCGATGCCACGGATGCGGCCGCTGTCGCTGTCGAGGCCGCTCGGCACGTCGAGCGCGAGTTTCGGGCAGTCCATTTCGTTGGCCTGTTCGACCCAGTGCGCGTCTTCGCCGCCGATGTCGCGCTGCAGCCCCAGCCCGAACAGGCCGTCGATGACAAGGCTGTAACGCCGCAGCGGCGGGATATCCGCCAGGATCGTGCCGCCGTTTTCACGCCAGCCGGCCCAGGCGCGGGCGGCATCCGGCGGCAGGCGGGCGGGGTCGGCGCGACTGACGACGTCGACGCGGAATCCCTGCGCCGTGAGCCGGCGCGCGGCGACCAGGGCATCGCCGCCGTTGTTGCCGGGGCCGGCCAGGACCAGCGCCGGCGCGCCCGATTCGCTGGCCAGCGTGCCGGCCAGTTCGGCCGCGGCCGCGCCTGCCCTCTCCATCAGCGAGGCGGCGGGGTGGCGGGCCGCCCATTGCCGGTCGATTTCCCGCATGGCGGCAGCCGTGAACAGCGGCGGGGAAACGAGGGCGCGGGGCGCGACCGGCAGGGGGGTGCAAGCGGCGGGATGGGCGGGGCGTTCAGGGTCGGCCATGCAGTGGAGTATCCGGTTTCGGCGGTATCGCCGACATCTTAATCCCATGGCTGAAGCCGTGCGATTGGCATAAACTAGAAATGTCTGGCGATTCGAGGAATATCGTATGAATAGCCCACACCACAACCCGGCGGGCGCGCCGGTGGCGCAATGTTCCGACGAAGACAGTTGCACCATGCTCAGCTGTGCGGTCTGCCTGAAGGAAGTGCCGGCCGATTCGGTCAACGTGACGGATGCGCAGGACTATGTCCATCATTTCTGCGGCCTCGACTGCCTCGAAACCTGGCGAAAGCAGGCCGCCATTCGCCAGCAAGCCGGTCCGGAGAAGGGCTCCGATCAGCTAAAATAGCGCCTTTGCCCGTTCCGCAAAGGCGCACATGTCTGTCATTGTCCCGCTTCCCGGCGCCGCCGCGCTGTCTTCGTTCCGTCTCGATAAAATCCGCAGCGAGGCCGCGCAACTGGGCCTGGGCTTGGGCACGCTGGCTGCGCGCCACTGGCATTTCCTGGAGGCGGACGCCGCGCTCGATGCCGCGCAAATGCGGCTGGTCGAGCAGGCGCTCGATTACGGCACGCCGACCGCCACACCAACCGCGGACGACCCGCTGATCCTCGTTACGCCGCGCCCCGGCACCATCTCGCCGTGGTCGTCGAAAGCGACCGACATCCTGAAAAACTGCGGCCTTGCCGGCTTCCAAAGGATCGAGCGCGGGGTGGCCTTCCATGCGCTGGATGCTGCCGGCCGGCCGCTGTCGGCCGAGGCGATGGCGCGCCTGCTGCCGCTCCTGCATGACCGCATGACCGAAGCGGTGATGACGCTGGCCGGCGTGGAACAGCTGTTCCGCCACGTGCCGCCGCGCGAGCTGGCCCGCGTCGACGTGCTGGGCGGCGGCCGCACGGCGCTGCAGGCCGCCAACCGCGAGCTCGGTCTTGCGCTGTCGGACGATGAGCTGGACTACCTGGTGGAGAACTTCGTCCGCATCGGGCGCAACCCCACCGACGTCGAGCTGATGATGTTCGCGCAGGCCAATTCCGAGCATTGCCGCCACAAGATCTTCAACGCCTCGTGGGTGATCGACGGCGCGGCGCAGGCAAAAACGCTGTTCGGCATGATCCGTGACACCCACGCCGCCCATCCCGCAGGCACGGTGGTAGCGTATTCCGACAATTCGTCGGTGATCGTAGGCGCGACCATCGACCGCTTCTACCCGCGCGCCGACGGCGGCTACGCCTACGGCAGCGAGCTGACCCATGTGCTGATGAAGGTGGAAACGCACAACCACCCGACGGCGATTTCGCCCTTCGCGGGCGCGGCCACCGGCAGCGGCGGCGAAATCCGCGACGAGGGCGCGACCGGTACGGGCTCGAAACCCAAGGCGGGCCTGTGCGGATTCTCGGTGTCCAACCTCAACATCTCCGGCTACGAACAGCCGTGGGAGGCGGGCGCCTACGGCAAGCCGGATCGCATCGTCACCCCGCTCGCCATCATGCTCGAAGGCCCGATCGGCGCGGCGGCGTTCAACAACGAATTCGGCCGCCCCAACCTGGCGGGCTATTTCCGCACCTTCGAGGAAACGGTCGCCGGGCAGCGGCGCGGCTACCACAAGCCGATCATGCTGGCGGGCGGCGTCGGCAGCATCCGCGCCGACCATGTCGAGAAAAAGCTGCTGCCGGCCGGCACGCTGCTGATCCAGCTGGGCGGCCCCGGCATGCTGATCGGGCTGGGCGGCGGCGCGGCGTCGTCGATGGACACCGGCGCCAACGCCGCCGATCTCGACTTCGACTCGGTGCAGCGCGGCAACCCGGAAATGGAACGGCGCGCGCAGGAAGTCATCGACCGCTGCTGGCAGCTGGGCGAGGCCAATCCGATCCTGTCGATCCACGACGTCGGCGCCGGCGGCCTGTCGAACGCGCTGCCCGAACTGGTGCATGGCGGCGGCCGCGGCGGCCGCTTCGAGCTGCGCGCCGTGCCGTCGGAGGAACCCGGCATGTCGCCGCGCGAAATCTGGTGCAACGAGGCGCAGGAGCGCTACGTGCTAGCGATCCCGCCTGCGCGGCTGGCAGAATTCCGCGCTCTCTGCGAGCGTGAGCGCTGTCCGTTTGCGGTGCTGGGCGAAGCCACCGGGGACAACCACCTGCTGGTGGCCGACAGTCATTTCCGGAACGCGCCGGTGGACGTGAGTCTGGATGTGATCCTCGGCAAACCGCCGAAGATGACGCGTGACGCCACGCATCGGGCGACCGCGCTCACGCCGCTGGCGCTCGACGGCATCGACCTCAAGGATGCCGCCTACCGCGTGCTGGCGATGCCGGGGGTGGCGTCGAAGATGTTCCTGATTTCCATCGGCGACCGCAGCGTCGGCGGGCTGACCGCGCGCGACCAGTGCGTGGGGCCGTGGCAGATTCCCGTCGCCGACTGCGCGATCACGCTGGCGGGCTACCAGACCACGCTGGGCGAGGCGTTTTCCATCGGCGAGAAAGCGCCGCTGGCGCTGATCGATGCGCCCGCGTCGGGGCGCATGGCGGTCGCCGAGGCGATCACCAACCTGGCCGCTGCGCGCGTCGCCGGGCTGGGCGAGGTGAAATTGTCGGCCAACTGGATGGCCCCCGCCGGCCACCCGGGCGAGGATGCCGCGCTGTTCGATACGGTGGCGGCGGTTTCGAATTATTGCCAGGCGCTGGGGATTTCCATCCCGGTCGGCAAGGATTCGATGAGCATGAAGACCGTGTGGCAGGCCGACGGCGAGAACAAGGCGGTGACGTCGCCGATCTCGCTGGTGATCTCGGCGTTTGCCAATACCTCCGATGCAGGCGCGCACCTCACGCCGCAACTGCGCACCGATGCCGGCGAGTCCGACCTCGTCCTGATCGACCTGGGACTGGGCAAGAACCGCCTCGGCGCGTCGAGCTTCGCGCAGGCCTACAAGCAGGTGGGCGACTGTTGCCCGGACGCGCCGCAGGCAGCGGCGCTCGCGGCATTCTTCGATACGCTGCAGGCGCTGAATGCGGCAGGCAGGCTGCTGGCCTATCACGACCGCTCCGACGGCGGCCTGTTCGTCGCACTGTGCGAAATGGCGTTTGCCGGTCATTGCGGCGTGGACCTCGACATCGACGAGCTGTGCCTCGACCAGATCCGCCACGAAGTCGAGGACGAAGGGCGGCCGGAACCGGAAAAACTCGGCGAGCCGGGCTATTCGGCGCGCATTTTCAACGTGCTGTTCAACGAGGAAGCCGGCGCCGTGCTGCAGATCCGCCGTACCGATACGCAGGCGGTGATGCAGGCCTTCATCGACGCCGGCCTGCGCGGCGAGTTTTATGTCGTCGGCCAGCCCAATGCGCTCGATCGCGTGCGGGTGCTGCGCGAGGACAGGGTGATCCTGGACGAGGCGCGCACCGATCTGCAGCGCGCCTGGGCGCGCACCAGCTACGAAATGGCGAAGCTGCGCGACAACCCGGTGTGCGCCGAAGAGGAATTCGCGCGCCATGCCGATGCCGCTGATCCGGGCCTGCGTTATGCGCCGAGCTTCGACATCGACGCCGACGTCGCCGCGCCCTTCATCGCCACCGGCAAGCGCCCGCGGGTGGCGGTGCTGCGCGAACAGGGCGTCAACGGCCAGGTCGAGATGGCCGCCGCGTTCGATGCCGCGGGCTTCGCCGCGGTGGATGTGCATATGAGCGACATCCTCTCCGGTCGGGTCAGCCTCGGCGACTTCACCGGATTGGCCGCGTGCGGCGGTTTCAGCTACGGCGATGTGCTGGGCGCGGGCGGCGGCTGGGCCAAGTCGATCCTGTTCAACCCGCGCGCGCGCGACCAGTTCGCGGCGTTTTTCGGGCGTGCCGACACCTTCGCCCTCGGCGTATGCAACGGCTGCCAGATGATGAGCCAGCTGCACGACCTGATTCCGGGCGCGGACGCCTGGCCGCGTTTCGAGCGCAACCTGTCGGAACAGTTCGAGGCGCGCTTTGCGCTGGTCGAGGTGCTGGCGTCGCCGTCGCTGTTCTTTGCCGACATGGCGGGTTCGGTGATGCCGATCGTGGTGTCGCACGGCGAAGGCCGGGTGCAGTTCCGCGACCCTGCGCATGCCGCGCAGGCACGTCCCACGCTGCGCTATGTCGATCACCGGGGGGCGCCGGCCGAGACTTATCCGTTGAACCCCAACGGTTCGGCCGGCGGGCTGACCGGCTTCACCACCGCGGACGGCCGCTTCAGCATTCTGATGCCGCACCCGGAACGCGTGTTCCGCGCCGCGCAGCTGTCGTGGAAACCGGACGGCATGAGCGATGCCGCCCCGTGGCTGCGGCTGTTCCGCAACGCGCGGCGCGCGGTTGGGTGATGCGCGCCGACTATGCGAAAATAATAAGCTTTGTCGCATGAATCCCGCTGTGCCGGGCTCAATTTTCCAGCCATGAATGCACCCGAAAATCTCCTGACGGATGACCACCTGCGCGCGCAGGTCAGACTGCTGGGCACCTTGCTCGGCCAAGTGTTGCTGCAGTTTGCCGGCGAAGATGTGTTCGAGGCGGTGGAAACCCTGCGCCGCGGTTTCGCCGAATTGCACCAGCAGGAAGACCAGCAGCGCCGCACCGAGTTGATGGCGATGATCGACGCCATGCCCGCCGCCAAGGTGGAGCTGGTGGTCCGTGCCTTCTCCAGCTATTTCAAGTTGGTCAATGTGGCGGAGGAAAGCTTCGCCCACCGCAACCGCCGCCGCATGCTGTCGCACGGCATGACGCTGTGGGAAGGCTCGTTCGACCGCACCGTGGCGGAGCTCAAGGCGCAGGACATGCCGGTCGCCACGCTGCAGGAGATGGTCAACCGTCTGCACTACGCGCCGGTGTTCACCGCGCATCCCACCGAAGCGCGCCGTCGTGCGGTGATGGAAGGCATGCGCCGGATATTCCTGATTTGCGACGAGCTGTACAGCCCCACCCTGGGAGTGAACGACCGCCGCGAACTGGAAGCGCAGCTGGCCGCCGAGATCCAGGTGGGGTGGCGCACCGACGAACTGCGCAGCGCCAAGCTCGAGGTGCGCGACGAAGTGCGCAACGGCCTCTACTACGTGCGGGAAAGCCTGTTCGAGGCGGTGCCGAAGGCGTATTCCTTCTTCGAGAAGGCGCTGCGCAAGCATTACGGCGTGAATGCCGACGGCATCGCCGCCGTCCGCGTGCCGAGTTTCATCCGTTTCGGCTCGTGGATCGGCGGCGACCGCGACGGCAACCCGTTCGTGACCGCGGATGTCACCGAATGGACGGTGCATAGGCAGATGCAGGCTGCACTCGAAGAATACCGTTCGCGGGTGCTGGAACTGCGCCAGACGCTGACCCACAGCAGCGACTGGTGCACGCCTTCCGCCCGGTTCCTGGAACGCCTGTCGGAATACGAGGCCGAGTTCGGCGAACAGGTGTTCCGCGGCACCGCGGTGCAGATTTACAGCCGCGAGCCCTACCGCCGCATGGCGGCGATGATGCTGGCGCGGCTGGACGCCAACCTGTCCTACGTCCACCAGTGCCTCGCCGACGTGCCGAGCTTCACTTCGCACCTGGCATACGAGAACGCCGCCGCCTTCCTCGCCGACCTCTGCCTGGTGCGCGACTCGCTGATCAGCCATGGCGACCGCATCGTCGCCATGCAGGACCTGCAGGCGCTGATCCGGCTGGTCGAAAGTTTCGGTTTTCACCTGCTGCAGCTCGACATCCGTCAGGAGTCGACCGTGCATACGCGCACAGTGGCTGCCCTATTGCAGCAGATCGATCCCGATTTCGATTACATGGGCGCGAACGAGGCCGAGCGGCTGCAGCGCCTGGCTGCCTGGATCGGCCACATCGATCCGATCGAGGTGGACGACGGCGTGCTGGACGACGAGGCGCGCGAAGCGCTGGCGGTGTTCCGACGCATGGTCAAGCTGCAGGCCGAAGTGGGCGACGAGGTCTTCGGCACCTACGTGATTTCGATGACGCACAGCGCTTCCCACGTGATGGAAGTGATGCTGCTGGCGCGGCTGGTGGGGCTGTGCGGCCACAACGGGCGCGACTGGTTCTGCCGCATCCTGGTGGCGCCGCTGTTCGAGACGGTCGACGACCTGCAGCGCAGCCAGTCCATCCTCGACCAGTTGCTGTCGAACAAGGTCTACCGCGCGCTGGTCACCGCCAACGGCAACCACCAGGAAGTCATGCTGGGCTATTCGGACTCGTGCAAGGATGGCGGCATTCTGGCGTCGAACTGGAATCTGTATCAGGCGCAGCTTTCCATCATCGCGCTGACCCGGCGCTACGGCGTCGAATGCCGGCTGTTCCATGGCCGCGGCGGCACGGTGGGACGCGGCGGCGGCCCCACCTACGATGCGATCCTGTCGCAGCCCCCGGGCACGGTCAACGGCGAGATCAAGTTCACCGAACAGGGCGAGATGCTGTATTACAAGTACGGCAATCCCGAGACGGCCAACTACGAAATCGGCATGGGGGTGACCGGCCTGCTCAAGGCCAGCGCCACCGCGCTTGCGCACAGCGAAGTGCGTTATCCGGACGACTATCTCGACTGGATGCGCGACATCTCCGCGGCGGGCGAGACGGCCTACCGTGCGCTGATCGGCATGCCTGGTTTCATCGACTATTTCTACGAGAGCACGCCGGTCACCGAAATCGGCCTGCTCAATATCGGCAGCCGGCCGTCGCACCGCAAGAAAGCAGACCGTTCGCTGGGCTCGATCCGCGCCATTCCATGGGTATTCGGCTGGGCGCAGTCGCGCCATACGCTGCCCGCCTGGTATGGCATCGGCAGCGCGCTGAAAGGCTTCATCGAGGCCGATCCGGCGGGGCTGCAACGCCTCCAGGAAATGTGCCGGGAGTGGCCGTTCTTCCGCGGCCTGCTGTCCAACGTGCAGATGTCGCTGACCAAGGCCGACATGGAGATTTCCGAGGAATACGCACGCCTGTGCGACCACCCCGACACCATGACGATCTATCGCGCCATTGCCGACGAGTTCGCGCTTACGGTGGAATGGGTCAAGCAAGTCGCGCAGATCGAGACCTTGCTGGAAGACAACCAGCCCCTGGCGTTGTCGCTTTCGCGCCGCCGCCCCTACATCGATCCCATCAACCACATCCAGGTGCGCCTGCTGAAACGTTATCGCTCGGAGAGCGTGTGGGAGTCCGAACAGGATAGCTGGCTGACGCCGCTGATGCGCTCGATCAATGCGATCGCCTCCGGGATGCGCAACACCGGCTGAGCATGGATAAGGACAGGGCTGCATCCTCTCCCACCCAGCCGAAGCGGCGCGGGCTCGCCGTTGCCATCGGTCTGAACGTCGTGCTGGTGCTGCTGGCATGCGGCCTGGCGCTGTATGCCTTCATGCTGAATGTCGATCTGGGCGACGTGAAGCGGCGGCTGTCGAAGGAAATCGAAACCCGCCAGCAAGCCGAGCGCTACCTGATCGAAACGCGCAACCAGTTGACCGACAGCCTGCGCGAAATCGAACAGCTCAAGGCGCAACTGGCCTACAAGGAAACCGACATCCAGACGGCGGCGGCGGCCAAGCCCGCGCTGCCGGTGGTGATCGGTTTTCGTTCGTCGATGCTGGGCAAGGGACTGGTGGCGGTGATCGAAAACACCAGCGACCGCTATCTGACCGTGGTCCTCGCCGTGCGCAATCCGACCCTGTCCCTGGCGCGGCGCTTCGAGCTCAAGCTGGAACCCAGGTCCAGCACCGACTTCGGCCACATGGAAGGCTGGCAGTTTGCCTCGGGCGACGAAGTGGGATTGTTCAACGACGAATTCGGCGCGCTCAAGCTCACCGTGCCGTAACGGCTTGCCGCGGCCTGGGCAATTTCAGGCCGAGCAGCGCAGGCATCAGCAGCAACTCGAACACCTGGCCGGCGAACAGGCCGACCGCGCACAGCATGCCGAAGTGGGCGGTGGGGCGGAAGTCGGACAGCCCCAGCAGGCTGAACTGCGCGATCAGCACGATCGAAATGGCGATCACCGCGCGGCCCGAGCTTTCCACGCTGCGGATGATGGCGAACACCGGGCTGACGCCGCGGCGGATGCGGTGCAGGTAGCCGTGATACAGATGGATGGTGTCGTCCACCGTGATGCCGAGGATGACGCCGGCGATCAGAACGGTGGCGACGTCGAGCGAAATCCCCGCCGTTCCCATCACCACAAAAATGAAGAACAGCGGCGCCAGGTTGGGCACCAGGCAGATCAGCGCGCCGCGGAACGAGCGGAACAGCAGCGCCATCAGCAGCAGAATCTGCAGGAAGGCCGAGGCGAAGCTCTTGACCTGGCCGTCGACGATGCGGTCTTCCTGGTCCGAGAACAGCCGCCCGTACCCCGCGAGGTCGATTTCCACGCCCGCGATCGGCTGCGCGGCGACGTGCGCGCGCACCCTGTCGATCACCTGGCCGATTTCGTTGGCGCCGTGCACGTTGAGGCTCATCGGGATGCGGCCGCGCTGGAATTCACGGTTGACCAGTTCGTACAAATCCTTGCCGTCGTAGATCAGCAGCAGTTGTTCGACCAGCTTGCGGCTGGTCGGCAGCGCATCCGGTCCCAGATCCTCGCCGCTGAGTGCGCGGTTCATTTCCTCCAGCACGTCGATCAGGGAGAAGCTGCGGTCGACTTCCGGCTGCTGTTCCAGCCAGGTTTGCAGCGCCTTGATCTGCGCCAGCGTCGCCGGATCCTTCAGGCTGTCGCGGGCCGTGCCGGTGAGGACGATTTCCAGCCCGGTGACGCCGGAAAGCTTGCTTTCCACCCTGGCGGTGCTGCGGCTGATGCTGTGGTCGGGCGCGAAAAACTCGATGATGTTGGATTCGACCTTGACCTGAAGCACCAGCGGGACGGCCGCCAGCACCAGCAGCGCGGTGGCCGTCAGCACGGCTTTTGCGTGCCTCAGGCTGAACACCGCCACGGCTGCCGCGATGCGGCGTGCGTGCGCCAGACCGGAGCGGCGGCGCGGCCAGCGTGGCGTATCCCATTTCAGCAGGATCGGCGGCACCAGGATGAACACCACCAGAAACACGATGAGGGTGCCGATCGCGCCCGCCAGGCCGAAGGCCTGCACCGGAGGAATCTCCACCCACAGCAGGCTCAGCATGCCCGCGCCGGTGGTCAGCACGTTGAACAGGCCGGGGGTGAAGGTTTCCTTCAGCGCGCGCGCGATGCGCTGCGGCCGCGGCAGCAGCGCGATGCGGGCACGCTGGATGGCGGCATACAAATGCAGCAGCGTGGCCGTGGTGTAGGCCGCCATCAGGGTGGGAATCATCGCGGTGATCGGGGTGTAGGGCTGGCCGGACAGCACCAGCCCGCCGACGCTGGCCGACACGACCGTGCCCATGGCCAGGCCGCCCACCACCATCGGGCGCGCCCGCCCCACCACCCACCATAGCAATGCCATGCCGATGACGAAGGTCAGCGGGATGAAGATGGCGCTGTCGCGCCACAGCGAACGCAGTTCCTCGACCGTCTGCGCCACCGTGCCGGCGGTGGCGGTGTGATAGGGCGCGAGTTTCTCGGCGGCAATGGCGGCGTCGAGCGCGATCTGGATATCGCGGCGGGCCAGGCTTTCCTTCAGGATTGTGGGGCGCACCACCAGGGCGACCGCGCGGCCGTCGCGCGAGGCGAGCAGTCCCGGTGCAAAGCTGTCGCTCAGCACGCGGGCCTGCCATTGCGCCGGCGTGCGCGCGCCCAGATTGCGGGGGTCGACCAGCGGCGATACGGCAAAGCCGTCGTCGGTGGCGTCGATGTGCTCCACCGTGGTCAGCGTCAGCACCCGGTCGACCGCCGGATGCGCCGCCATTTTTTGCGCGGCGCGGTCGAGCGCGGCGAGAAACGCCGGAGCGTAGAGCGCGTCGCCCTCGAACAGGGCGATGATGGCTTCGTCGTTGGGGAATTCCCTGAACAGCGATTCGCGCAGCTGGATGGTGGACGAATCCGGCGGCGAATAGATATCCGGCGCGTTGTTGAAATGCAGCTTCAGCAGAAACGGCAGCGCCGCCAGCTGGATACCGAGCAGGATTGCCAGCGCCAGCCAGGGTGGCAGCATGCGGCTGCCGTTGAGCCAGGGTTTCAGCATGGGGGCGTCGGCATGGGGGCGTCAGGAAATCAGAATTTGCTGCGCAGCCCCAGCGTGATCAGCGAATGGTCCTGGTGGAAGCCGCCCAGGGTGCGCGCTTCGCCGTCGAAGTAGTGGGCGGCGACATAGATCTCGTGCGGCTCCCAGCCGACGTAACCTAGTTTGGGGCTGAGATAGACATCGTTCACGTTGAAGCCGGCGGCGAAGCGCATCCCGGCTTTCCAGCGGCCCTGGCCGAAGCGGGTCTCGATTTCGCCGTTGGCGCCGTAATACTCCTTCAGTTCGAGGATGCTGCGGTCGGTCTGCAGCGCGTGCGCCACCAGTTGCAGGTTGACGCGGGTGTCCGCCCCGCCAGGGAAGAATTCCAGCGCGCCGATCCAGTCGAGCGAATGCGTCGTGTCCAGCGCGGCGCTGGCGAGGGTCACCGGCACGTTGTCGGTGTAGCCGGCTTCCATGCGCCAGGTGAGGCCGCCGCGCACCAGTTCGACATCGGCACCGACGAAGGTGTTGAACGGATGCACCGCGGTGAGCGTGGAGGAGAGCGGGTCGAGCCGGTAGTACGGCAGCGACTGCCGGGTGCGCGCCAGCGTCACGCCGAAATCGAGCGCGCTGCCGGTCCGGGTCAGGCGCAGGGCGCCGCCGCCGCTGCCGTGTTCGTCCTCGTCGATGCGCGCGGTATTCAGCCAGGGGGTGAGCGCGGGATCGATGCCGATGATCTGGCGGCTGGTGCGGTTGACCGGACTCCAGATACTGGCGGCGTCCGGCAATTGCGCGCCGCGGAACAGCGGCAGCCAGACCGCGTCCAGCTTGTACTCGCCGAAAGTCTGCTCCCAGCGCGCAGCCAGTTGCGCGCGGCGACGGTCGGGCAGATCGTCCAGTACGAAGCGCGTCAGGTCGGCGCGGCTGACGCGGTCGGCCAGCGGGATTTCGTCGGCGCGGCCCCAGATGATGGTTTGCGCGCCGAAGGTCAGGCGGGTGTCGCCGTTGCGGTAGCGCACATAGGTGTCACCGTAGTCGGCCAGCAGTTCGCGGTGATCGGCGCGGCCGCCGTCCTGCGCCATGCCGTCGAGCCGGGCGCCGGCGCGGAATTCCCAGTTGCGGCTGGGCTGCCACAACACGTAGGCGCTGGCGCGCAGGGTGGAATGGCTGTCGGCTTCGGCGGCGTCGGGCAGGCCGCCCGCCTCCAGCAGCAGATCGTCGACGCCAGCCTTGAGCGTGGGCTGGAAACCGCGGGCGGCGGGCTTGCGGCTGCGCGCAGCGGGCGGCGGCAGCTCGTCTTCGGCGCTGGACTGCGGCGTGGCCTCGGCGGGAGCGGCTGCGGATGGCGCGCGCGGTTTGCGCGTGGCGGCGCGCGGCGGCGGCAGCTCGTCGGCCGTGTCCTGGGCAGAGATGGTGCGCGGCGGCGGCAGGTCGTCGGCGCCGCAAACGGGCAGAGCGGCGAGCGACAGGCTCAAGGTCAGCAGCAGCTTTTTCATGGGCGATATTCCGATTCCAGGCTTTCGTCGGCGAGGGCTTGCGAGGTGAAGAGTTTGGCGGGCAGTTTCTGGTCGTACAGCGCGCTGTCGACCACCAGGCGGGTTTCGTGGCCGCTGGCCAGATCGATCATGCGGCTGTCGGTGATCGTCCAGTAGCCCTGGTTGCGTTTTTTGCCGCGCAGCAGCCAGCGTTTGCTGGGGGCGCCGGCGTCCTTTTCGAAATAATCCACCCGTTGCGGGATCGCGGTGGCGGGGTCGATCCAGCTGATGCGCTTCCGGTACACCGAATCGCCGGCCTCCAGCGGCACGCTTTCGAGCACCTCGCACAGGAGGCCGTTTTCGGTCTGCCTGCCGAGCAGGCGGTGGCGGTCCCTGGACGGCTTGCGTTCCTGCAGATCCTCGAAATACAGGTCGGAGCCGACAAAGCGCCCGCCCTTGCGGTCGCTGGAAATGCGCCGCACCCGGTCGAGCGCCGGCAGGTACAGCCACTGGTCGGTACTGCCGTCGGCCTTGTCGATGCTGAGAAGACCGGTTCCCGCGATGTCTTCGGGATCGAGAAAGCGGATCAGGTTTGCGGTTTCACCGCCCGACTTGTCGAGACGGTAGGTGACGAGTTCGCGGATGCGCGGCGCGCGGCCTTTCTCGGTGAGCACCATGCGGCCGAGCGTGGTGAGGTCGCGCCCGTTGGGGCGATCGTGGACTTTCTGCGCGAGGTCCGCGGCCTCGTCCGCCTGCGCGGCGGCGGCGCCGAGCAGCAGCGTCAGCATCAGGGAACGGATGAAGCTCAGCAGGGGGTTTGGAGGTGCCATTGGGTTTTACGCGCGCGTGATACCTTAATGAGCGACGGGTTGCCAGCCCCGAACTTGACCGCAAAACCGGGCCGGCACCGACCGCCTCGGCACAGGCGCCGGGCTCCGGCGCTGCGCTGGATTTCAGGGTGGGCCTATGATAAAAAGACAACAAAGTCCCCTATTAAGGATGCCAAGATGACGTCGACGACACTGGAACTGCTACAGAAATACAGCGTGCCTGGCCCGCGCTACACGTCGTACCCGACCGCGCCCTATTTCCGCACCGATTTCGGCGAGGCGGACTGGGCCGCGGCACTGACCGCGTCGGCGGCGGATCGCGGCCTCTCGCTGTATGCCCATATTCCGTTCTGCGATTCGCTCTGCTACTACTGCGGCTGCAATATGGTGGCGACGCGCGACTACAGCAAAACCCAGCCCTATCTGGCCTATCTCGATCAGGAAATGGCGCGCACTGCGCAACGGGTCGACCCGACGCGGGTGGCGCGCCAGTTGCACTGGGGCGGCGGCACGCCCACCTATCTCAATCCTGGCGACATCCGCCGCCTGATGGCGATGATGCGCCAGCATTTCACCCTCGCCCCGGATGCCGAAATCAGCTGCGAGGTCGATCCGCGCGAACTGACCCGCGCGCACCTCGAGGCGCTGCGCGAATCCGGCTTCAACCGCCTGTCGTTCGGCGTGCAGGACATGGACCCGGCGGTGCAGCAGGCGGTCAACCGCATCCAGTCCGCGGCCCTGATCCAGCAAGTGCTCGACTGGTCGCGCGAACTGGGCTTCTCCAGCATCAACCTGGATCTGATCGTAGGGCTGCCGAAGCAGACCGTGGCGAGTTTTTCCCGCACCTTGGAACAGGTGGTGGCGTGGGCGCCCGACCGCCTTGCGGTGTTTTCCTATGCCCACGTGCCATGGCTGAAAAAGCACCAGAACCTGATTCAGCAGGCCGATCTGCCGGATTCCGCGATGCGCCTGGGCCTGCATCAGGCGGTGAACGAGGCGCTGGGGGCGGCGGGCTACGTCAACATCGGCTTCGATCACTTTGCCCGCCCCGAGGACGAACTGGTGCGTGCGCAGCGGAACAAGACGCTATGGCGCAATTTCCAGGGCTACACCACGCACAAGGACTGCGACATCCTCGCCTTCGGCGTGTCCGGCATCAGCCAGACGGCGGACGTGTACATGCAGAACGAAAAGAACCTCAAGCGCTACGAGGAACGCATCGCGGCGACCGGGTTTGCGGTCGAACGCGGCCTGAAGCTCAGCCGCGACGACCAGATCCGGCGCGATGCCATCACCCGCGTGATGTGCGATCTGGAACTCGACTTCGCCGCCTTCGGCAGCGAATGGGGCATCGGGTTCAGCGACTATTTCGCCGACGCGCTGGCCGAGCTGCGCCCGCTGGCCGACGACGGACTGGTGACGATCGCCGCCGACAGGATCAGCGTCACTCCCAGCGGCCGCCTGTTCCTGCGCAACATCGGCATGTGCTTCGACCGCTACCTGAAGCAGGCCGCCGGCGAAAAGCCGCGCTATTCGCGCACGGCCTGAGCCGTCAGCAGCAGCCGCTGCCGTCGTCGCGCTTGGGGCAGCCCTCGGGCCGGCTGCGGGGCGGCAGCGGGCAGCGGTTGATCTCCTCGGCGCTGCGCTGGAAGTAGCAGGTCATGGCGCTGGAAGCGATACCGAGCAGCCAGAAGACAAAGAACCCGACGGTGTAGGCGGCGATGCGCTGATCGAACAGCGCCTCGCCGTGATAGGTGATTTCCAGCGGGTCGAACAGGGTGGTGAAGACGATGTCGGCCACTCCGGCAACGAGAAAGGACGGCCACAGTATGTGGATCAGGCGCTTCGGCATGGCGTGCTCCTCGTGGCGGTGGCGGTCATTCTTCCGGGCTGTTCATCTTGCGCTTGTACCAGCTCAGCAGGGTGATCGCCATGCCGATGATGAAGAGGATGGTGAACAGGCTCAGCAGGCCGATCGGGCTGGTGAACAACAAATCGAGTACGACGTCCATTTCAGTCTCCCTTTGGTTGATGAACGATGGGTCCGGAAGCCGCCAGCGTGACGGCCCCGTCTAGCGGGGTATGCAGCACGCCGCCCAGACGCCAGGTGGCGTGCTGGTCGGCCAGCTGGACCTGCCATTTGCCGGCGGGCAGCAGGGGCAGCGCCGCGCGATAGCGGCCGCCGCCGATGTGATCGAGGGTGAGGGTTTGATCCATGCCCTGGCGGGTGGGATGCGCCAAGGTGAGCGTCAATTGCCCGGGATACGTCGGCATGCGTCCGCCCAATGCCAGCGCCAGGACGCCGTTTTCATTCTTCACGGTGGCGGTCAGCGCCAGCGCGCGGGCGGCGTCGTCGCGCGCCAGCGTCTGGTTGATGGCCAGCCCCGCCTTGTAATAGTCGCCAACCACCAGGCCGTCGGCGCTGGTGGCCGCGATCCAAACGGTGACGAGACCGGCGACGACCGCGCTGGCGGGCAGGCTGATGAGGAACCAGGGCCAGGGTTCGCGATACCAGGGTCTGGACTGCAGGACAGGGTTCGTCATGGCGCTCACCGGTTGAAGAATTTGGTTGCGACGGCCTGCCGGATGCGCGGATCGTCGATCGCCTGCACCGTGAAGGTCACCTCGATCGAGCGGCCTTTCAGTTCGGCGGGATCGGCAATCAGGCTGACCGGGATGTCCACCGTCTGCAGGGGCGCTGCAGCTATTTCGCGGGCGGCGGCCGTCACCTGCAGGCCGGCGATGCCCCGCGCGCTGATCGTGTAGCGATGCGGCCGGCCGTCCTTGTTGATGAGTTGCAGGCGGTAGACGTTCTCGATCATGCCCTCGTCGGTTTCCTTCGACAGCGCCACGCGGTCGCGCACCACGTCGACGCGCAGCGGCACGCGGGTGGCGAGACTCCAGACGAAGGCGCCGGAGATCAGCGCCAGCAGCACGCTGTAGATGACGGTGCGCGGGCGCAGCACGTGTTTGAGGATGCTGCTGTCCGGGTATCTGCCTTTCACCACGTTCTCGGTGGTGTAGCGGATCAGGCCGCGCGGGTAGCCCATCTTGTCCATGATCTGGTCGCAGCCGTCGATGCAGGCGGCGCAGCCGATGCATTCGTACTGCAGGCCGTTGCGGATGTCGATGCCGGTGGGGCAGACCTGCACGCAGACTTCGCAGTCGACGCAGGTGCCCAGCCCGGCCGCCTTGTAGTCGGTCTTCCTGCTGCGCGGGCCGCGCGGTTCGCCGATCGAGCTGTCGTAGGTCACGGTCAGCGTGTCGGAATCGAACATCACGCTCTGGAAGCGCGCATAGGGGCACATGTACTTGCACACCTGCTCGCGCATGAAGCCGGCGTTGCCCCAGGTGGCGAAGCCGTAGAACAGGATCCAGAAGGTCTCCCAGGGGCCGAGGCTGGCGCTCGCCACTTCGGCGGTCAGCGTCTGGATCGGGGTGAAATAGCCGACGAAGGTGAAGCCGGTCCACAGCGCGATCAGCATCCAGGCCAGGTGCTTGAGGCCGCGCCGGCGCAGCTTGCCGGCGTTCCACGGCGACTTGTCGAGCTTCCTGCGCGCGAGGTGGTCGCCTTCCAGCCAGTTTTCCACCCACATGAAGATTTCCGTATACACCGTCTGCGGGCAGGCGTAGCCGCACCACAGCCGCCCGGCCACCGCGGTGAACAGGAACAGCGCCAGCGCCGACAGGATCAAAAGCCCGGTGAGATAAACGAAATCCTGCGGCCAGAACACCAGGCCGAAGATGTAGAACTTGCGCGCGGCGAGGTCGAACAGCACCGCCTGGCGGCCGTCCCATTGCAGCCAGGGCAGGCCGTAATACAGCGCCTGGGTCAGCAGCACCAGCGCGATGCGCCAGCTGGCGAACACGCCATGCACCGAGCGCGGCTGGATTTTTTGCCGGATCGCGTAGAGCTGCTGCTCGATCGGCGCGTCGGCGGGGGCGGGCTGCTTGTCGTCTGTCACTGCTTTCATCCGTTGAGGCTGAGCCGCTTGAGCGTACTGGGGCAATGCGCTCAAGCGGCTCGCCGGAAGCATTCCGGCGAGCGCCCGTTGCTTACTGCTTCTGCGACAGGCCGTACACGTAGGCCGCCAGCAGGTGCAGCTTGGCTTCCTTGTTCGAGGTGGTGCCGAGGGTCTGCGCCATGGCCGGCATCACGCCGTTGCGGCCTTTGGTAATGGTCTCGATGATCGTGGCCTCGCTGCCGCCATACAGCCACACCTTGTCGGTGAGGTTGGGCGCGCCCAGCGCCTGCATGCCGGTGCCGTCGGGCATGTGGCAGGCGGCGCAGTTTTCGGCGAATTTCACCTTGCCTGCGGCTGCCAGCGCGGCGTCGTGCTTGCGGTCCGACAGCGACAGCACATAGTTGGCCACTTCCTTCGTTCCTTGCGGGCCGAGCGCTTCGCCCAATGCGGGCATGATCCCGCTGCGGCCGCCGGTGAGGGTGGCGACGATGGTGTCGGGGTCGCCGCCATAGAGCCAGTCGTGGTCGGTCAGGTTGGGAAAGCCCCTGGCGCCGGTCGCATCGGAGCCGTGGCACTGCGAGCAGTAGGTCAGGAACAGGTTCCTGCCGATGGCGCGCGCCTCCGGATCGGCGGCCACGCTGGCGATGTCCTGCTTCATGAACCTGGCGTACACCGGCTGGAACTTGGCTTCGGCGGCCTTCACCTCGGCCTCGTACGCGCCGCTGGAGGTCCAGCCCAGCACGCCGGCGAAGTTGCCCAGCCCCGGCCACAACAGCAGGTAGGCCGCCGCGAACACCAGGGTGCTGTAGAACAGCCCCAGCCACCAGCGCGGCAGCGGGTTGTTCAGATCCTGAAGGTCGCCGTCCCAGGTGTGCTCCATCAACTCGGGCTTTTCGCCGGGCGCCAGCTTGCGGGTGGTCTGCGAGCGGAGAAATACCCAGGTGCCGACGATGCTCGCCACGGTGATGACGCTGATGTAAATCGGCCAGAAGCCGTGTGTGAAATCGCTCATTGCTTGTCTCCTTGCTTGGTGGGAGCGTCGTCTTCGCCGAAAGGCAGCTTGCCGGCGTCTTCGAAACGCTGCTTGTTGCCTTTGCTGTAGGCCCACCAGACGATGCCGATGAACACCAGGATGAAGACGACTGTGACGATGCCGCTGATCGTTCCGCTGTCCATGGCGGCCTCAGATCCTGGGGGCGTGGGTGCCCAGCACCTGCAGGTAGGCGATCAGCGCCTCGAGCTCGGTCTTGCCTTCCAGCGCGGCCGGCGCGGCGGCGATTTCCTGCTCGGTATAGCCGTGGCCGACGATGTTCAGCGTGCGCATCTTGGCCTGGATGGCGGTGTCCTTCAGCGGACGGTCGAGCCAGGGATAGGCGGGCATGTTGGATTCCGGCACCACGTCGCGCGGATTCATCAGGTGAGCCGTATGCCAGGCGTCGGAATAGCGCCCGCCGACGCGATGCAGATCGGGGCCGGTGCGCTTGGATCCCCACAGGAAGGGACGGTCGTAGACGAATTCGCCCGCCACCGAATAGTGGCCGTAGCGTTCGGTTTCGGCGCGGAACGGACGGATCATCTGCGAGTGGCAGCCGACGCAGCCTTCGCGGATGTAGATGTCGCGCCCCGACAGCTGCAGCGCGGTGTAGGGCTTCAGGCCCGCCACCGGGGTGGTGGTGGAGGTCTGGAAGAACAGCGGCACGATCTGCACCAGGCCGCCGACGCTGACGATGAGGATGGTCAGCACGATCAGCAGGCCGAGGTTCTTTTCGATAGTTTCATGCGAAATCATGTTCGGTCTCCTTAGGCGTGGACGGCTTGCGGAATGGCGGCGTCATTGACGACCCGCCCGATGCGCACGGTCTTCCAGACGTTCCAGGCCATCATCAGCATGCCGCTGAAGAACAGCACGCCGCCCAGCAGACGAATGCCGTAGAACGGATACATGGTGTTGAGCACCTGGGCGAAGCTGTAGGTCAGCGTGCCGTCGGCGTTGGCCGCGCGCCACATCAGGCCCTGCGCCACCCCGGCGATCCACATCGAGGCGATATACAGCACCACGCCGATGGTGGAGAGCCAGAAATGCCATTCGATCATCTTGGTGCTGTACATCGATTCGCGGCCGTACAGGCGCGGAATCAGGTAGTACATCGAGCCGATCGTGATCATCGCCACCCAGCCGAGCGCGCCGGAATGCACGTGGCCGACAGTCCATTCGGTGTAATGCGACAGCGCGTTCACCGTCTTGATCGCCATCATCGGGCCTTCGAAGGTCGACATGCCGTAGAACGACAGCGCGGTGACGAGGAACTTCAGGATCGGGTCGGTGCGCAGTTTGTGCCATGCGCCCGACAGCGTCATGATGCCGTTCATCATGCCGCCCCAGGAGGGCGCCAGCAGCATCAGCGAGAACACCATGCCGAGCGACTGCGCCCAGTCCGGCAGCGCGGTGTATTGCAGGTGGTGCGGACCGGCCCACATGTAGATGAAGTTGAGCGACCAGAAGTGAACGACCGACAGGCGGTAGGAATAGATCGGGCGGCCGGCCTGCTTGGGGATGAAGTAATACATCATGCCGAGGAAGGCGGTGGTGAGGAAGAAGCCCACCGCGTTATGGCCGTACCACCATTGCACCATCGCATCCTGCACCCCGGCGTACAGCGAGTAGGACTTGGTCAGGGTCACCGGCAGTTCCAGGTTGTTGACGATATGCAGGATCGCGATGGTCAGGATGTAGGCGCCGAAGAACCAGTTCGAGACGTAGATGTGCTTGGTCTTGCGCTTGGCGATGGTACCGAAGAACACCAGCGCATAGGCCACCCACACCAGCGTGATCAGGATGTCGATCGGCCATTCCAGTTCGGCGTATTCCTTGGTGCTGGTGTAGCCCATCGGCAGAGTGATGGCCGCCAACACGATCACCGCCATCCAGCCCCAGAAGGTGAAGGCCGCCAGCTTTTCGGCCCACAGTCTTACCTGGCAGGTGCGTTGCACGATGTAGTAAGACACCGCGAACAGCCCCGAGCCGCCGAAGGCGAAGATGACGGCATTGGT
>JAJPEP010000048.1 GCA_021166845.1 Thiobacillus sp.
CCGCTGCAGGTAAATCTGACGCGGGGTATTCCATAGCAGGTCGACGCCGCGCACAACGTGGGTCACGCCCTGGAAGGCGTCGTCGACCACGACCGCGAGCTGGTAGGCGAAGAGGCCGTCGGCACGCCTGACGACGAAGTCACCGACGTCGGCTGCCAGATCCTGCCTCAGCGCGCCATGGATTCGATCATCGAAGTGGACACTCACATTCTCGACGCACACCCGCCAGGCGTGCTTCTCGATACGTGGCGCGGCATGCAGGCGGCAGCTGCCCGGGTAGACGATCTCGCCCTCGGCGTTGCGCGGCGCCTGTGCGAGCCGACTGCGCGTGCAGGTGCAGGCGAACACCGCGCCCCGCGACTTCAGTGCATCGAGCGCAGCGGCGTAGGCGTCGTCGCGCTGCGACTGGTAAAGAACGGCGCCGTCCCAGGTCAGGCCGTAGGCCTCGAGCTGGCGCAGGATGGTGTCGGCGGACGCCTGGTCGCAGCGCGGCCGGTCGAGATCCTCCATGCGCACCAGCCAGCGGCCGCCGGCCGCGCGTGCGTCGAGCCAACTCGCGAGCGCGGCGACGAGCGAGCCCAGGTGCAGGGGGCCGGTGGGCGACGGCGCGAAGCGCCCGATGTAGGGTGCGAAGTTCACCCGGCAATTATGCCGCGCGGGGGCCGCTTGATGGCGCTGCGCTTAGAGATCGATGCCGGGCTGCGCCTTCACGCCGGCGCGAAACGCATGCTTCTCGTCGGCGATGACCGACACGGTGTCGGCCAATTCGACCAGCGCCGCCGACGCGGCGCGCCCGGTGACGACGACGTGCTGCATCGGCGGCCGCTGCGCCAGCGCGTCGAGCACGCTGTCGCTGTCGAGATAGCCGTAGCTCAGGAGATAGGTCAACTCGTCCAGCACCACCAGCTGGTACGCCGGATCGGCGAGCATGCGCGCGGCGATCGCCCAGCCGCGCCCGGCGGTGGCGATATCCTGCTCGCGGTTCTGCGTGTCCCAGGTGAAACCGTCGCCGGTGACGTGCCATTCGACGCCGGGCTGCGTGCCGAGGAAGGCCTCCTCGCCGGTGTCGGTGCGGCTCTTGATGAACTGCACCACGCCGACTTTCATGCCGTGGCCGAGCGCGCGCGCGACCATGCCGAACGCCGCGGTGCTCTTGCCCTTGCCATTGCCGGTGACGACGATGAGCAGCCCGCGCTCGTCGCTGGCGGCGTCGATCGCGGCATCGATCAGCGCCTTCTTGCGCGCCATGCGGGCGGCATGGCGCGCATTTCCGGACGCCTCGCCTGCTGTCCTGCCGGAATTGAACTGCGAATCAGCCATGTCCTTTCCTTTTCAATCCAGCCAGGGCAAAGATGCCCAAGCCCGGCTTCAGGCCGGCTGACCGTGCAGGATCACCGGAAATCGTAGCGCGCACTGACGGCGTAAGTCCTGCGATCGGCCGGGTAGTAGAAGGTGTCATTCGCAAAAGTGTCCATGTTGAAGCCATAGCCCGCATACGCAGCATACTTCTCGTCGGTCGCATTGAGGACCTTGGCATCAATCTTCCAGTCACGAATTTGCCAACTCGCCAACAAGTCGAGCCTGGTGTAGGCAGCCAGGTGGCCCGCCTCGTTCGCATAATCATCGCCGTACCGTCGGTCGCCAACATAATTCAAGCGCGCGGAATAGGCTGCATTCGATGTCGCGCTCCAGGTCAAACCGGCGCTCGCCCGCACCCTGGGCACCAAAGGCACCTCTTTGCCGGCGTAGGCGCCGTCCCGAATCTCCGCGTCTTCGAGCGTCACGCCGAGATTTCCGCGCAGGCTGTCAGTTAGTCCCAGACTTGCGCTCAACTCGCTTCCCAGACGGCGCGTCTTATCCACGTTCATGTTGCCACCCATGGGGTCTGAGGTGATTTCATCCTTCAGATTCTGCTGGTAAATGCTTAAGGAAAGACTGCCGCGGGCGACTTGTTTCGAGGCGCCGATTTCATAAACGGTCCCGTGCTGGGGTCTAAGACCAAGTACAAAGACGGGATCCCAGGTAGTCGGATCAAGCCCATACAGTTCGTCGGTATTGGGGAAGCGGTAGGTCGTCCCAACCCTGCCGTAGACCTTCCAGCCCTTGGCCAGATAGCTCATCCCCGCCTCGTAGGCCTCGCGTGTGTCGACGGAATAGCCGGACATCGCGGGCCGGTACCAACCCGTGTGATCCGTATACTCTGACTGGCTTGCCGACTGCTTCAGCCGTTGAGCGCGCATGCCGAGCGTCAACGCCAGGCGCTCGCCGAACTCCGTGATGTTCTGTGCGTAAACGGCATGGCTCGTCTGAGTCGCGTCCTGCGTGTAGGACTGGTTCCCGCTCGGCGCGGTCAGGCTGTCCGTCGTCCCCCTGAAATAATCGTATCCCAGCGTGGCGCGATTGCTCAGTCCGCCGAACCGATGCCTGATTTTGAGCTTGGGGCTGAAGGAAACGAAATCGCGCGACAGGTCACGGATTTGTTCAACCGGATTGGTCGCATCGCTGTAACCGCTGCGCTCGTCCCTGGACAGGACCAGGTCGGCGTCCAGCGCCACGTCTGCAGACAGGTTGACCTCCACCCCTGGACGAATCCTGAAACCATTGCGGTCCGAGCGATCGCCCGGATGGCGCGACTTTGTGGGATCGGCCAGATATTCAGCGCTCCAGAGGCCGCCTGGCAACCCCAAATCCTCCTTGAAGGCTGCGAGGTCGACGAATCCGCGCACACGCCCCTGATTCAGGAAATTGATTCTGCCGCCCAAGGAGTAGCGCTCCTGGTCACTGTTGGTTCTCCAGCCATCGCTGGCGCCATATTGGAAATACAGGCTCGTATCGACCGGACCGGCAGTTCCGCCCGTCTGGAGGCTCAGCTCACGCAAGCCGTGGCTGCCGCCGCCGATGCTGGCATAGCGCGTGTCCGCCGCCTTCTTGGTGATGATGTTGACCACGCCTCCGGTCGAGCGGTCACCGTATAGGACTGTTCCACTCCCCGGCATGACCTCGATGCGCTCGATGCTCGCCAGCGGGATCAAGGACCAGTCGATCGACCCGGAATCGATTGGATTCAGCCTTTGGCCGTTGAGCAGCACGAGAGTATTGCTGGTGGCCGTTCCTCCGCTGCCCGCACCCCTCAAGCTAACCGAGGAATCGATGCCGAGCGCCCCGTACAGGGGAACGGTCGTGGCCCCCACGGTTCCGGCCAGAATATCGGGGACGCTCGTTACGGGCATCCGCTCAATATCCTGCCGGGTAATCACGATGAGATTGACGGGTGTTCGAGGAGATTGCTCCTCGAAGCGCGTCGGCGTAACGACGATGGTATCCCAGACATATTCCGGCAGGCTTTCCGCGCGGACAGCGGTGGCGAAAACAATGCTCAGGGCGAGCGCGAGAGGAGTTTGACGCATGATGAGTTCCGGTTTGGGCGCCCGCTTCCCCGCAGGCGCGTTGCACGATCCGCTGGGCGACTTCCGTCGCGACAGGGCTCAGGCCGGTATCCGGGCTCGCGCTTCAAGTGCATCGCCTTCCCGGGCGAACCCAGTGGCTGTGTGATGGACCGTTTAGCGCTTACCGTTGCGGGGGCAGCACAGGCATGGCGACAAGATCGCGCACCTGTTTCCCGTTTATCCTCGGCGGCGGAAAGCCGCGTCGGCACCTGAAGGCGCGCATTATACGGATCGGATTGACCGGCCGCACACCGCCCCCTGCGGAAGGGTCGCTGCGCAGTAGCGGGGCTACCCGCCGGCGTACCCCTTGCGGGTGCTATAGTCCCGCAATGCAAGCTGAACTCGATGCCCTCGAAGCCAAAATCCGCCAGGTGGCCGCGCTTTGCCACGCGCTGCGGCAGGAAAACATCGCCCTGCGCCAGCAGCTGCTGGCCGCGCAGCAGGACGGCAAACAGCTGACGGCGCGGCTGGACGCCGCCAAGGCCCGGCTGCAGGCGCTGCTCGAAACGCTGCCGGAGGATATGTGATGGCCGCCCCGCGTTCCATCGACATCCATATTCTGGGCCGCGCCTACAAGGTGGCGTGCTCGCGCGAGGAAGAATCCGCGCTGATCGCGGCAGCCGGTTACCTGAACGAGAAAATGCGCGAGATCCGCGACAAGAGCAAGGTGATCGGCGCCGAGCGCATCGCCATCATGGCGGGACTCAACCTGGCGCACGACCTGCTGACCCAGGGCGGCGGCGGTCTGATCGAGGAAGCACGCGCGCGCCTGACGCATTGCAACAGCCTGCTCGATGCAGTGCTGGAAGATCAGGACAAACTCTTCTAAACTGGCGTTGTTCCCTGCGGTGTTCGAGGCTGGTTGCAATTTCTCTGAACCAATGCATACGTGCAAGGCTGCGGTCTATTCCGATGCGGGTGTGCGCGTGACATGTCTCATGTGCCCAAAGCGTCTTTGAACGCGGCCGTCTTGGACCCAGGTTCAAGAGTCCGCAGCCAGTCACGGCACAGGCGGGGAACCCTCATTTCCTGATGGACAAATACTCCCTACGACGCCAGCTCAAAGCCGCGCGCAACGCGATGCGGCCGGCCGAGCGCCGTCATGCCGCGCGCGCGTCGCTGCGGCTGGCACTGCGCCACGGCCTGCTGCTGCGCGCGCAACGCATCGGCTTCTATCTGCCGCAGGGCGGCGAATTCGACGTCCACCCCCTGCTCAATCAGGCGCTGTGCATGCGGCGCGACTGCTATCTGCCGATTCTGCCGCGCCGTGGACGGGTGATGCGCTTCGGGCGCGTCTGGCGCAACACGCGCATGTCGCCGAACCGCTACGGCATTCCCGAGCCGCTGGATGCAAAGCCGCTGCGCGCGCGCCAGCTCGACCTGCTGCTGATGCCGCTGGTGGGGTTCGATTTGCAGGGCCATCGCCTGGGAATGGGCGGCGGTGACTACGATGCGACACTGGCTTTCATGCAGCACCGGCGGCTGTGGCGCAAGCCGCGCCTGGTGGGCATCGCCTACGAATGCCAGCGGGTGGAAGCACTGCCGCACGAACCGTGGGACATGCCGCTCGACGCGGTGCTGACCGAGCGCCGGCTGCACCGCTTCGACTCGACCCCTCGCTGAACCGGCGTCGGCCGGGCGGTATTCAGTCCTTCACGATTTCGCGGTCGAGTTCGCCGCTTCTCAGCTTGTTTTGATAGTCGGTCAGCATCGCCCGCACCTTGCCGCTCAGCAGATAAAGCCCCAACAGGTTGGGGAAGGCCATCGCCAGCACCAGCAGGTCGGTGAAGTCGACCATGTTGGACGCGCTCGCCACCGAGGCGATGACAATGAAGACGAGGAAGGCCACCCGGTAGGCGATCGAGGTCCGTTCGCCGAAGAGGTACGCCCAGCAGCGCTCGCCGTAGTAGGACCACGAGATCTTGGTGCTGTACGCGAACAGCACCACCGACAGCGTGAGGATGGCCGGGAACCAGTCCGACACCGTGGCGAACGCCACCGAGGTCAGCGCCGCCCCCTTGCTCGCCTCACGGATCGCCAGGGTGGCCGGATCGTTGTAGACGCCGGTGATGACGATGACCAGCGCAGTCATGGTGCAGATGATGATGGTGTCGATGAAGGGTTCGTAGAGCGCGACCATGCCCTGGCGGATCGGGTACTTGACCGAAGCGGTCGAGTGCACGATCGCGGCCGAGCCGAGGCCGGCCTCGCTTGAGAACGCTGCGCGCTTGAAACCCTGCACCAGCGCACCCACCATGCCGCCCGCCACCGCGATCGGCGCAAAGGCTTCGGTGACGATCTTGGTGATCGCTTGCGGGAGCTGGTCGATATTGCCCAGGATGATCCACAGGCAGGCCGCCAGGTAGATCAGGATCATGCTCGGCACCACCGCTTCGGCGGTGTGGGCGATGCGGCGCAGGCCGCCGATGATGACCACGCCCACCGCCACCCCCATGATGAGACCGTAGGCGATCGGCGTGTCGTTGAAGAAAGGGATCTGCTCCTGCACCGCGCCCAACGACTGGCTCACCTGGAACGCGCTGCCGGCACCGAACGAGCCGAGCACGGTGAACACGGCGAACATGCCGGCGAGGACTTTGCCGGTGCGCGGCAGATTGAATTCGGCGAAGCCCTTGGACAGGTATTCCATGGCGCCGCCCATGATGTGCCCGTCGGGACGCACTTCGCGGTAGCGCTGCGCCAGCGTGGCCTCGGTGAATTTGGTGGTCATGCCGAAAAAGCCTGCGACGATCATCCAGAACGTGGCCCCTGGCCCGCCGATCGAAATCGCGATCGCAACGCCAGCGATGTTGCCGAGCCCGACCGTGGCGGAAAGCGCGGTGGTCAACGCCTGGAACGAACTCACCTCGCCCTTGTCGTCCGCCGTATGGTACTTGCCTCGCAACACCCTGAATCCGTGGCGCATCATGCGCAGGTTGACGAAGCTGAAGCGCAGGGTCAGGTAGGCCGCGCCTATTATCAGCCAGGCGACGATGAACGGCATCGACGGTTCGCCGGGAAACACGTCGTAGAAGATGACGCTGGCGAGATAGCCATTCAGGCTGCCGAAGAAGGCGTCGATCCGGCCAGGCTCGGCTGCCTGGGCGAACTGCGGAAACAGCGCTGCGGCTGCGAATACGAAGAACCGATAAGGATGAACCACCGCCTGCCCCCATTGAAATAATTTGCTATCGGCGGCAACGATAACAAACTTGCGGCCCTAACGGGCTGCGCTGCGCGTACGCCCCTTCCGGAAAAGCAAAGGCCGACCCATGGGTCGGCCTTTGCTCGGGCAAGTCTTCAGATCACTTCAGGCTCAATATCCACCCAACAATCTTCTCCACGTCTTCGTGCTTGACCTGCGCGTTCGGCGGCATGGGAACCGGCCCCCACACCCCCTTGCCGCCGGCTTTCACCTTGGCGACCAGATTGTCTTTTGCGGCCTTGTCGCCGGCATATTTTTTGGCCACGTCCTTGAAAGCAGGGCCAACAATTTTCTTATCCACGCCGTGGCAGGACATGCACGCGTTTTTCTGGGCCAACGCCTGTTCGGAATCGGCAGAAGCGACGCCGGACATGGCCAGCAGGGCAGCGGATGCTGCAGTCATCATCAATTTCTTCATCATTACAGTGTCTCCGTGGAGGTCGAGTTGAGCGCGCGCTATCTATCTAGCCACTACCGCGCCTCCCATATTAAGGAAAATCCTCCGCCGCGCAAGACACGGACCTGGTTTTTTGCTACCAAGCCCGGTAAAACATTGTTATTCGCGTTCGACCAGTTCGCGGTAGGCATGCCAGCTGGCGTGCCCCAGCCAGGGGAAAACCACCGCCATGGCGATGAAATCCGTCGCCATTCCGACAGCGATCAGACCTGCGATCAATGCCCCCCACAGCAGCATCACCGGAAAGTTGAGCCGGGTCGCCATGAAGCTGGTGACCAGCGCGGTGGCAAAATCGACCTTGCGGTGCAGCAGCATCGGCAGCGACACCACCGAGAGGCTGAACATCGTCAGCGCCAGCACGCCGCCGAACGCCAGGTAGGCCAGCACGAAATCGGTATGCTGCCGCACCGCACTGATGCTGAGCAGGTCGGACAGGCCGCCGATGCCCGAACCGCTGAGAAACAGTCCGACCAGAATCGCCGAAGTGCGTTCCCATGAAATCAGGACGAACACCAGCATCACGGCGAACAGCCCCAGGGAGGATGGATTGGCACGCCACGCCAGCAGGGGAACGAACAGTTTGGGGAGCTTGTGGTGATGCTCCAGCCGGTGGCTCAGGCAATAAAACACGATGGCCAGCGCCGGAGCGACGAACAGGAAGCCCGAGGCCAGCGCCATCGCCAGATGCGGCCTGTCCTCCGCAGCATGCACCAAACCGTAGCCCAGCAGCGCGAAGACGACTCCATAGAACAGGCTCAGCGGCCACGCCCGGGCAAAATCCTTTGCGCCGTCGCGCAACCAGCGCAGCGGCTGATCGAACGTCACCCTGCGGATGCCCGGCAGATTCATTTGGGCGACCTGCGGATGGAAAACTGCGGATTCGGTGTGTGTGCTCATGATCGCTCCCGGTGACAAAACCAACTGCCTGTTTGATAGCAGGCGCCGCCACGGGTTCCTAATAGCAAATGCTGATGAACCCCTTATTCCAGCACGCCGGCCAGGTCGGTCAGCGGCGGCTGGCATTGATACCCTTCGGGGTACGCCGTTCCGCCGCAGACCCAGGCAGTGGGGCGATCCGCTTCCGGCTTCGCCAACGCCTGCGGCAGGCTCAAGCCATTGGGCAAGACCAGCAGCATGTCGCGCGCACCGAGTTTCGGCGTCAGTGCCCGCACCCATGCGCGCAAGTCGGATTCCGGGCCACGCAGCAGGATCGTGCGCGGCGGCGCCAGCGCTTCGTCGAGCACGGCCAGCAGCGTCGGATAGGCGATCGGCTGCTGGCTCAGGTGCGCATAAAACAACTTCAAGCAGCGCGCGCTGGCATCGAGGTAACGCGCCTCGCCGAGCAGGTGCCCGAGCCGCTGCAGCGCAAACGCGGCGACGCCGTTGCCGGACGGCGTGGCGTTGTCGTAGCCCGGCTTGGGGCGGGCGATGAGCGCTTCGTGGTCGTGGCTGGTGAAGTAAAAGCCGCCGGCTTCGGCATCCT
The DNA here is from genome assembly GCA_021166845.1 of Thiobacillus sp. Taxonomy (GTDB): domain Bacteria; phylum Pseudomonadota; class Gammaproteobacteria; order Burkholderiales; family Thiobacillaceae; genus Thiobacillus. Next base: position 8,592 of record JAJPEP010000048.1, read on the forward strand.
CGAAATGCGCCAATAGCGCGTCGGCAAGCTCGCATGCCCAGCCCATGTCCGCTTCGCGATAGCCGGCCTGCAGGGTTTCCAGCAACGCATCGAGCAGGAACGCATAGTCGTCGAGATAGGCGTTGAGCCGCGCTTCGCCGCGCTGGAAGCTGGCGAAGAGCCGCCCATCGCGCCACAGGTTCGCATGCAGGAAATCGATCGCCGCATGCGCCGCGTCCACCCAGTCGGCGCGCGCCATCACCCGCCCGGCATGCGCCAGCCCGCCGATCATCAGCGCGTTCCAGCTGGCGAGCTGCTTGTCGTCGCGCCCCGGCCGTACCCGGGTTTCGCGCGCGGCGAACAGTTTGGCGCGCGCGCGCGCCAGCCGAGCCGCGGCCGTCTCGTCGGCCAGCCCCAGCTCGGCCGCAATCTCGTGCAACGGGCGCGCAAGGATCGGGTTCCAGCTTGCGTTTTCGAAATTCGGCGGCTGGTCGAAGCCATACACCGGCGCCGCCACCGCATATTCCTCGGCTGACAGCAGCGCATGCACCTGGTCCGCTGTCCACACGTAGAACCCGCCCTCACGGCCTTCGCTGTCGGCGTCGAGCGCGGAATAAAAACCGCCGTCCGGCGCGCGCATCTCGCGCAGCAGCCAGTCGACGATGCCCTCGGCAGCGTCCTTGAACAGTGTTTCGCCGGTCAGCGCCCAGGCATCGGCATACAGATGCAGCAGCGGGCCGTTGTCGTAGAGCATTTTTTCGAAGTGCGGAATCGCCCACTGCGCGTCCACCGAATAGCGGCAGAAACCGCCGCCGAGCTGGTCGCGCATACCGCCGGAAGCCATCTTGCGCAGGGTGAACAGCGCCATCTCGCGCGCCTGCGCGCTGCCGCCGCGCTGCGACTCGCGCAGCAGGAAGAACAGTTCGCCCGGCCGCGGGAACTTGGGCGCGGGCGAAAAGCCGCCCCACACCGGGTCGAAGGCCTGCGCCAGATCGTGCAGCGCAGCGGAAAACGGTGCGTCACTCAAGGCCAGCTGCTCGCCCGGCGCAGGCTGCTGCTGGGCGAGCGCATCATGCACCGCTGCGTTCTGCGCCAGGATTTCGCCGCGCCGCTCGCGCCAGGCGCGGGCGACGTTTTCCATCAGGTCGATGAAGCCGGGCAGCTGGTAGCGCGGCGTCTTGGGGAAATAGGTGCCGGCAAAGAACGGCGTCTGATCGGGCGTGAGAAACACTGTCAGCGGCCAGCCGCCGCCGCGCTGCGCCAACAACTGGTGTGCCGCCTGATAGATCTGGTCGAGGTCGGGGCGCTCCTCGCGGTCGACCTTGATATTGACGAACAGCCGGTTCATCGCCGCCGCCACCTCGGCGTCCTCGAAGCAGTCGTGCGCCATCACGTGGCACCAGTGGCAGGCCGAATAGCCGATCGACAGCAGGATCGGCCTGTCCTCGCGGCGTGCGCGGTCCAGCGCTTCCGCGCCCCACGGATACCAGTCGACCGGGTTGTCGGCGTGCTGCAGCAGATAGGGGCTGGGTTCGGTGGCGAGACGATTGGGCATGGCGGCGTTTTGGGTTCGGCATTAAGCAGGTGGACGGGCCGTCATCGAGACGGCATTCAAGCCTGGAGCGCCCCTCAATAATAGTTGATAAAATCGGTCAACAATTGTACGCTCACTGCCGTCGCCCAAAACGCAGGAGCCCCCCATGTCGCAAGAATTATTCGCCGCCGCCCGCTCGGGCGATGCCGTCCAGATCAAGAACCTGCTTGAGGCCGGTGTGGCCCACGACGCCGCCGACGAGGCCGGCGAAACCGCGCTGATGCACGCCGCCCACGGCGGCCACGTCGCGGCGGTGCAGGTGCTGATCGCCGCCGGCGCCGACGTCAATGCCAAAGCGCCGCAGGGCTGGACGGCACTCGCCAAGGCCGCCTACAACGGCGAGACCGGGCGTGGCTACGTCGAGGTCATCGACGTGCTGCACCAGGCCGGCGCCTCGCTCGACGACCGCATCTTCTTCGGCATCACGCCGCTGATGCTGGCCGCCGGCGGCGGCGATGCCTCGGTGGTGGAATGGCTGATCAACAGCGGCGCCGACGTGCTCGCCGTCAACGAGGGCGGCCGCACCGCACGCATGATGGCGAACGACAAGTTCTACGTGGACGTGATCAACCTGCTGACCGATGCCGAGCGCCAGCTCGGCGTTTCCGAAGAGGGCGCCTGCCCGACGACCAAGAGCGTGGTCAAGCCGCAGGTGGTCAACCTGATGAAGCCGGCCACGCACTGACTGCGCGCCCGGCTGGCGCGATCAGCGCTCCAGCCAGGCGATCAATTCCTGCCACTGCTCGATGTCGCGCTCGGCGACATGGTGCGGCAGGTCGAACAGGCTCTTGCCCTCGAACGCGGCGTTGACGTAGTGCTGGGTGTTGCGCAGGCAAGCCAGCACCGGCAGGTCCTGCTGCTGCATGAACTGCTCCAGGGTGACGCCGGCGCGGGTGCGCGGATCGACGCGCATGCCGACCACGCCGACAAAGGCATGGCCCTTGCGCACGGCCTTTTCGGCGTGCAGCGCGGCGAGAAACTCCTGGCTGGCACGGATGTCGAACAGCGACGGCGCGATCGGCACCGCCACCTTGTGCGCAAGCTTCAGCGCGCGTTCCAGATTCTTGCCGTGCAGCCCGGCGGGCGAGTCGATCACCAGCCAGTCGCCACCGCCCTTCTGTCCCTCGCGCAGCAGCCCGATGTCCGGCAACGCCATGTCGCGCATCGCCAGCCAGTGGGTGGCGGATTTCTGCCGGTCGAGGTCCAGCATCGCCACGCGCTCGCCCGTCGAGGCCAGATAACCGGCGAGATTGGTCGACAGCGTCGTCTTGCCGCTGCCGCCCTTGGGGTTGGCCACCAGAATCACGCGCATGATTGCTCCTTGTTGAAAAAACGGTTATCCGCGAAGGGCGCGAAGAGGCGCGAAGGAAAACCCAAAGGGCTGTTATGGGAACGCTTGTCATTGCGAGCGAAGCGAAGCAATCCAGAAGGTCAGCGAAATCAAAGGCTTCTGGATCGCCACGTCGCTTCGCTCCTCGCGATGACGGAATTGTTCAGTGCTTTTCTGGTTTGATCTTTGGGGTTTTCCTTCGCGTTCCTTCGCGTCCTTCGCGGATAAAAAGATTTAAAGCGCTTCCACGCTATACGTCACCGCCAGCGTGTGCGTCTCGCCCGGCGCCACGGTGACGACGTTGTCCATCGCGTTGGCAGATTCGACGCACACCATTTCGCGCCAGCCGGCGCCGGATTTGCCTTTACCCATGTCGCCCATCTTGTCGGCCTTCTCGGTCCACGGCGTCCACACGATGGTGGACAGCGAACCGCTCTTGACGATGCGGATGCGGCGCTTGAGACCGGCGTCCTCGATCACGCAGTCGGCGGGCGTGTCGACGTAGACACGATCGACTTCACCGCCAAAGGCAATGTCGCCGCGCTGTTGCTTGCGCGCGAAGTTGTCGACCTTGTCGTGGTAGTCGCTGCCTTCGAGGCCGCTGACTTTCACCGCGCCGATGTCGCTGATGTGCAGGTAGGTATGCAGCGCCTCGCCGATCTGCACCGGCGCATCGCCCAGATTGGTGGTGGCCAGCCGCATCTCCAGCTTGTCCCCCACCACCACGGTGAGCGTCAGCTGCGTGGGGTGCGGCCATTGCGCGCGGGTCTGCGGCGTGTCGACGAGTTGCAGGGTGATCTCGGTTTTGGCGTCATTGCGGCGGCGCGTGCCGGTGACTTCCCAAGGCACGGTGCGGGCGAAGCCGTGCGCGGGGTAGCCCGCCTCGGAGGCGTGCGCGCCGAACCACGGCCAGCACACCGGCGCGCCGCCGCGGATGGACTTGCCCGGCACGAAGGCGGCTGCGTCGGACACCCACACCACCGGTTCCTGCTGCGACTTGGGGCGGAAGCTCACCACGTGCGCGCCCTGCAGACAGATCGTCGCGCGTCCGCCGTGGTTGTCGATGTCGACATAGGTGAGGCCGCCGGCGCCGCTGCGAAAGCCCAGCTGGCCTGGGATGGCGAAACGCGCCAGCGGGTCGGCGTGCGCCTGCGCTTCGGTCGGATGCTCGACCTGACTGACGTCGCGCACCGCGCCGAAGGCGGCGGACGTCGTCATCGCCGCGTAGGCGCGCAGCGCGGCCGACACCTCGCGCACGCGGTTAACCGGCTTCCACGCCTGCGCGCCCTTGGCGTCCATCGCAGCGCGGCGGCGGTCGAGTTCGGACTCACTCAGCGCAATGTTGATGCTGCGATTAGGGATGTCGATCTCAATCGTGTCGCCTTCCTCGACCAGACCGATGGCGCCGCCTTCGGCCGCTTCCGGCGAGGCGTGGCCGATGCTCAAGCCCGAGGTGCCGCCGGAGAAGCGACCGTCGGTCACCAGCGCACAGGCCTTGCCCAGGCCCTTCGACTTAATGTAGCTGGTCGGGTACAGCATTTCCTGCATGCCGGGGCCGCCGCGCGGGCCTTCGTAGCGGATCACCACGACGTCGCCGGCGACGATCCGGTCGCCGAGGATGGCTTCGACCGCGGCGTCCTGCGATTCGAACACGCGCGCCGGACCGGAGAATTTCCAGATGCTCTCATCCACGCCAGCGGTCTTGACGATGCAGCCGTCGGCCGCGAGGTTGCCGACCAGCACCGCCAGCCCGCCGTCTTTCGAATAGGCATGCTCGATGTCGTGGATGCAGCCGTTCGCGCGATCGTCGTCGAGCTTGGCAAAACGCCGGTCCTGCGAGAACGCGGTCTGCGTCGGCACGCCGCCGGGCGCGGCGCGGAAGTAGTCCTTGACGTCCTTGCTGGTGGTGCGACGGATGTCGTAGAGGTCGATCTGCTCGCCCAGCGTCTTCGTCAGCACGGTCGGCAGGTCGCGGTGGATCAGGCCGCCGCGATCGAGCTCGCCGAGGATCGCCATCACGCCGCCGGCGCGGTGCACGTCTTCCATATGGTAGGTCTGGATCGACGGCGCCACCTTCGCCAGGTGCGGCACGCGGCGGCTCATGCGGTCGATGTCGGCCATCGTGAAATCGACGCCGGCCTCGTGCGCGGCGGCGAGCAGGTGCAGCACGGTATTGGTCGAGCCGCCCATCGCGATGTCGAGCGCGATGGCGTTCTCGAACGCGTCGAAGCTGGCGATCGCGCGCGGCAGCACGCTGGTATCGCCGTCGTCGTAATAGCGGCGCGCATTCCGCACGATCAGGCGGCCGGCGGCGAGGAACAGGTTCCTGCGGTCGGCGTGGGTCGCCAGCAGCGAGCCGTTGCCGGGCAGGGAGAGCCCCAGCGCCTCGGTCAGGCAGTTCATCGAGTTGGCGGTGAACATGCCCGAGCACGAACCGCAGGTCGGGCAGGCCGAACGTTCCAGCTGATCGACCTTCTCGTCGCTGAATTTGTCGTCCGCCGCCGACACCATGGCGTCGACCAGGTCGAGCTTGATGACCTTGGACTCCCACACCACCTTGCCCGCTTCCATCGGCCCGCCGGAAACGAACACCGTCGGGATGTTCAGGCGCAGCGCGGCGTTGATCATCCCGGGCGTGATCTTGTCGCAGTTGGAAATGCACACCAGCGCGTCGGCGCAGTGCGCGTTGACCATGTACTCGACCGAGTCGGCGATGAGGTCACGGCTCGGCAGCGAATACAGCATGCCGCCGTGCCCCATCGCGATGCCGTCGTCGACCGCGATGGTGTTGAATTCCTTGGCCACGCCGCCCGCCGCCTCGATTTCGCGCGCCACCAGCTGGCCCATGTCCTTCAGGTGCACATGGCCCGGGACGAACTGGGTGAACGAGTTGGCAATCGCGATGATTGGCTTGTTGAAGTCGCCATCCTTCATGCCGGTGGCGCGCCACAGCGCGCGGGCTCCGGCCATGTTGCGGCCGCGGGTGGTGGTCCAGGAACGGTAGTCGGGCATGATGGTCACTCAGGCAATCTATAATCAGCCGGATATTTTACCTGCCCTTTCCCTTCCCTAGCCCCTAACTCCTAGCCCCCTGCCTTTCATGCTCGTTCATCCGCAATTCGACCCCGTCGCCCTGCAGCTCGGCCCCGTCGCCATCCACTGGTACGGCCTCATGTATCTCGTCGCCTTCGTGCAGGTCATCCTGCTCGGGCGCTGGTGCATCGCGCATCGGCCGTGGTCCGGCTGGACCGTGAACATGCTCGACAACGTGCTGTTCTATGGCGTGCTCGGCGTCATCCTCGGCGGGCGGCTCGGCTACGTGCTGTTCTACAAGCCGATGGAATATCTCGCCCACCCGCTCGACATCTTCAAGCTGTGGGAAGGCGGCATGAGTTTTCACGGCGGCTTTCTCGGCGTGATCATCGCGATGGCGCTGTTCGCAAAACGGCACAAGCTGCGCTGGCTATCGGTCACCGACTTCATCGCCCCGCTGGTGCCGCTGGGCCTGGCCGCCGGGCGGCTCGGCAACTTCATCAACGGCGAGTTGTGGGGGCGCGCCACCGACCTGCCGTGGGGCATGGTCTTCCCTCAGGCGGGCGACGGCATCGCGCGCCATCCCTCGCAGCTCTACCAGTTCGCCGGCGAAGGCCTGCTGCTGTTCGCCGTCCTGTGGCTTTACTCCAGCAAGCCGCGCCCGGTCGGCGCCATCTCCGGCGTCTTCCTCATCGGCTACGGCGCTTTCCGCTTCCTCGCCGAATTCGCCCGCGAACCCGACAGCTTCCTCGGCCTGCTGGGACTCGGGCTTTCCATGGGGCAGTGGCTCTCCCTGCCGATGATCGTCGCCGGCGTCGTCATGCTGCGCTGGGCGCAGCGTCAACCCGCACCGGGCCGGGCATGATCGAGCAAACATGGCGGGTGCTCGGTTGGCTCGGCATCGCCCTCACCCTGGCGGTCTCGCTGATGCCGCCCGCGCTGGACAGCAGCGGCGGCCACGCCGACAAAATCGTCCACCTGGCGGGCTATGCCGTGCTGACATTCTGGTGGGCGCAGCTCGTCACCCGGCAGCGCTGGAAACTTGCAATCGCCGTGGTGTTGTTCGGAATGGCCATCGAGCTGCTTCAAGGCCTCACCCCCGCCCGCCAGCCCGACCTGCTCGACGCGCTGGCCAACAGCGGCGGCGTCCTGCTCGGCTGGCTCACCGCACACCTGCTGCCCAACCTGCCGCAACGCCTCGCCACACTTCCCGCACCGCACCGCTGAAGCTATAATTCGCCACGTCGGGGGGGTAGCTCAGCTGGGAGAGCGCCGCGTTCGCAATGCGGAGGTCGGGAGTTCGATCCTCCTCCTCTCCACCAAATTTCAAAAGGCCGGACTTTGTTCTGGCCTTTTTCTTGCCACGCTTTCCGTGGCAAGTGCCAACAAGATTAGGGGTGGCCGAATGAGTAATACGGTTTTTCTCACCCGCGTGGTGTTACGCAACTACAAAAGTATTGGCTTTTGTGATGTTCACCTTGGACCGCTGACCTATCTGGTCGGGGCTAACGGATCCGGCAAAAGTAACTTTCTGGACGCAATGCATCTGGTCCGTGACGCATTATCCGGATCTCTCGACAATGCCTTAAATGAACGGGGGGGATTGAGTGAGGTGCGACGCCGTTCCAGTGGGCATCCGACACATTTCGGAATAAGGCTGGAGTTCTTATTGAAGTCCGGACAACGCGGACACTATGCCTTCAATATCGCTGCCTTGGTAGGTCGAGGCTATGAAGTACAGGCTGAAGAATGTGTTATTGATGGCGTTGGCAAGGGACCATTTTTCCAGATTGACCGTGGGAAACTGCGGGCTAGTAGCGAGCCGACATTTCCAGCAGTTACAGCAGATCGATTAGCTTTGGTCGCGGCATCAGGCTTAACGGTATTCCGGCCGGTATTCGATGCTCTTACCGCCATGGGTTTCTACAACCTCAATCCAAAGCTAATGCGTGAGCTACAAAAGCCCCAGGAAGGCCGTTTGCTCAAGCCGGGCGGCGAGAATATCGCCAGCGTTATTGGCCACTTGGAACGAGTAGCTCCAGAACAATTAACTATCGTTCAAGAGTATTTACAAACTGTAGTGCCAATGGTGCATGGGGTAGAGCGTAAGCAGGTAGGTCCCATGGAGACTCTTGAATTCCGACAAGATATGGTCGGTGCTAAGCATCCATGGCGCTTTCTTGCTCAGAATATGTCGGATGGCACTTTGCGTGCGTTAGGTATTTTGGCCGCGCTATTCCAAGGTAACCGGGATTACTCGCCCACGCTGGTAGGCATTGAGGAACCTGAAACAGCCCTACATCCAGCTGCAAGTACTGCACTTCGCGAAGCCTTAATGCGTGCGTCCACACACACGCAAATTGTAGTTACCAGTCATAGCCCCGACCTACTGGATGATCGTCAACTCAGCGCCGATGCCCTGCTCGCTGTCGTTTCAGAAGGTGGTGAGACCCGTATTGCGCCACTTGACGAGGCCTCGCGCGAGGCCATGCGCCAACAGCTTTTTTCCGCTGGTGAGTTGTTACGGCTAAATCAGCTTGCTCCAAATCCCGACAACCTCGCTGCGCAAGAACAATTCCAAGCAGATTTATTTGGTGAGGCTGCGCCGTGAAAGTAGCCGCCATCGTAGAAGGCGATGGTGAGGTTGCAGCTTTGCCAATTTTGCTTCGGCGCCTTGGAGAGTGGAAGACTCCCGGGGTTTGGGCGCAAATACTCCCCCCGATACGTGTCCACCGAGATAGATTCCTCAATCGAGAAGAAGAATTTTGTCGGCACCTCCTATTAGCCGCAGCCAAATGCGGAGAGGATGGTTGGATTATCGTATTGCTAGATGCTGATGATGATTGCCCCGCCGAACTAGGCATAAAGATTCTGGAGCGTGCACATGTATGTATCCCTCATCGCCGGGTATCCGTCGTTCTGGCAAATCGGGAATATGAGGCTTGGTTCATTGCCGCCGCCGAATCGCTAGACGGCCAGAGAGGGTTCTCCTTCGATCCCATGGAAATCATTGATGCCGAAACACCGAGGGATGCAAAAGGCTGGATAAAAAGACACAAGTCCGATAAGTCCTACGGAGAAACAACAGACCAGCCAGCCTTTTCAGCGCGCATGGATCTACAACTGGTTTTTGACCGCAGCCGGTCTTTTCGCAAACTTTGTACCGAGTGGAGCCGCCAAGTCTTAGGCGAGTAAAGGCCAAATCCACTCTGTTTGCCGCCAACAGCCTATTTCACGCTCTTGCATTCATGGTGCCAATTAAATGAGTCGTACCCACACCGGCTGATGATCCGAAGCCTCGGTCTCGGCATCGATGCCACACGCCTTGAGTCGACCTGCCAGCCTTTCGGTGACAAAGATGAAATCGAAGCATTCGGGCTGACTGACGAAATCCACCCGGTGGATGCCCACCGTGGGGGCATGCGGCTCATTGGGGTGCAGCACCGACCAGGCGTCGAGAAAGCCTGGCACGCCATCGCCGAACGGGGCAAGGATGCGGGATCGCTCGGGCGCCCAGGCGGTGAAGTTCATGTCGCCGCACAGCAGCGCCTGCGCGGGCCGGGGGAACACCTCGAAGGCGCCGCCCTGTTCTTCGATCCGTGGCGGGCGCACTGACATGGCGCAGGCTTCGGCATGGAGACGGCGGATGGCGTCGATCTGGGCCTGGCGCTGGCGCTGCGAGTAGTACTCGAGGTGGGTGGTTATCACCCGCAGCGGGCCGATGTCGGCGGTGACCACGGCTTCCACCAGCACCCGCTGCATGCTGGGCGTGGCGGGCTCGGCCGGCCAGGGCAACAGATGCCGCCACACCTGGCCGACGGGCAGGCGGGAAAAGACGGCGTTGCCGAACTGGCTGCGGCCGCCGTGGGTGTTCGGCACGTCGGTCGCCGCGCCGTAGATTGCGGTGTAGCCGGGCAGACCGGCGGAAAGTTCGGCCATCTGGTCTTCGCCGCGGCTGCCGGGCAGGCCGGGGAAGTTGACCGCGATTTCCTGCAGGCAGATGAGGTCGAAATCGCCCAGCCGATGGATAACCCCAAGTGTGCGCGCAAGGTCGACCCGGCCGTCCAGGCCGCGCCCCCATTGGATGTTCCAGCTCAACAGTTTCATGGCCTGCCTCCTTCGACGCGCCAGCCATCAAGATCAAAAGCAGTCATCTCGAGAAGGCGTAGCGATTTGGCATCCCAGCGGAATCAGCGAACTCTGGATCGCCACGGCCCTGCGGGCCTCGCGACGACGGAATAAATCAGCGTTGCCTTATCAGGATAGGAAAGCCGGGCTTTCATTTCGGAACGCCAGGAATTTACGCCGGCGATCCCACTCCCACCCTCAGTCCCGTCCGCGCGGAAACCCTTGCTCCAGCAAGGGCCTTGGCGAAGGCACTCATTGCCGCACGCGGCGCGAGGGATTAAAATGCCGCACTTTTCGCTTAAATTTTTGTTTTGCGGCTTGCCTGTGGGCAGGCCGCTGTTGCCTGAGCATACGGAACCATGGAACGACAACGCTGGCTGGACGGGACGCTGTATTCGCCCGACTTCGAACAGGATAGCTGCGGCTTCGGCCTGATTGCGCAGCTGGACAATCAGCCCAGCCACACGCTGGTGCAGAACGCGATCGGCTCGCTGGCGTGCATGACGCACCGCGGCGCGATTGCGGCCGACGGTCTGTCGGGCGACGGTTGCGGCCTCTTGTTCAAGAAGCCGGACGCGTTCCTGCGCGCGGTGGCGGGCGAAGCAAGCTTTGCGCTGGGCGAGCTGTATGCCGCCGGGCTGCTGTTTTTGTCGCGCGACGCCGCCCCGCAGGCGCATGCCCGTTCGACGCTGAAAGCCGAGCTCGAGGCGCAGGGCCTGACGGTTGCCGGCTTCCGTTTGGTGCCGACCGATTCGTCCGTGTGCGGCGAATCGGCGCTGGCCTCGCTGCCGCATATCGAGCAGGTGTTCGTCAACGCGCCGGCCGGCATCTCTGAAGACGACTTCGAGCGCAAGCTGTACATCGCGCGCCGCCTGGCCGAGAAGGCGCTGGAGGCGACCGACCCGGTGTTCTACCTGCCGACGCTGTCGTGCCGCGTGATCAGCTACAAGGGCCTGGTGATGCCGGACAAGCTGCCGGTGTTCTACCCCGATCTGAACGACGCGCGCTTCGCGTCGAGCCTGGTGGTGTTCCACCAGCGCTTCTCGACCAACACCTGGCCGCAGTGGCGCCTGGCGCAGCCGTTCCGCTATCTGGCGCACAACGGCGAAATCAACACGGTGCAGGGCAACCGCAACTGGAGCCGCGCACGCGAGCAGAAATTCGTTACCCCGCTGATCCCGAACATGGACGACGTGCGTCCCATCGTCGGCACCAAGGGTTCCGACTCGATGAGCCTCGACAACATGGTCGAAGGCCTGGTGATGGGCGGCGCGGGCCTCTTCCGCGCTTTACGTCTGGTGATCCCGCCGGCGTGGCAGAACGTCGAATCGATGGACGCCGACATCCGCGCCTTCTACGAATACAACTCGATGCACATGGAGCCGTGGGACGGCCCCGCCGGCGTGGTGCTGACCGACGGCCGCTACGCCGTGTGCACGCTCGACCGCAACGGCCTCAGGCCCGCGCGCTGGGTGCTGACCAAGGACCGCATCCTCACCATCGCCTCCGAAGTGGGCGTGTGGCCGATCGACCCGGCCAACGTGGACCGCAAGGGCCGCGTCAGGCCCGGCCAGATGGTCGCCGCCGACCTCGAGACCGGCCGCCTGCTGATGCCGGAAGACATCGACAACGAACTCAAGGGCCGCCAGCCCTACCGCGAATGGCTGAAGGCCAACGCGGTCAAGCTGGAGCTCTCCATCAACCAGGACGCCGACCTGCCGGTGATGGACGCGGCGAGCCTCTTGACCCACCAGAAGCTCCACAACGTCAGCTTCGAGGAGCGCGACCAGATCATCCGCGTGCTGGCCGAGGACGGCGCCGAGGCGATCGGCTCGATGGGCGACGACACGCCGATGGCGGTGCTCTCGCAAAAAGTGCGCTCGCCGTTCGACTACCTGCGCCAGCAGTTCGCCCAGGTGACCAACCCGCCGATCGACCCGATCCGCGAGGCGATCGTGATGTCGCTCAACACCAGCTTCGGCCCCGAGCGCAACCTGTTCGACGAAACGCCAGCGCACGCGCACCGGGTGGAAGTCCGCACGCCGCTGCTGTCGAAGGAAGCCTTCGACAAGCTGATGGGCCTGAAGGATCCGGCATTCGCCGCGGCCGCGCTCGACCTGCAGTACGACCCGGCGGCGACCGCGCTGGAAGCCGCGATCCAGGCGCTGACCGCGCGCGCGGTCGATGCGGTGCGCGCGGGCAAGGTGATTCTGGTCCTGTCCGACCGCAATATCGCCCGCGATCGCCTGCCGATCCACGCGCTGTTCGCCGTAGGCGCCGTGCACCACGCGCTGATCGCCGCCGGCCTGCGCTGCAACGCCAACATCGTGGTGGAAACCGGCAGCGTGCGCGACCCCCACCACTACGCCTGCCTGATCGGCTACGGCGCGACCGCGGTGTATCCGTACCTGGCCTACCAGGTGATCGGCGAATTCGTCAAAACCGGCGAGATCAAGCCCGGCCTCGAAAAAGCCCTGTCCAACTTCCGCAAGGGCATGGACAAGGGCCTCTACAAGATCCTTTCGAAAATGGGCATTTCGCTGGTGGCGAGCTACCGCGGCGCGCAGCTGTTCGAGGGCGTGGGCCTGCACGAAAGCGTGGTCGGGCTGTGCCTGAAGGGCACGGTCTCGCGCATATCCGGCGCCAACTTCGACGACTTCGAGTCCGACCAGAAGCTGCTGCACAAGACCGCGTTCAATCCGCTGAAGCCCTTGTCGGCCGGCGGCCTCTTGAAGTTCATGTTCGGCGAGGAGTTCCACGCCTACAACCCGGACGTGGTGCAGCAACTGCAGAAGGCGGTGAAGTCGGGCGACTACGCCGAATACAAGCAGTACTCCGAAACCGTCAACAGCCGCCCGGTGGCGATGCTGCGCGACCTGATGAATCTGAAGGCCGTCGCCGCGCCCATCCCGCTGGAAGAAGTCGAGCCGCTGGAAGCCATCCTCAAGCGCTTCGATTCCGCCGGCATGTCGTTGGGCGCGCTGTCGCCGGAAGCGCACGAGGCGCTGGCCGAAGCGATGAACCGCATCGGCGGCCGCTCCAACTCGGGCGAAGGCGGCGAGGATCCGAAGCGCTACGGCACCGCCAAGACCTCCAAGATCAAGCAGATCGCCTCTGGCCGCTTCGGCGTCACCGCGACCTACCTCGTCAACGCCGAGGTGCTGCAGATCAAGATCGCGCAGGGCGCCAAGCCCGGCGAGGGCGGCCAGCTGCCGGGCGACAAGGTTTCGGTGATGATCGCCGGCCTGCGCCACTGCAAGCCCGGCACCCCGCTGATCTCGCCGCCGCCGCACCACGACATCTACTCGATCGAGGATCTGGCGCAGCTGATCTTCGACCTGAAGCAGGTCAACCCCGACGCGCTGGTGTCGGTGAAGCTGGTCGCCGAGCCCGGCGTCGGCACGATTGCGGCGGGCGTGGCCAAGGCCTACGCCGACCTCATCACCATTTCCGGCTACGACGGCGGCACCGGCGCGAGCCCGCTCGCCAGCGTGAAATACGCCGGTTCGCCGTGGGAGCTGGGCCTCTCGGAAGCGCAGCAGGTGCTGCGCGCCAACGGCCTGCGCGGCCGCGTCCGCGTGCAGACCGACGGCGGCCTGAAGACCGGCCTCGACGTCATCAAGGCGGCCATCCTCGGCGCGGAATCCTTCGGCTTCGGCACCGGCCCGATGGTCGCGCTGGGCTGCAAGTACCTGCGCATCTGCCACCTCAACAACTGCGCCACCGGTATCGCCACGCAGAACGAAACGCTGCGCCGCGACCACTTCATCGGCCTGCCCGAGATGGTGGTGAACTACTTCAAGTTCGTCGCCGAGGAAACGCGCGAGCTGATGGCCAGCCTCGGCATCCGCCAGCTGACCGACCTGATCGGCCGCACCGACCTGTTCGATCTGTCGGCCGGCGACACCCCGCGCCAGGGCCGCTTGAAGCTCGACGTGCTGCTCTCGCAGGGAGACATCCCGGCCGACGCGCCGCGCTTCGCGCAGCAGGAACGCAACCCCTCGTTCGACAAGGGCGAACTGGCCGAACGGATGGTGGCCGACGCGCTCGCCGCGATCAAGGCCGGCACCCCGGTCGAGCTCGCCTATCCCGTGCGCAACGTCAACCGCTCGATCGGCGCGCGCCTGTCGGGCGAGATCGCCAAGGCGCACGGCGGCAAGGGTCTGCCGGACGACACCATCCGCATCCGGCTCACCGGCTCGGCCGGCCAGAGCCTGGGCGTGTGGAACCACAAAGGCCTGACGATCACGCTGGAAGGCGACGCCAACGACTACGTCGGCAAGGGCATGGGCGGCGGGCGGCTGGTGGTCTATCCGCCGCGCTTCGCCACCTTCGACCCGTACCGCAACATCATCATCGGCAACACCGGCCTGTACGGCGCCACCGGCGGCGAACTCTACGCCGCGGGCATGGGCGGCGAGCGCTTCGGCGTGCGCAACTCCGGCGCGCTGGCGGTGGCGGAAGGCATCGGCGACCACGGCTGCGAATACATGACCGGCGGCACCGTCGTCGTGCTCGGCGACACCGGGCTCAACTTCGGCGCCGGCATGAGCGGCGGCATGGCCTTCGTGGTCGACGAGGCGGGCGATTTCGTGTCGAAAACCAACAAGGAAATGGTCGAACTGACCCGCATTGTCAGCGACGAGACCGAGCCGTTCCGCATCTTCCTCAAGGCGCAGGTCGAGCGTCATCTGGCGCTCACCGGCAGCGTGCGGGCGAAGGCCTTGCTGGCCGATTTCGACGCCACGCTGGCGCGCGTCTGGCTGGTCAAGCCGAAACGGATTTCGATTGAAGACCTGGTCGAGGACATCCCCGGCCAGACCAAAGAAGCATTGGAAGCATAACGATGGGTGACGTATTCCAGTTTTTGAAGCAGCAGCGGCGCGACGGTGCAAAAACCCCCGCCGACGTCCGCAAGTACGCGTTCCACGAAATCTACGCGCCGATGGACACGGCGCACGCGCAGGAGCAGGCCGACCGCTGCCTGGGCTGCGGCAATCCCTACTGCGAGTGGAAGTGCCCGGTGCACAACTACATCCCCAACTGGCTCAAGCTGGTGACCGAAGGCCGCCTGTTCGAGGCGGCGGAACTCTCCCACCAGACCAACTCGCTGCCCGAGGTATGCGGTCGCGTCTGCCCGCAGGATCGCCTGTGCGAAGGCGCCTGCACCCTCAACAGCGATGGCTTCGACGAAGGGGGCGGCTTCGGCGCGGTCACCATCGGCCAGATCGAGCGCTACATTTCCGAGGAAGCCTTCAAGGCCGGCTGGCGTCCCGACATGTCGAACGTGACGCCGACCGGCAAGAAGGTCGCCGTGATCGGCGCCGGCCCCGCCGGGCTTGGCTGCGCCGACGTGCTGGCGCGCAGCGGGGTGAAGCCGGTGGTGTTCGACCGCTACGACGAGATCGGCGGCCTCCTGACCTTCGGCATCCCCGAATTCAAGATGGAAAAGACGGTGATGACGCGCCGCCGCGAAGTGTTCGAGGGCATGGGCGTGGAATTCCGCCTCAACACCGAGATCGGCCGCGATGTGTCGATGCAGAGCCTGCTCGACGAATACGACGCCGTGTTCATGGGCATGGGTACCTACGCCTACATGAAGGGCGGCTTCCCCGGCGAAGACCTGCCCGGCGTGCTGGAAGCGCTGCCGTTTTTGATTTCCAACGTGCGGAAGTGCCTCGACCTGGCCAAGCCGGACGAGGTCGCTGATTCCAATGAAAAATATCGGGACACGAAAGGCCTGCGCGTGGTGGTGCTGGGCGGCGGCGACACCGCGATGGACTGCAACCGTACCAGCATCCGCCAGGGCGCGGCCTCGGTCACCTGCGCCTACCGCCGCGACGAGAAGAACATGCCCGGCTCCAAGCGCGAAGTCGGCAACGCCAGGGAAGAGGGCGTGCAGTTTTTGTGGAACCGCCAGCCGGTGGAGATCGTCGGCGAAGGCCGCGTCGAAGGCGTCAAGCTGGTGACCACCGAGCTCGGCCCGCCCGACGCGCGCGGCCGCCGCACCCCGGTGGTGATCCCCGGCTCGGAGGAAATCATCCCCGCCGACCGCGTGATCGTCGCTTTCGGCTTCCGTCCCAATCCGCAGCCGTGGTTTGCCGACCACAGCATCGCCGTCGACCCCGGCGGCCGCGTGATCGCCAGGGGCCAGCAGCACGCGTTCCAGACCGCCAACCCCAAGGTGTTCGCCGGCGGCGACATGGTGCGCGGCTCCGACCTGGTGGTGACCGCGGTGTGGGAAGGCCGCGAAGCCGCCAAGGGCATCCTCGGCTACCTCGACCTGCTCTGACCCGCGGCGGGCGCGAAGCGGCCTAGCCATCGCGCCCGCCCGCTTCGGGGTACGCCAAGACATTGCCACCCACCCCCCATGCTTTCCGGACCTTATTACCCCCGTTCCTTCACCATTCTCGTCATCGTCGCCATGGGCGTGCTGATCGTGCCGCTGGCGAGCGGCCTGATCAACGCCGTGCACGTGCTGCAAGGCGTGGTCGACACCCAGCGCCAGTTCACCCGCAACAGCCTCGCCATCACGCGCGACGTGCGGCAGATCGCCGAATCGGTGAGCCAGTTGCAGCGCACTGCCGGGCAGTACCATCTGCTGCAGGACGCCGAATTCGCGCCCGCCCTGCGGACCCGCTACGACGAACTGCAAACCCTGCTGGCGCAACTCGACGGCGAACTCGTCGACGCGCCGGCACGCGCCACGCTGGCCGCGCTCGGGACACGCAGCCGCGCGCTGTACCGCCAGCTGCAACCCGGCGCATTTCTCGACAGCGCACGCTTCAATGCGCTCGAACCTGCGTTCGACGCGCTGCATGTCGATACGCGCACCCTGCTCGCCGAGGCCGACGCCGCGGTGCAAAGCGAATTGCAGGCGCTGGAAGCGACCGTGCAAGCCACCCGCCAGCGGCTGATCGTGCTGGCGCTGGCGCTGATTCCGCTGACGCTGCTTTTGGCCGCGGTGTTTTCCTGGATGATCAACCGCCCGATCAAGCAGCTCAAGGCCTCGATCCAGCAGCTCGGCCAGGCCGACCTGCGTCCGCTGCCGGCGATCAGCGGGCCGCAGGACATCGTCGAACTGGGGCGGGAAATCGACTGGCTGCGCCAGCGTCTGCAGGCGCTGGAGGACCAGAAGCTGCGCTTTTTGCGCCACGTGTCGCACGAACTGAAAACACCGTTGGCGTCTCTGCGCGAAGGCGTTGCGCTGCTGGACGACGAGCTGGCGGGCAGCCTCAACGCGCGCCAGCGCAGCATCGTCGCCATCATGGACAGCGCCAGCCGCGACCTGCAAAAACGCATCGAAGACCTGATCCGCTACAGCGGTATGATGCGCGATGCCACCCTGCGGCCCACCAGTGAGCACGTGCTGGCAGACGTTCTCGCCGGCGTGCTGGCGCGGCAGCGGCTGGCCCTCGACGCGCGCGGCTTTCAGGTCGAGACGCAGCTGAATGCCCCCACCGTGCACTGCGATCGCAGCCAGCTGGAAACCGTTCTGGACAACCTGCTGTCCAATGCGATCAAATTCAGTCCCGAGGGGGGGCGCATCCTGGTGAAGAGCGAGCCGTTCGACAACGCTATCGCGCTGTGGATGTGCAACCAGGGTGAAGGCATCCTCGAAGCCGAGCGCAGCCGCGTCTTCGAACCATTTTTCCAGGGCGCGCGCCAGCCCGCCAGCACGGTCAAGGGCAGCGGACTGGGCCTGTCGATCGTGCGCGAATCGATGCTGGCTGCGGGCGGCGGCGTCGAGGTGGTCGATTGCCCGCCGTGGTCGACCTGTTTTCGTTTAACCTGGCCTGTTTAAGCTGTCCGATGCCGCAATGACGTTCAAATCCACCTTTCTTGCCGGGCTGTTGCTGACGCTGGGCGCCTGTGTCGCCGTGCCCGAGCGCCCGACAGCAACAGCGGCTATCCCTGCGACAACCACCGCCCAGCCAACCAGACTGAGCGCGACAGCGCTGCTGAGCGAGTTGGCGCGGGTGGCATCGCTGTCGCCCGAACAGCGACGTCATGAACTGGCTGGGCTGGAGGGCGAGCGCCCCCTCGACGACGCCCGGCGCTTTCAGTTGGCCGCCCTGCTGGAGCGCGAGGACAGCGTGGAGGCGCTCGAACGCGGCCTGAAAACGCTGGGTGCGATCACCGACCTGCATCCCCGCGCGCAACCGTTGACCGAACTGATGAAAAGGTCGCTCAAGGCGCGTATCGAGCTCAAGCAGCAGACCGCGCGCACGCAGGAATTACAGGACAAGCTCGACCAGATCAAGGCGCTGGAAAAATCGCTGCAACAGCGCAACACCCCCGACAAGACACCATGAAAAAGCCCTGCGTTCTAGTGGTCGACGACGACGCGTCGCTGCGCGAGTTGATCACGCTGCGACTGGAAGCCAATGGCTTCCGGGTCGAAGCGGTCGACAGCGGCGAAGCCGCGCTGACACAGTTGGCGCTGGCGCGACCCGACGCCGTGCTGACCGACATGCAGATGGATGGCATGGACGGCATAGCGCTGTTTCGCGCCATCCATGCGCGCGACCCGGCGTTGCCGGTGATCGTGCTGACTGCGCACGGCACCATTCCGGACGCGGTGGCCGCCACCCAGCAGGGGCTGTTCGGCTACCTGACCAAGCCCTATGACGCCGCCACCCTGATCAGCCTGCTGAAACGCGCCACCCGCCTGATGGGCAACAGCGCCGAAGCCAGCAGCGACAGCTGGCGCAGTGAGATCATCACCGCCAGCCCGGCCATGGACGTGCTGCTGGCCGAAGCCCGGCTGGCCGCGCAAAGCGATGCGTCGGTCCTGATCCAGGGGGAGTCGGGCACCGGCAAGGAACTGCTGGCACGCGCCATTCATCGCGCCAGCCTGCGTCACAACAAGCCCTTCGTCGCGATCAACTGTGGCGCGATTCCGGCCGAACTGCTCGAATCGGAACTGTTCGGCCATGTGAAGGGCGCCTTCACCGGCGCGGCACGCGACCACCCCGGCCTGTTCCTGAGCGCCGAGGGCGGCACCGTGCTGCTTGACGAGATCGGCGACATGCCCGCGCAGCTGCAGGTCAAGCTGCTGCGCGTGCTGCAGGAAGGCGAGGTTCGGCCGGTCGGCGCGACCGAAACACGGCCCGTCGACGTACGCATTTTGTCGGCCACCCACCGCAATCTGGAGGAGGCGATCGCCGGCGGCGAATTCCGCGAAGACCTGTATTACCGCCTCAACGTCGTCACCCTGACGCTGCCGCCCTTGCGCGAGCGGCGCGAGGACATCCCGCTGCTGGCGCGGCATTTCCTTACGGTGCTGACGGAAAAATACCGCCGCCGCATCCATGGCTTTGCGCCAGACGCGCTTGACATGCTGGCGGCGGCCGACTGGCCGGGCAACATCCGCCATTTGCACAACGTGCTGGAGCAATGCGTCGCGCTGTGCACCACCTCGACCATCCCGGCCAGCCTGGTGGCGCGCGCCCTGCGCGACAAACCGGCCGAGATCCAGCCACTGGCCGAAGCACGCTCGACGTTCGAGCGCGATTACCTGATTTCGCTGCTGAAGCTCACCCGCGGCCAGGTGAGCGAAGTGGCGCGGCTGGCCGGACGCAACCGCACCGAGGTATACCGGCTGCTGCAACGCCATGGCCTCACCCCCGCGTTGTTCAAGGACCGCGACGACGCTTGAGTGTCAGGCATCCGCGACGCCTTCCCTGCCGTGCAGGCGGCCGATTCCCGTGCCATCGCGCCATCCATTTGATTCAAAACACTTTTCTTGATTGGCACGGCCTCTGCTTTAGGAGAGATACCGCCTTTTGGCGCGTTGATCAACCCCAAGAGGAGAACACCGTGTTTGTATGGGCCGTTACGTTTCTGACTATTGCAATCATCGCCGGAATTTTCGGTTTTGCCGGGCTGGCGGGCACCGCTGCTTGGATCGCCAAAGTGCTGTTCGTCGTCGGTCTGGTGGTGTTTCTGGTGCTGCTGGTTTCGGGCCGCCGCCCGCCAGTCCTTTAAAACGCTCGTTGCACAGGAGGGGGGGCTTGCCCCCCCTTTTGATTGCCTGTTTTCCGTGGCTGTCGCCGATGGCCGACAAAATAATCCAATAAGAACAACTGCCTGACAAACCCCATCCGGATCCGTCGCCGACAGGCGACATATCGACCGCCCATGCGGACGCAACGCAGCGCCCCCCACCGTAAAAATCATCCATCCACTTGTTTTTGTTGGAGAAAATAGAGCTGGCACGGTCTTCGCTATACCCTCATCGAGTGCATCCGCATTCGTAATGACTCAACCATTAAGGAGCGAAACATGAAATCCATTCACCCCAGCTTTCTGACCCTCACGCTTGCCGGTCTACTGAGCGCCGCCTCGGCCTTTGTCTTGGCCCAATCCACGCCCGGAACCTCCTTTTCCCCTGCCCCGAGCGCATCCAGCTTCCAAAGCGTCGACGGCAATAACGACGGCAAAATCAGCCTGACGGAATTCAAGGCTCAGGGCGGAGATGATCGTATCTTCACCAAACTCGACACCGACCAGGACAATGGCCTGAGCCAGGATGAGTTCGCCAAGCTGGGCAAGCCGAGCGCCTAAACGCTACTGCGCTCGGCGTCGGGGGCGGGACAGTGGTCCGCAACGACTTGCTGATCAAACGCTAACCACCCGACTCCAGCCAGCCGGCGATGAATCCTTCACGACCGGCATATGAATCCAGGAGAACCCGATATGAGCAAAACCATGCCACACCTCAATGACGAGCACATGCAGCTGTATGAATGGAGCGGGACCGGAATCGGGGGGACATCCATTCCGGCCAGGTCGAAACGCACCCACCCCTGGCGAGCCTCCTACGCCGTGCTGGGCGTACTGACCAGCCTGCTGGTCCTGAACGGCTGCGACAACCAGGGCTCCGCAGAGCAGGCGAGTGAACAGATCGAGCAGCGAATGAAGGACCGGCCGCTCTATGACGACGCCGCCAACCAGCCCATGCCGGAGGCGGGCGCGCCGGCTGCAGACGAAACGCCCGCGCAGCCGGGCGAAGCGATCGAGCCACCCGGAGAAGACCAACCAACGCAGTGACCGGCCGTGCCCATAAAAAAGGCCGGGCGCATCACGCGCCCGGCCTTTCATATTCATGCCATCCGCCGGTCAGAACGTATGGCTGTACATCAGCTGCCAGTTGATCTGGCTGTGGTCGATGGTCATGCCGCTACCCGCCGTCACGCCCACCTCAGGCACATAGCTCAGGCCGAAGTTAAGCGTGGATTGCTTGTTGAAGACATAGCCGAATCCCGCCGTGTAATGATGTTCCATGATCGCCGGCCACAGATAATTGACGAACGCGTCCGGGATCGGATTCTTGCCATAGTTGTAGCCGACGCGGCCGGTTATGGCCTCGTTGAATTGGTAGGCCAAGCCCAGTGCCAGTACGATCTGGTCATCCCAGTCCTGCTGGAACGGCGCAACGACCATGCCATTCTGGTAAATGGTCACCGTATTCATGCTGCTGCCCCACATCACGTCCTTGACGTCGGCCGCGACCATCAGCCGCTTGCTCGCCTGCCAGGCAAGGCCGAGGCCGAGCATGGCCGGCATGTCGAAACCGGTCACCTTATAGTCGTCGTCCTTGAGGTCGGGCAGGTTGGCGGCGGTCTGGTAGACGCCGCCGACGGTCAGGGCATCGTTGAGCCTGTAGGTGAAGCCGAGCTTGGCCGCCACGCTGTAGCCCTTGGCGGCGCCGGTGAAGTCGCTGTCGTCCTTGAAATTGATGTCCTTGATTCCGTCTGCATTGAGATCGGCGACCAGGTCCATCCCCCCCCACACCACGTCGACACTGCCGCCGATGTTGAAACGCGGGCTGACGCTGTAGGCGAGCGGAAAGATCACCCGGCCCACGCCTACCTGCGCCATGTCGCCATTGGCGTATTCAGTGCCCATTCCGCCCTGGCCGTAGATCCCCGCACCGTAGACCAGATTGCCCCGCTTCTTCACGTAGCCGATGGCTGGCATGTAGAAGGCGTCGGCCTCGGATTTGCCCATCCCCATCGACGTTTCCAGGTCCGGACCGACGAAACCCAGCATCACGTCGAGCCGGCCGCCCTCCGCCATCAGGCCGAGCGTGGCCGGGTTGTTCGCCAACGCGGCGGTGCCGTTGTCGTAGGCCATGGCGGCCCCGCCCATGCCTGCGGCGATCGGACCGTAGCCCTCCATGAGCATGCCGTTGGTGGCCATGGCCAGGCTGGGCGCAGCCAATCCCACCGCGGCAAGCATGGCCGCGAGTTTGTTTCGTTGCATCGGGGTCTCCTGAGATGCGGATTAATGATTAGAAAAGCCGAAGATTCTAACCCACTAAGGTACGGCGCTTCCCAAACTTGACATGGCTCTTTCATTGCAGCGCCCGGCGTAAACATGGCCGCGATTCCCGTCCTCAGCCCGCGGTTACAAAGCGATACACCCTGTTACCCGCCCCACACGTGCCGCTTACACCACGCCCCTACTCTGCGGGTGTCCGCTGGCACAACGACCCGGCGGCACCCCACCACTGAAACAGGAGCGACACCATGAAAAGCAATTCGATGAAAAAAGCCTTCGGCGTTCTGACACTGAGCATTCTCGGCCTGACGGCAACCGGCGCACGGGCCGCCTGGGACCGTGGCGGCTACGGCCACCCGCCGACGTACCAGCAACCCAGGGCGTATAGCCAGCAGATCAACGCACGCCAGGATCGACAGATGCAGCGCATCCGCGTTGGCCAGCGCGCGGGCCACCTGACCCGATTCGAATTCCGCGAATTGATGCAGGAACAACACAAAATCCGCGCCATGGAACAGCATTTCCGCGAAGATGGTGTGATCGACGCGCGCGAATTCAGGCGCCTCGATCACGCGCTTGACAGGGCGGATCACAATATCCGGGCGGAAAAACACGACCGCCAGGCCTACGGTCAGAAACCCTGGTATTAGCAGCCTGCCGCGCAGCGGCCGGCCGAAATGGCCGTCGATCACCGCGCCGATCTCGTCGCGGTTGCCGTAGTCGCGGACATAGGCCACACGGCCGGGAGCGCCAAGCCTGCTAAAATGCCGGCTTTGCATCCCGGCCATATTTTGTGGCATAGCCATGTCCGTCCTCGAGAACGATACCTTCCTGCGTGCGCTCGCGCGCCAGCCCACTGAATACACCCCCCTCTGGCTGATGCGCCAGGCCGGCCGCTACCTGCCGGAATACAACGCCACCCGCGCCCGCGCCGGCGACTTTCTGACCCTGTGCAAGACGCCCGACCTGGCGACCGAGGTGACGCTGCAGCCGTTGGCGCGCTACCCGCTCGACGCCGCCATCCTGTTTTCCGACATCCTCACCGTGCCGGACGCGATGGGCCTGGGCCTGTATTTCTCGCAGGGCGAAGGCCCGCGCTTCGAGCGCCCGTTGCGCGATGAATGGGAAATCCGCGACCTCTCCGCGCCCGACCCCACCGACAAGCTGGGCTACGTGATGGACGCGGTGCGCTCGATCCGCCGCGCGCTCGACGGCTCGGTGCCGCTGATCGGCTTTTCCGGCAGCCCCTACACGCTGGCCTGCTACATGGTCGAGGGCGGCGGCTCGGACGACTACCGCCACATCAAGACCATGCTGTACAGCCGCCCCGACCTCTTGCACCGCATCCTGGAGGTGAACACCCGGGCGGTGATCGACTACCTCAACGCGCAGATCGAGGCCGGCGCGCAGGCGGT
This sequence comes from Thiobacillus sp., assembly GCA_021166845.1. GTDB lineage: Bacteria > Pseudomonadota > Gammaproteobacteria > Burkholderiales > Thiobacillaceae > Thiobacillus. Next base: position 32,359 of record JAJPEP010000048.1, read on the forward strand.
GATGATTTTCGATTCCTGGGGCGGCAGTCTCACCCCGCATGCGTACCGCGAATTCTCGCTCGACTACATGGAGCGCATCGTCGCCGCCCTGATCAAGGAGCGCGAAGGCCGCCGCGTCCCCAGCATCATCTTCACCAAGGGCGGCGGCAACTGGCTTGAATCCATGGCCGGCATCGGCGCCGACGCGGTCGGGCTGGACTGGACCCTCGACATCGGCGAGGCGCGCCGCCGGGTGGGCGGCCAGGTGGCGCTGCAGGGCAACCTCGATCCCTGCGCCCTGCACGGCACACCCGGCAGCATCCGCGCCGAAGCGCACCGCATCGTCGACAGCTACGGCAACCACCCCGGCCATGTGTTCAACCTCGGCCACGGCATTTCGCAGTTCACCGACCCGGACAAGGTCAGCGTGCTGGTCGAGGCGGTGCACAGCCGCAGCCGCGCCGTGCGCGCGTCATGATTCCCTGGCCCTGAACGGCCACGCTTTGCTTTTTCTTCCCCAGGAAACACCATGAAACGTATTTTGATCAGCCTGTTTGCCGTCTTCATCGGCTTCTCCTTCATGATGCCGGACGCCGAAGCCCGCCGCATGGGCGGCAGCAAATCCTTCGGCATGCAGCGCACCGCGCCGGCCAGGCAGAATGCCGCGCCGACGCCGCCGCGCCAGCAGACCGGCGCCGCCCCGCAGAAGCGCTCGTGGATGGGGCCGATCGCCGGCCTCGCCGCGGGCTTGGGACTGGCCGCGCTGTTTTCCCATCTCGGTCTGGGTGAGGAAATGGCCAATTTCATGATGCTGGCACTGCTGGCGGTGGCCGCCTTCATGCTGTTCCGCTGGTTCATGCGCCGCAATGCCCCGGCTCCGGCCATGCAATACGCCGGCATGCCCTCCGCTGGCGCCAACCCCGGCGCCGCGTTTGACCAGGCTCCCGCCGCCCTCGGGGGCAGCGCCGCCGCCAGCCCCTTTCCACCCGGCTTCGATGCCGACGCCTTCACGCGCGAGGCCAAGCTCAACTTCATCCGCCTGCAAGCGGCGTTCGACGCCGCCAACCTTGACGACCTGCGCGCCTTCACATCGCCCGAAGTGTTTGCCGAAATCAGCATGCAGCTGGCCGAACGCGGCGACGCCGCCCAGACCACCGACGTTATGACGCTCGACGCCGAGGTGCAGGAAGCGGTCGACGAGGGCAACCGCCATGTCGTCAGCGTGCGCTTCACCGGCCTGGTGCGCGAGGCCGCCGGACAGGACGCCGTACCGCTCGACGAAGTCTGGCATCTCACCAAACCGGCCAGCGGCCAGGGCGGCTGGATCATCGCCGGCATTCAGCAACAAAGCTAGCAGGAACAAGGTCTTGCCCGTCCACAAGGCGTACGAAAGGCCGTATTTGCGCCTATAGAAGCATTGACTTATACACATTTATCGCGCAACTGAAGATTTTTTGTTCCAATCGCTTGACAGCCGGGTCATGTTTGTAAGTCTTTGAAAGATATCAATTTGCCGGCCTGCCTGCTTTTTGGCCTGTGATGGCGGTTCGCCTGAATACGGGCGTTTGAAGGCAGTCGACACAAATCGCCCACACAATTATCCACAGCTTGCGTGGACAAGGCGGAATAAGACTTGGCAAACAGCCACTTAGTGAATTTTTCCCGATCCCCTATCAGGATTCACCTCTAACATGCCGTCCATCCTTCAGGTCGCACTCGATACGCCGCTGCACCGGCTGTTCGACTATCGCCTGCCGGATGGCCTCGGTGCCGTGCCGCCGGGCACCCTGCTCGAAGTCCCGTTCGGCCGCGCCCGTCAGATTGGCGTCGTGCTCGGACCGCAGGCCGACAGCGCCGTCCAGACCGACAAGCTGCGCGATGTGATCCGCGTGCTGGCCGACCGCCCCGCGCTATCACCCGAAATCCTCCGACTGGCGCAGTTCTGCGCCGACTATTACCACTATCCGCTGGGCGCGATCCTGCTCGCCACGCTGCCGCCGCGCCTGAAAAATGCCACGCCGTTTGTCGCCGAGACACCCTGGCTGGCGGTAACCGAAGCCGGACAGGCAGCCAAACCCGTCGCCCGCGCCCATGCGCAGCGCACCCTGCTTGACGCGCTGCGCACGGCGCCGCAGTCCCGCAGCGTGCTGCGCGAGCGGAAACAAGGCCGCCACGCTACTGCGCTGGTGGCGGCCGGCTGGGCCGCCTGGTCGCGCGTTCCCCCGCCGGCAGCCGACGCGCCGCGGACGGCCGAAGCGCCCCCCGCCACGGCCGAGCAGCAGGCCGCGTTCGAAACGCTGCTGCCCGCGCTCGGCCAGTTTGGCGTGCACCTGATCCACGGCGTCACCGGCAGCGGCAAGACCGAGCTGTACCTGCGCCTGATCGATGCGGTGCTGGCACGCGGCCTGCAAGCGCTGGTGCTGATTCCCGAGATTGCATTGACCCCGCAACTGGAACAACATTTCCGCCGCCGCTTTCCCGGACGGCGCTTCGCCACCCTGCACAGCGGCCTCGCCGAGAAAGATCGCGCCGAAAACTGGCTCGCCGCCCCCGACTGCGACGTGCTGCTCGGCACCCGGCTGTCGGTGTTCGCGCCGCTGCCGCGGCTGGGGCTGATCGTGGTCGACGAAGAGCACGACGCCTCGTTCAAGCAGCAGGACGGCCTGCGCTACTCGGCGCGCGACGTCGCCATCGCGCGCGGCAAGCAGTGCGGCGTGCCGGTGGTGCTCGGCTCCGCCACGCCCTCGCTGGAAAGCTATGCGCAGGCCACGACGGGGCGCTACCGGCTGATCGAGCTGAAGCAGCGCGCCATCAGCCAGGCACGGTTGCCGGCGATCGAACTGGTCGACCTCAAGCACATTCCGCTCGACAACGGTCTCACCCGTCCCGCCGTGCAGGCGCTGACCGAAATCCTGGCGCGCGGCGAGCAGAGCCTGGTGTTCTTGAACCGCCGCGGCTACGCCCCGGCGCTGTACTGCCCGAGCTGCGCCTGGGTTTCGCCCTGCCCGCGCTGCTCGGCGCGGCTGGTGCTGCACCGCACCTCGCATCGATTGAAATGCCACCACTGCGGATTCGAGACACGCATCCCGTCCGCATGCCCGAGCTGCGGCAACCCCGATTTGAAAGCCCTCGGCCAGGGCACGCAGCGGCTGGAGGAAACGCTCGCCGCTCTGCTGCCCGCCGCGCGCATCCGCCGCATCGACCGCGACACCATGCGTCCGCGCGCCTGGGCCGAACTGGGCGCGGCGGTGCATGGCGGCGAAGTCGACATCCTGCTCGGCACCCAGATGCTGGCCAAGGGCCATGACTTTCCCAACATGACGCTGGCGCTGATCCTCGACACCGACGGCGCGCTCTACAGCCCGGACTTTCGCGCCACCGAACGCCTGTTCGCCCAGCTGATGCAGGTGTCCGGACGCGCCGGGCGCGCCGACAAGCCGGGACGCGTGCTGATCCAGACCGCCTTCCCGGATCATCCTTTGTTCCGCTACCTGCAGCGCCACGATTTCGCCGGCTATGCGCGCGCGCTGCTGGCCGAGCGCCGCCAGCTCGACCTGCCGCCGTTCACCCGGCAGATCCTGCTGCGCGCCGAAGCGCCCACGATGGAGGCGGGGCTGGCCTTCCTGCAGCGCGCCGCAGCGCTCGCGCCGGATACGGCCGACGTCAGCGTGTTCAGCGCCACGCCAGCCCCCATGGCAAGGGTCGCCAATCTGGAGCGCGCGCAACTGCTGATCCAGTCCGCCTCAAGACTGGCCCTGCAGGCCTTCGTGCGCGACTGGCGGCCGCTGCTGGACAGCATCAAGCCGCGGGTGGCGCGCTGGTCGCTCGATGTCGACCCGCTGGTGTTTTGATGCCTTGCTCCCGGCGCTTATAATCGCCGGCTACCTATTCTGAAACACTGAGGATGTGCGGTTGCCGTTCTCTCTGTAACCATGTCCAGCACCCATCCGCTCAAAGACCAGCTCGCCCTGCTGATCGGCATCGCCCTCGAAACCGTGGCGCCGGACGCCCCGGTCAGCCTCGAAATCGAACGCCCGAAGAATCCCGCCCACGGCGACTTTTCCAGCAATGCCGCGATGCAGCTGGCGCGGCCGCTGAAGCGGAATCCACGCGAGCTGGCGCAGCTGATCCTCACCGAGTTGCCGAAATCCCCGCTGATCGCCAGGGCGGAAATCGCCGGCGCGGGCTTCATCAATTTCCACCTCACCCCCGCCGCCTGGCACGGCTTGGTGCCGCAGATCCGTGCGGCCGGCGCGGCTTTCGGTCGCGGCGATGCGGGCGCCGGACACAAGATGCTGGTCGAGTTCGTCTCCGCCAACCCGACCGGTCCGCTGCACGTGGGGCACGGTCGCCAGGGTGCGCTGGGCGACGCCATCTGCAACCTCTACGCGGCGCAGGGCTGGGACGTCTATCGCGAGTTCTACTACAACGACGCCGGGGTGCAGATCGCCACGCTGGCCAACAGCGTGCAGGCGCGCGCAAAGGGGCTGAAACCGGGCGACGCCGGATGGCCGGAAGCCGCCTACAACGGCGACTACATCGCCGACATTGCGGCGGACTTTCTGGCGAAAAAGACGGTCAGGTCGGACGACCGCGAATTCACCGCGTCGGGCGACGTCGACGATCTCGACTCGATTCGCCAGTTCGCCGTCGCTTACCTGCGCCACGAGCAGGACCTCGACCTCAAGGCCTTCGCGGTGCGCTTCGACCACTATTATCTGGAGTCGAGCCTGTATACCAGCGGGCGCGTGGAGGCGACGGTCAAGCGGCTGATCGAGGCCGGCAAGACCTACGAGCAGGACGGCGCGCTGTGGCTCCGGACCACCGACTACGGCGACGACAAGGACCGCGTGATGAAAAAATCCGACGGCACCTACACCTATTTCGTGCCCGACGTCGCCTACCACATCGCCAAGTGGGAACGTGGCTTTGAACGCGCAATCAACATCCAGGGCACCGACCACCACGGCACCATCGCCCGCGTGCGCGCCGGCCTGCAGGCCGCCAACGTCGGCATCCCCCAGGGCTATCCCGACTACCTGCTGCACACCATGGTGCGCGTGATGCGCGGCGGCGAGGAGGTAAAGATCTCCAAGCGCGCCGGCAGCTACGTCACCCTGCGCGACCTCATCGAGTGGACCAGCAAGGACGCGGTGCGCTTCTTCCTGCTCTCGCGCAAGGCCGACACCGAATACATCTTCGACGTCGATCTGGCGGTCGCCAAAAACACCGACAATCCGGTGTACTACGTGCAGTACGCGCACGCGCGCATCTGCCGGGTGTTCGAGGAATGGGGCGGGCAGCCCGCCGCGCTCGACGGCGCCGATCTGGCGCCGCTGACCGCGCCGCACGCGCTCGCGCTGATGCAGCGTCTGGCCGAATACCCGGAAACCGTCGCCACCGCCGCGCGCGAACTGGCGCCGCACCTGCTGGTGCATTACCTTGGGGTGCTGGCAGGCGATTTTCACGCCTGGTACAACGCCGAGAAATTCCTGGTCGACGATGCGGCGACAAAACTGGCCCGGCTGGCGCTGGCCGACGCCACCCGCATCGCGATCGTCAATGGGCTGGCCTTGCTCGGCGTGTCGGCCCCGGAGAAAATGTAGCCATGGCCAAGCCTTCGCCCCGCAAAAACGGCCGCTCGGGCGGCAGTTCCATCTTCACCGGCGTGCTGATCGGTCTCGTCGTCGGCGCGATTCTCGCCGTCGTCGTGGCGCTGTGGGTCACCGGCAACAACCTGTTCAAGCCCACGGCGCCGGCGCCCCGCCCGGCCGCGCCCGCTGCCGACGTCCCGGAGCCCGCGCCCAGCTTCGATTTCTACAAAGTCCTTCCGGGCGACGCCCAGGGCGAACTGCCGCCGTCCACCGCGCCCGCCGCGCCCGCCACGCGCTATTTCCTGCAGGCAGGCGCGTTCCAGAATGCGATCGATGCCGACAACCTGAAGGCGCAACTCGCCATGCTGGGCGTCGAAGCCGTCATCCAGACCGGTGAAGTGGCCGGCAAGGGGGTCTTCCATCGCGTGCGCGTCGGCCCGTTCAGCGCCATGGATGAAGTCGATCGCACCCGCAGCCTGCTGACGCAGAACGATATCCCGGTCACGCTAGTCAAAGAAATCCCCACCCCACAGGAGTCGCCTTGATGTTCACCCGCGCTTTGTCTTTCTTCGCCGCCGCCGTTTTTTCCCTGTCTGCCCTGGCCGCCGGGCCGGAAGCCTTCGAGGGTCACGATTACACCCGCATAAAAAATGTACAGCCGGTCGCCACCGGAAAAAATGTCGAGGTGCTGGAATTCTTCTGGTACCGCTGCCCGCACTGCTTTCAGCTTGAACCCGGCCTCAATGCCTGGCTGAAAACCCTGCCCAGGGACGCCCAGGTTCGCCGCGTGCCAGCGGTGTTCCGCGAAGACTGGATGCCCGGCGCCAAGCTGTATTACACGCTGGAACAGATGAAGCTTCTCGACAGCCTGCACCACAAGGTGTTCGACGCCTACCACGTGCAAAACATCAACCTCAACGACCCGGCTTTGCTGGGCGGCTGGATCGCCCAGCAAGGCGTCGACCGCAAGAAATTCGAAGGTGTCTACCATTCGTTCTCGACGCAGACCAAGGCCACCCAGGGCGCGCGGCTGGCCACCACGTACGCCATCACCGGCGTGCCTGCCTTCATCATCGACGGCAAATACGCCACCTCGATGTCGATGACCGGCAGCGAGGCACGCCTGTTCGAGGTGCTCGATCAGCTGATCGTCAAGGCGCGCGCCGAACGCGGCGGCAAGAAACCCGTTAGATAACGCGGTCGATCCGTCCCAGCCCGCTGGCGAACCGCCTATATTCCAGTATTGGTGCGAAGGGCACATGTCGCTTCGCTTCACATCGACTGACCCGATACACTTGTGTCCCGCAAAAAAGGAAAATGTCATGAGCACGAAAGAAGACTTCGTACGCAAGATGCACGCCAAACTCGACCAATGGAATACCGAGATCGACGCACTGACGGCAAAGGCCGATGCCGCTGAAGCCAGCGCGCGCGCCGAATATCACAAGCAGATCGAGGCCTTGCGCAACAAGCGCGACCACGCCCGCAGCAAGCTGAGCGAGCTCGAATCCGCTGGCGAAGGCGCCTGGAAGGACTTGAAGGCCGGCGTCGAACTGGCGTGGGAATCGGTCAGCGAGGCCGTGCGTTCCGCCACCGCCCGGTTCAAATAAGCCGCCCGCCGCAAGGCGCCGAATAAAGGCTTTGTCCCCAACCTAAACAGGAAAAAACATGGCAAACGAGGGTTATCACGAGCCGGTCGAAGCACTCAGTGCCGAGACCCGCGACATGCACCGGGCGATCGTCTCGCTGATGGAAGAGCTCGAGGCGGTGGACTGGTACAACCAGCGCATGGATGTCTGCAAGGATCCGGAGCTGCGCGCCATCCTCAAGCACAACCGCGACGAGGAGAAAGAGCATGCCGCCATGGTGATGGAGTGGATCCGCCGGCACGACCCGAAGTTCGACAAGGAACTGCGGGATTACCTGTTCACCGACAAGAAAATCGCTCACGACTGATTCGCGCGCGCGCGATGGCTGCCCCCTTGCCAACACCAGGAGCCTTACTCCGCCCGCAGATCCTGCGGCTGGTTGAAATTGGCAAAACAGGCCGCTTCGAATCGCACGGCCGTTGAGGGCAGGCCCGCCTGCCAGTGGCGCACCGCACGTTCGCCGCGCGCCAGGAATGCGGCGAGGCTGTCGCGCTGGTCGGCGCGCACGAGGAAGCAGCCGTAGTGCACGCGTTCCCCATCCGCCGCCACCGCCAGCGGCACGCTTTCCCGCAGCGCCGCATCGAGCAAACGCGCGGCCAGATCGGCAGGCAGGTGCGGCGTGTCGCAGGGCGCGACCAGCAACCAGTCCGCCGTCACGGCGTCCAGCGCCGCCAGCACGCCGGCCAGCGGGCCGGGGAAATCGGGCAAAGTGTCGGGCAGCACGCGGTGGCCATAGGCCGCGTAGAGGTCGAGATTGCGGTTGGCGCTGATGAGAATTTCGCCGACCTGCGGCGCCAGCGCGGCAAGCGCCCATTCGACCAGCGGGCGCCCCCGATAAATGACCAGCCCCTTGTCGGCGCCGCCCATGCGGCGGCCCTGGCCGCCCGCCAGGATGACGGCGGCGACGCGCGCCGACTCTGATTTACTGCCGGCGCCGGGCATACAGATGGAAACGGTCGGAACGGTCGCCGGGGCGCGCGCCCTCCCACCGCTTGATCCAGCCATCCGGGACATGCGGTTCGGGCTCGTTGCGCCGCGTCTCCAGCAGCAGCCAGTCGCAGCCGGCGTCGGCAGGGACGAATTGGCGGCCGCTGTGATAGGCCAGCAGCAGGCGCTGCGTGCTGCGCACCTGATGGGTCTGGATGCACGCCGCTGGCGACACCCGCGCCGTCAGCGCCTCGCCGACGCTGACATAACTCAGGCGACGGTCGAGCGGCGCCTGAAACAGCGCCATCAGCAAAACCCAGATGAAGGTCAGGCTCGCCGTCCACACCAGGATGGGGCGCAGCGGCGAGCGGCCGACACGGGCGAGGAACCCGACCCAGGTCAGGGTAACGACAAGACCCAGTGCCAGCGCCCACGGACGCAATTCGCCGACGCCGGTCATGCCCAGCTTGACCAGCCGCGCCGCCAGCCGCGCCGGACGACCCAGGTCGTGCGCGCTCCAGTAGGCCCACAGCAGCAGCCCGATAAAGCCGAACAGCATGAGCGCAAACCACAGCAGGGCGCTGGCCGCGCCACGCCGCAGGCTGAACAGCCCAGCGGCGCCCAAGAGGGCCAGCGGCAGCAACAGTATGAGGCCCTGCTCCTCGCCGGGATGCGCCGCCAGGGCGTACAGGCCGAGCAGGCCCGCCAGCGCGCCGAGCGGCAGCACCACCCCCGGCGTGCGCCACTGGCGCCGGCCGCGATACAGCGCCCAGGCCGCCAGCGGCCACGCCGGCCAGGCGTACCAGGCCAGAATGCCGGGGTAGTAGCCCGGGCGAAGGCCCTCGCCCCCCAGCCAGCGCTCAAGATTGAGCACGCGCACAAACGGGATCGCCTGGGTGGCGAGATAAGCCAGCCATGCCGCGCTGGCGGCAAGCGCGAGGCCCGCCCCCCACAGCAGCGCGCGCCGCGCCGCCGGCGAACGGTACTCCTCAAGCAACAGCGGCAACAGCAACGCCAGCGCCAGGATCAGCACCGCTTCCGCCGCGCCGCCGGCCAGCAGCATGAGCGCAGCCCCGATGCCCAGCGCCCAGCCGCTGCGAGGGTTCCGCGGCAGGCCGGCCACGCCATGCAGCATGATCGCGGCGGCGGCGAACTGGGCGGTATAGGCATTGAGTTCGTGGCCGCGCACCAGCAAGCCCACGCAGCCCAGCAGCGTCAGCGCCGCAGCCCAGCCGGCTTCTGCGCCATACAGCGCACGCGCGGTGCGCGCGACAAAAAACAGCGCTAGCGCGATGAACACCCCCGAGGCCAGCCGCGCGCCGTCGGGCAGGGCCAGGATGGGCGAAGTCAGCCAGGCGGTGGCGGCCGCCACCCAGTAGTACAGCCGCGGCGTGGCCGCCGCGGCCTGCGGCGCGACGTCGCTTTGCAGCAGCAGCCACAGTTGCACGAAGTGATCGCCGTCACCGCCCTTCCATGGCGCGTGCCCCACCAGGCCCGGCAGCAGCCAGGCGGCACAGAGCAGCAGCAGCCCGAGCCGCGGAAGGGTCGCTGCGCAGCAGCGGGGCACCCACCGGCGTACTCCTTGCGGGTGCCGCGGAAGGGTCGCTGCGCAGCAGCGGGGCACCCACCGGCGTACTCCTTGCGGGTGCCGCGGAAGGGAGGGCAGGCGCTTACTGGACAATTTTGAGGCGCTGGCCCGGGCTGGGCTCGCCGCTTGGGTAAAGGGCGTTCATCAGGCGCAGCTGGCTTTCGGCGTCGGCGCCCAGCGGCGACTGCCGCGCCAGGTTTGCCATCGTCATGCCGGGCTGCGCCGCGACCAGTTTCAGCACGTAAGGCCGGGCCGCCTTTTTCTCGGCCGCGGTGATCGCGCGAAAGCTGTTGATCGCGGCGCGCAGGGTGCTGCGTTCGCGGTCGTAGGCCGGTTTGTCCCTGGCCATGCCGGCGATCAGGTACTGCGTGCCGTTGAACACCACGGCCGCCGCCACCACCGGCTTGCCCTGCTGCGCGCCGGCGGCGAATGCCGCCGGATAGCCGCTAAGCTTGCCGCTGTCGTAGCGCACGCCGGCATCCAGCTTGAGGCCTTTTTGCAGGGTATCCAGCGGCTTGTCGTTCTTCGGTCCCTGCCGCAGTTCGACCAGCGCATCGCCCTGGGGGCTCGTCGCCACAACCCGGTCGGGACGGTTCTGCACCCGCCAGCCTGGCGGAAACTGGAGCACAAGGCCAAGTTTTTCATGCAGCAGCATGTTGTTGCGAATCAGGCCCTGCTCGGGGCTGTCGCCAAAATAGATGCCGGCAATTTTTCGCAGATAGTCGCTGCGGCCGTCACGCGGGCTGGCAACGGTGTATTGGTTCGCCGCGCCCACCACCTGCCTGAGGCGCGCGTCGTTGCCGGGATGGGTGTCGAAGGTGCCGTGATAGGTGCGTAGCGGGCGGCCGTCGCGCCGGGCCAGTTCGGCGGCGAACAGCTCCTGGTTTTTCAGCACGCCGATGACGTCGATCATCGCCTGCGGGTTGTAACCGGTCTTCGCCAGATATTCGGCGCCGAGGCGGTCGGATTCCAGTTCATGCTCGCGGCCGTAGCCTGCGGTCCAGGCCTGCGCCAGCGTTTGCAGCAGGGTGGCGCCCGCCTGATTGTCCAGCCCCGGCACCAGGATCGATCCCAGCACCGCCCCCAGTCCGGCCGCGGTGGACGCGCTTTGCTGGCGCACCCCGTGGCGCGCGGTGACGTGGCCGATTTCGTGGCCGACGACGCCGGCCAGTTCGGCCTCGGAATTCAGATACGCCATGATGCCGCGGGTGATATAGACGTAGCCGCCGGGCAGCGCAAAGGCGTTGACATCGGGGCTATCGACCACGGTGAAATGCCATTGCAGGTGCGGCCGCTGGCTTTGCCGCGCCAGGCGCTGGCCGACCTCGTTGACGTAGGCCTGCAGCGCAGGATTATCCAGCGCCGCGTATTCCTTCAGCACATCCTGGTGCGCCTGCGCGCCCAACTGGATTTCCTGCTGCTCCGACATCAGCACGAAGTCCCTGTCGCCGCTGACCGGATTCTGCGCGCAGTGGGTCAGCGCCAGCGAACCGAAGGCAATGACGGCAATACGGCGAAAAGCGCGGGGGGTCACGTCAGTCTTTTCCTCGGGAGGCGGCGCTCAAAATGATACCGTTGCCGCGCCGCGAAAATGCAAAAAGCGGCCAAAGCCGCTTTTTGCATAATCGCACAGACCGGCTTACTTCATGCCGCGGTTGACTTGATGCCGTAACGCTGACGGAACTTCTCGACGCGTCCGGCGGTGTCCACGATCTTCTGCTTGCCAGTATAGAACGGATGGCAGGCAGCGCAGACTTCCACCAGCAGGGCGTCTTTGCCCAGCGTGGAACGGGTTTTGAAGGTGTTGCCGCAGGAGCAGGTCACGGCCACTTCGTTGTAATCGGGGTGAATGCCGGCTTTCATGGCAATTCCTTAAAATGGGTTGAATTCGGAGAACGCGGGAGTATAGCGGAGACAGGCGCCCCGATCAACCCCGCCGCATCGAGTCGAAGAATTCGCTGTTGTTTTTCGTCGCGCGAATCTTGTCGAGCAGAAATTCCATCGCCTCCATGTCGTCCATCGGATAGAGGAGTTTGCGCAGCACCCATACCTTCTGCAGGATGTCTTGCGGCATCAGCAGTTCTTCACGGCGCGTGCCGGAACGATTGACGTTGATCGCGGGGTACTGGCGCTTCTCGGCCATCTTGCGGTCGAGGTGGATTTCAAGGTTGCCAGTGCCCTTGAACTCCTCATAGATCACGTCATCCATGCGGCTGCCGGTGTCGACCAGCGCGGTGGCGATGATGGTGAGGCTGCCGCCTTCCTCGATGTTGCGCGCGGCGCCGAAGAAGCGCTTCGGCTTCTGCAGCGCATTGGCGTCGACGCCGCCGGTGAGCACCTTGCCGGAGGCGGGCTGCACGGCATTGTAGGCGCGCGCCAGACGGGTGATGGAATCGAGCAGGATCACCACGTCCTTCTTGTGCTCGACCAGGCGCTTGGCCCGCTCGATCACCATTTCCGCCACCTGCACGTGACGGCTGGCGGGCTCGTCGAAGGTCGAAGCGATGACTTCGCCGCGCACGGTGCGGCTCATTTCGGTCACTTCTTCCGGACGCTCGTCGATCAGCAGCACGAACAGCACGACGTCGGGATGGTTGGAGGTGATGGCGTGGGCGATGTGCTGCAGCATCACCGTCTTGCCGGTTTTTGGCGGCGCCACCAAGAGACCGCGCTGGCCCTTGCCGATCGGGGCGACGATGTCGATCACGCGGCTGGTGATGTTTTCCTCGGCCCTGACGTCGCGCTCCAGCTTGAGCGGCTCGTCGGGGTGCAGCGGAGTGAGGTTCTCGAACAGGATCTTGTTCTTGCTGGCCTCGGGCGGCTCGTCGTTGATCTTGTCGAGCTTGGTCATCGCCGAATAGCGTTCACCGTCCTTGGGGGTGCGGATCTCGCCTTCGATCTTGTCGCCGGTGTGCAGGTTGAAGCGGCGGATCTGCGACGGCGACACGTAGATGTCGTCGGTGTTGGCCAGATACGAGGCTTCCGGCGAACGCAGGAAACCGAAGCCGTCCGGCAGCACTTCCAGCACGCCGTCGCCGAAGATGCTCTCGCCGCGCTTCGCCACCGTCTTCAGGATGGCGAAGATCAGTTCCTGCTTGCGAAAGCGGTTGGCGTTGTCGATGCCGTTGGTGGCGGCGATTTCAAGAAGCTCGGTGATCGGTTTCTGCTTGAGTTCGGAAAGATACATGGAAGAGGCCTGAACAGGCTCGCTTGAAAGAGCCGGGAGATGGGGAGGGGTGAAGCCGGATGGCGCCGCGCCAGGACCGTCTGCAGGGCGTGTGTCTGGCGGCGTACTCCCTGCGGGTGCTGCGTGCAGGCGGCGCCGGAGCGCCATCCGGGTAAAAACTTTTATTAGATGTTGCTGTCTACGAAAGCGGTGAGTTGCGACTTGGACAAGGCGCCGACCTTGGTGGCCTCGACGTTGCCGTTCTTGAAAATCATCAGGGTGGGGATGCCGCGGATGCCGAACTTCGGCGGGGTGGCCTGGTTTTCATCGATGTTGAGCTTGCACACTTTGAGCTTGCCGGCGTATTCCTTGGCGACTTCATCGAGGATCGGCGAGATCATCTTGCAGGGGCCGCACCAGTCCGCCCAGTAATCCACCAGCACCGGCACGCCGGCCTGCAAGACTTCCTGTTCGAACGAATCGTCGGATATGTAATGAACATGTTCGCTCATCGGTGCGGCTCCTATTTGAAATGAATTATGCGGTTGGCCGGACACGGCCTGGATGGTTTGGAAGGCGGTAATACTGGAAAATTTGATTTTGTGCCGATATGCTACATCAAAATCGCCGCCTGCAAGCATCCGGGCGTTTTCTCAAATCATCTGGGTAATTACAAATGACTTATGTTGTAGCCGACGCCTGCGTAAAGTGCAAATACACCGATTGTGTCGATGTCTGTCCGGTGGACTGCTTCCACGAAGGCCCCAACTTCCTCGTCATCGACCCCGAGGAGTGCATCGACTGCACGCTGTGCGTGGCCGAATGCCCGGTCGAAGCCATTTTCGCCGAAGACGACGTGCCGGACGACCAGCGCGCCTACATCGCGCTCAATGCCGAACTCGCCAAGCAGTGGAAAGTCATCATCGAGAGCAAGGACCCGCTGCCCGATGCCGATGAATGGGCCAAGGTCAAGGACAAGCTGAAACAGCTGGAGCGCTGAGCCGCTTGAAAATCTCCGGCGACGACGCGCTGCCGCATGCCGTCGCCCGCCACCTGCTCGATCAACACGCCGACCGCCTGCCCGACCTGTCCGGGCTGACGGTGCTCGTCCCCAACCACCGCGCCGGGCAGGATTTCGCCCGCGCGCTGGCGCGGGCAGCCGGCCGCCGGGCACTGATCCCGCCACGCATCGTCCCGCTGAAGGCCTGGGCCGAGAGCGAGGCCGACGGCCGCGCCGAACCGCAGGCGCGGCGGCTGGCGCGCCTGCACGGCGTGCTGCGGCGCGTCGATTGGCTGGGCGCGGTCGACCGTTGGGCGCTCGCCGGCGAACTGCTGCAACTTGCTGACGAACTGTCGGCCGCGCGGCTGGGCGCCGAGATCGGCGCACGGGTTCGCGCGCTGCACGCTGGCGCGCTCGACCGCGCCGTACTTGATCGTGAGACGGCGCTGATCGAGGCGGTGTGGCAGGCGCTCAACAATGACGGCCATGACCCGCAGGCGCGCTATGCACGCGCGCTCGACACGCTGGCCGAACAAATCGGGGCGGCCCCGCAGCCGATCTACGGCTATGCGCTGGGCACGCTCACCGCCGTCGAACAGCAGTTTCTCGCCCGTTGCGCCGAACGCGCCCCGCTCACGCTGTTCGAGGCGGACGCCGAAGCCGCCGTAACTTTCACCCTGCACCAGGCCTGGCAGCTGACCGACCCGCCGCTGCGCGACCGCGCCGCCGCCCTCGCCCGGCGCGTCCCCGCCTCGCCGCTGCAGGATCGCATCACGCTGGCCCCGGCGCCGCACCTGGAAGCCGAAGCGCGCGCCGTCGCCACCTGGGTGGCCGGCCAGCTGCGCACCGGCCGGCGCGCACTCGCGCTGATCGCGCTCGACCGCGAAACCGCGCGGCGGGTGCGCGCGCTGCTCGAACGCATGGACGTGCTGGCGGCCGACGAAACCGGCTGGACGCTGTCGACCACCGCCGCCGCCGCGGTGATCGACCGCTGGCTCGAATGCGTGGCGAGCGACTTCCCGCACGTCGAATTGCTCGATCTCCTGAAATCGCCCTTCGTTCTGGGTGAACCGGCCGCGCGCCAGGACCAGGTGCTCGCTTTCGAAC
Organism: Thiobacillus sp.; assembly: GCA_021166845.1. Lineage (GTDB taxonomy): Bacteria > Pseudomonadota > Gammaproteobacteria > Burkholderiales > Thiobacillaceae > Thiobacillus. The sequence continues at coordinate 47,369 of JAJPEP010000048.1, forward strand.
TGGCGCTGCGCCGGCAAGGCGTGTCGCAGGGGATGACGGAGATGCTGCGGCTGGCGCACCGCGAATTCGCCGCACTGCCTGCCTGGCTCGCCGCGCTGTTCGACGCCCGCCAGGGGTTCGAGCAGCGCCGCGCGCCGCTCGCGGTGTGGCTCGCCCGGCTCGCCGACAGTCTCGCCAAACTGGAGGCCATCGCCCCGTTCAAGGCCGACGCCGCCGGCGCCGGCGTACTCGACACGCTCGACACCCTGCGCCGCGATCTGGCGGACGATGGCGAAAAATACGGCTTCGCCGAATGGCGGCGCTGGCTCAACCTGGCGCTGGAATCGGCCAGCTTCATCGACGCCAGAGTCGCCAGCCCCATCGTGCTGACCTCGCTTCCCGCCGCCCGCGGGCGCCTGTTCGACGCCGTGGCGCTGATCGGCGCCGACGCCCGCCACCTGCCCGCGCGCCCCGCGCCCGGCCTGTTTTCGCAGGCCACCCGCGCGCAACTGGGCCTGTCAACCGCAAGCGACGAAGCCGAGGCCGTCACCGCCGACCTGATGCAGCTGCTGGTCCAGGGGCCCACGCTCATCAGCTGGCAGGCATGGAACAACGACGAGCCCAACCCCGCCTCGCCGCTGGTGCTGCGGTTGCAGGCGCTGCACCAGGCTGCCTGGGACAGCGCCCTGCCCGAGCAGGCCGTCGGCATTCCGCCCACCCAGCCCGGCCCGCTGCCCACCGCCTGCGTGCAGCCCGCGCCGACGGTCATGGCCGCGCAGCTGCCGCGCCATTATTCGCCCACCGCCTACCAGACCCTGCTCGACTGCCCCTACCGGTTTTTTGCGCGCAGCGTGCTCGGCATCCGCGAACTCGACGAGGCCGACGACGCGCTCGACAAGAGCGACTACGGCAACGCGCTGCACCGCATCCTCAAGGCCTTTCACGACAGCGCGCCGCCACTTGAACGCGCCGCCGCGCTGGCGCAGCTTAACGCCCTCTCCGCCGCCGAGTTCGCCGCGCTGCCCGCGTACACCGCCGCCGCCTGGGCGAGCCAGTGGGACAGCATCCAGCCCGCCTACATCGACGCCTGGCTGGCGCACGCATCCGCCGGCTGGTGCTACGAATCCGGCGAAACCGATTTCGCGGTGCCGCACAGCGTTGAAGGCCTGGGTGAGATCACCCTGCACGGCCGCGTCGACCGCGTGGATGCAAAAGGCGACGCCCGCTACGTGATCGACTACAAGACCAGCGCCGCGCAAGGCCTGAAAAAGAAGCTCAAGACGCCCGACGAGGCCGTGCAGCTGCCCTTCTACGCTTGGCTGTGCGAGGCTGCCGCCGCCTACCTGCCGATCAACGAAGCCCCCGTCGCCGCGCTCGAACTCGACGGCGAAACCGACGTCGCCGCCATCAGCCTGCGCCTGCCGGCGCTGCTCGAAGCCATCGCCGCCGGTACGCCGCTCCCCGCATCGGGGGTCGACGCTGCCTGCCAGCACTGCGAAGCGCGCGGGCTGTGCCGCAAGGGGATGTGGAGCGAATCGGATGAAGCCCTGCTGGATGCCATTCCGATTGACGAAGATACCGACGAATGGGAGTGGGACGACGACCCTCAGGCTTGAAAAATACAAAAACAGGGCGTATTGTCCGCAAAAATACCCAGAGGAAAGCCCGTGTCCGCCCCGATCCCCATTACCACTGTGCTCACCACAGGCGGCGACGATGCCGTTCTAGCCTATCTGAAAGCCGCCCGCGAACACCACACACAAGCCAAGATCGCCGATTTTCTAAAGACTACTCCCCGCACGATTCGTCGCTGGGAAACCCGCCAGTCCGTCCCACCGCCCTATGTCATTCACGCCCTGCAACAGCTTTTGCCACTCGATTTACCTTTCGAGGGGGAGGCCGCGTTCAGCTTTATCGATCTATTCGCCGGCATCGGCGGTATCCGCCGCGCCTTCGAAACCATAGGCGGGCGCTGCGTCTTCACCAGCGAATGGGATAGCTACGCGCAAAAAACCTACGCCGAGAACTTCCGTGACGGCCACGCCATTAACGGCGACATCACACAGGTTAAGGCCACCGAGATTCCCGACCACGACGTGCTGCTGGCCGGATTCCCCTGCCAGCCGTTTTCCATTGCCGGGGTTTCCAAAAAGAATGCGCTGGGCAAAGCCCACGGCTTCGCGTGCGTAACACAGGGCACACTGTTTTTCGACGTCGCCCGCGTCATCGCCGAAAAGCGACCACGCGCCTTCCTGCTGGAAAACGTCAAAAACCTTACCTCGCACGACAAAGGCCGCACCTTCGACGTTATCAAACGTACCCTCAGCGAAGAGCTTGGCTACCACATCCACACCCGCGTCATCGATGGCGCGCATTTCGTCCCTCAGCACCGCGAGCGCATCCTCATCGTTGGCTTTCGCGAGCCTGTCGCGTTCGACTTTGACGCCTTACCCATGCCGCCCAAGGGCCAGCACACGCTGAAAGAAATCCTGCATCATACTGACGGCACCGAACCGCACCTGCCTTGGGATGAAGACCGCTTCTTCAACCACGCTCACAACAAGGTGCAGGATAAATACACCCTCACCGACAACCTCTGGCGCTACCTGCAGGGCTACGCGGAAAAACACCGCGCCAAAGGCAACGGCTTCGGCTTCGGTCTCGTCACGCCCAACAGCGTTACCCGCACCCTTTCCGCCCGCTATTACAAGGACGGCTCCGAGATTTTGATTTATCAAGGCGAAGACAAAAACCCGCGTCGTCTGACGCCCAGAGAATGCGCAAGGCTGATGGGTTTCCCCGATACATTCAGGATTCCAGTGTCGGACACGCGGGCTTACAAACAGTTTGGTAATTCTGTTGTTGTTGATGTCATGGCTCACGTTGCCAAGTTGATGCAGCCCTATCTGGAAGCTGATATCCTGGAACCTGAGCTACCCCTTCGTTTTGCCACAGCCTGAGGAGATGACCATGTACACACAATCACGCATCCCAAAACTGCAGGACACCACTTTTGATAGCGCCTTGTTGTGGTTCTCTGAGTTGCAATGCAACGGCCTTCTTTTCCACCCGGAAGATAATCCATCTGAAATTTTCAGATTCGCTGATGACGAACGCATGTTCTCGGATACCGAGGTTCAGGAGCTGCGCTTCCTGCTCGACGAGCTAGATGAAAACTTGGGGCACGACAGAATGATTGAAGCTGCTTACCCGATTTTCATGAATGCCGTCGGAATCCAGCTTGATGCTTAATGGTTGACGTTGTTGATCCGGCCACGCGTAGCCGGATGATGTCTGGCATCCGAGCGCGCAACACCAAACAGGAAGTTTTGATCCGCAGTTTGTTGCATCGCAGGGGGTTTCGGTTTCGCCTACATGTCCGAAACCTTCCCGGCAAACCAGACATGGTGTTTCCGCGTTACCGTGCTGTTATTTTCGTTCACGGCTGTTTCTGGCATGGACACGATTGCTCGTTGTTCAAATGGCCGGGCACGCGCCCAGAATTTTGGCGCGAAAAAATTGGCCGTAATCAGCGTAACGACCACCGTACACGCGCCGCACTCATTTCTGCAGGCTGGCGTGTAGGCGTTGTATGGGAGTGTGCCATCCGTGGCGCGGATAAGGATTTGGATGGTGTCATACGTCGGCTGGCCGACTGGCTACACAGCAATGAGCCGTTTATAGAGGAGCGTGGATGAAAAGCGGGTACCTGTCGGAATATTTTGAAGGGGTTGCAGCCAAACGTCTTAGTGCAGTTGAGGCGGACAGAACTTGCTCCAATCAGCATGAATACCAAGCCACCAAGAGCATGCTAACGTTTATGGGCAAGCCGGCCGAACCAACGCGCATAGCCACCCGCTTTCTTTACCTGACCGATGATGACGCGGAACCCATTGTTGAAGACGCCTTCCTGACGCTTTACGACTGCCGAAAAGACCAGCCACACCGTCCAGCTGAATACCGTTTTTATTTTCCAACCACTACTGTCTCCCTAAATGCTGCCGAAGGTGATCTGCTCGTGATTGCCAAGCGCCACGATGGCGAACTTTTGGTTGTTATCGCTGAAAACGGTTCAAGTATTTCAGCGCAAATTGAATGGCTATTTGGCTTCACCGACTTGGCTCATCCCGGTTTTTCGGTCAAGTCCGAACTGGAAACCGAGCAAGATCGCATTGAGTTTGCTTCACGATTCATCCTTGAAAACATTGGCGTTGCGGTAGAGGCTTCGGTTGAGGCCTACCTTGATGCGATGCTGGATAGATTCAAAGGGAAGTTTCCGACAACACGCGAATTTTCCGCCTATGCCCGTTCCACCCTGAAGGACCTCAACCCGGTGGAAGACCAGGATTTGGTATTGATGGCCTGGATGGAGCGGGAAGAAATCCTGTTTCGGACACTCGAACGCCATCTAATCGCCGACCGCCTTTCCACAGGTTTTGGTGGCGACGTGGACACGGGTGTGGATGTGGATGGTTTTTTATCGTTTTCCTTATCCGTGCAAAACCGGCGCAAGAGCCGGGTTGGACTTGCGCTCGAAAACCATCTCGAACTGCTGTTTGCTGAGTGCGGCATCCAATATAAACGCACCGCTGTAACGGAAAACAAGGCCAAACCGGATTTCATTTTCCCCAGTGTTGCGGCATACCATGACCCCACCTTTGATGCTCTGCGCCTGACCATGCTCGGCGTGAAATCCACCTGTAAAGACCGCTGGCGACAGGTGCTTGCGGAGGCTGATCGCATCGAACACAAGCACCTGCTCACGCTCGAAGCTTCAATCAGCAAACACCAAACAGACGAGATGCAGATAAAAAATCTGCAACTCGTTTTGCCGCGTGGTCTGCACGAGACCTACACGCCTGAGCAACAGGCGTGGCTTATGGATATTTCTTCATTTACAGAGATGGTGCGAGAACGGCAGGAAGCCACTGACACCTGATCGCCTTTCATGCAGCCCCGTCCCCTCGACACCGCCACCGCCCTTTCCCCCGCCCGCTCAGCGGTGTTTTGAATGCCGGAGCCGACATGGTGCATCCATCCCAACCAATGATATTCTTACCGGGTATTACAGGAGATCATTCATGGAAACAACATCCGTAACCAGCAAGGGGCAGGTCACCATTCCCAAATCCTTGCGCCAGCAACTGGGCATCCGTCAGGGCAGCAAGGTGGAGTTCTCGCTGGTTGACGATCATGTTGAGCTGCGGGTGCGGAGTTCGCCCACCGAGGTGGTCACCAGCGGATTTGGCATGTTGAGCAGCCGCAAGCGTGCCGTGCCCGCAGATTTTGACCCTGCCACCTTGCTCAATCCATCGCCCAAAAAATGATCGGGCTGGATACTAATGTGCTGGCCCGCTATTACATCGCGGACAAGGCCGATGCAGAGGCGCAACGTCAACATGAGGCCGCGCGCCGGTTGATTGAATCTGGTCAAGCTTTGATGGTGTGCAAAACCGTAGCGTTGGAACTGGAATGGGTGATGCGCGGCTATTACGGTTTCAGCCCGCAGGAAATCGCGCGCGTATTTCACCATCTTCTGAGCCTGGATCATGTCACGGTGGAAGACCGTGAAACGCTACTGCAGGCGCTGGCGCAGAGCGAAGCCGGGCTGGAAATGGCCGACGCCTTGCACCATGCGAGTTATCGCGGCTGCGATAGCATGGCTTCGTTTGACGGCCAGAAATTTGCCCGCCGGGTAAAGCGTCTGGGGCTGATGCCCCGAGTTGTTGTACCTGACTGAGCAATGTTGTCCCGGCTTATTGAAGCCGCTGACTTCGCCACACGCTTGAATCATGCCCAACCCCTTCGACACCGCCACCGCCCTGTCCCCCGCCCGCTCGGTGGTGGTGGAAGCCTGCGCCGGCAGCGGCAAGACCTGGCTGCTGGTATCGCGCATGCTGCGTCTGTTGCTGGCGGGTGCCGCGCCCTCGGAGTTGCTGGCGATCACGTTCACGCGCAAGGCGGCGCAGGAAATGACTGACCGCCTGCACGAGTGGCTGCGCGTGCTGGCGCTGGAAGACGACGCGACGGTGCGCAAGTTTTTGCACGAGCGCGCGGTGCCGGATGACGAGATCGACGCGCTGCTGCCGCGCGCGCGCGGGCTGCTGGAGATAGTGCTGACTGCGCAGCCGGGACCGACGGTGACGACCTTCCACGGCTGGTTTCTCGATCTGCTGAAACGCGCACCGCTGGAAGCCGGGTTGCCGTGGGGCGCCCCACTGCTTGAGCGCACCCGCCTGCTGCAGGACGAGGTACGCGATCGCCTGCTGGCGCAATGGGCTGGCACGCCCAATTCGCCTGAAGGCGCGGCGCTACTGGCCTTGCTGGCCGACGTCGGCGAGCACAATCTGCACGCACTGCTGAAACACTTTGTCGATGCCCGCGCGGAATGGTGGGCGTATACCGACGAGGCGCCCGACCCGGTGGCGCATGCGCTGGAACAACTGAAGCCGGGCCTGCACCCCGATCTGGAGTGCGATCCGGTGGCGGCATTCTGGGCCGACGAGCTGATGGTGGCGCGGGTGAAGCGGGTGGGCTTTGCGCTGGAAAAGGGCGGCAAGAGCGAATGGGTGCGCGCGCCCGAAATTCAGCGCAGCCTGGGCCTGCCGCCCGATGAGGCCCATGTCTCACTCATGAGACACCTGATGACGGCGGGCAAGCGGCGCAAGAAGCAGGCGACCAGGGAACTGGAAAACGCGCTCGGCGCCGAACTCGACACCTACCTGCGCGACCTCGACACGCTCGAAACCGCGCTGGAAACCGTCGCCGCGATCCAGGCCGACCAGCGCATCTGGGCGCTCAACCGTCACGGCCTGCTGCTCGGCCACGCGCTGCTGGCGGCCTATCAGGACGCCAAGGTGCAGCAGGGGGTGATCGACTTTGCCGATGCCGAATGGCAGGCCTGCCGCCTTTTGCGCAGCGAGGAACACGCGCCGGCGCTGGCGCTGAAGCTGGACGCGCGCTACCGGCATCTCTTGCTCGACGAATTCCAGGACACCAACCCGCTGCAGTGGCAGGCGCTTTCGACCTGGCTTCTGGAAGCGCGCGGCGCGGACAGCGCGATGACGGTGTTCATGGTGGGCGACCCCAAGCAGGCGATCTACCGCTTCCGCCGCGGCGAGGCGCGGGTGTTCGACGCGGCGGCGGATTTTCTGCGCACGCATTTCGACGCCGCGCGCTTCAGCACCGACATGACGCGGCGGCTGGCGCCGGCGGTCGTCGCGGCGATCAATCCGGTGTTCGCCGGTGTGACGGGCTTTGCCGAGCACACGCACGCGCCGGCAAACGACCTGCGCCCGGGCGCGCTACGCAGCCTGCCGGTGCAGGTGGAAAAAACAGAAACCGCGACGACTGATGGCCTGCCCCACACGGGGACTCCGATCCACTACGCGGCCTCCGGCCACGTGTGGAGTCGTATGCGCAATCCGCTCACCACGCCGCAGCCGGAAGCCGACGACCGCGCCGTGCATGAGGAAGCGCGGCAGTTTGCCCGGGTGTTGCGCGACGAGGTGCTGGGGCGCTGGGGCGTGGCAGACAAAGCCGGCGCCCTGCGCGCGGCGCGCCCCGGCGACGTCATGGCGCTGGTGCGAAAGCGCACCCACCTGCACCTGTACGAGCGCGAACTGGAAGCCGCCGGCATCCCCTTCATCACCTCGCGCCGCGGCGGCCTGCTGCACGCGCTGGAGGCGCAGGACGTGATCGCGCTGATCGAAACCCTGCTGCTGCCGCACGCCGACCTGAAGCTGGCGCACGTGCTGAAGTCCCCGGTCTTCGGCTGCAGCGACGACGACCTGCTGCGGGTGTTCGCGCCCGGCGCCGCGCCGCGCGGCTGGGAACGGCTGCTCGCGCTCGCCGCCGAAGCCGATTGCCCGCCCACGCTGGCGCGCGCGGCGCAGCTGCTGACCAGCTGGCGCGCCCATTGCGGCACGCTGCCGGTGCACGACCTGCTCGACCGCATCTACTTTGAGGGCGACGTCGAAGCGCGCTATGGCGCCGCCGTGCCGGAGGCGATGCGACCGCAGGTGGCCGCCAATCTGCGCGCCTTCATGCAGCTGGCGCTGACGCAGGACGCAGGGCGCTACCCCACGCTGGCCGGCTTCGTGCGCGAGCTGGCCAGTCTCATCGATGACGCCGACGCCGCGCCCGGCGAAGGGCTGGCGGCCGACGGCGAGAATGCGGTGCGCCTCTTGACCATCCACGGCGCCAAGGGGCTGGAAGCGCCGATCGTCTGGCTCCTGGGCGGCAGCGACCACGCGCGCGGCGACAGCTACGCCGTGCTGGCGCCGTGGCCGCCCGAGGCCGCGCGGCCGGTTCACTTCTCGCTGTTCGGCAAACTGGAAGACCGGGGGGCGGCACGGGAAGGCTGGTTCCAGGAAGAAGCCGATCTGGCGCAGCGCGAATCCGACAACCTGCTGTACGTGGCGCTGACCCGCGCCGCGCAGGGGCTGATCGTCAGCGGCGACGCCGGCAGGAACGCCTGGCTTGCGCGGGTCGATGCGGCCTGGCAAAACCTGGGCCTGCCAGCCGATCTGCCATCCGCCGCCGCCGAGGCAGCCGGAACCCCCGCCGTGCCGGTCCGCATCGACGCCCCGGCGGTGGGCCAGCGCGTCACCCCGCCGGCCGCGAGTCCGGCGGCGGCGGGCGGCGAATTGTTCCACGCGTGTCTGGAGGCCCATGCGCCGCCCGGCGCGCCGCGCGACCTGTCCGCGCTGGCGGCGCGCCTGGGGCTTGAAACCGAACTGGACGCCACCGAGGCCGCGGCCCGCGCCCTGCTGGCACAGCCGCAGCTGGCGCACCTGTTCGACCCGGCGCGGTATCGACGCGCCCACAACGAGTGGGCGCTGCTGGATGCCGACGGCCGCCTGCAGCGGCTCGACCGCGTGGTGGAATTCGACGACGCGGTGTGGCTGATCGACTACAAGACCGGCGACGACAGCCGCGCGCTGTCCGATGCGCAACTGGTCGAGCGCCATCGCGCCCAGCTCACCGGCTACCGGATCCTGCTCGCCGAACTCCATGCCGGCAAGCCGGTGCACGCCGCGCTGCTGCTGGCCGACGGCCGCCTGGTCGACATGATGTCCGGCTGAAAACCATTTGGCCCGCGCTTTTTCGCTTGCCGCCGGCAAGCGGCATTCTCTGACACCGGAGTAACAAACGTGATCGACAAACCCTTTTCCGAATCCTGCGTGCAGAACCGTGAGCCGATCCTGGCGGTGCTGCGCGAAGTATTTGCCGACTGCCGCCAGGTACTGGAAATCGGCAGCGGCACCGGCCAGCATGCCGTGTATTTCGGCGCGGGCCTGCCGCACCTCGTCTGGCAGAGCGCCGACGTGCCGCCGCATCATGCGGGCATCCGGGCCTGGCTCGATGAAGCCGCGCTGCCCAATGTGCGGCCGCCGATCGCGCTCGACGTCAGCCAGCCCGGCTGGCGCAGCGGACGCTACGATGCGGTGTTCTCGGCCAACACCCTGCACATCATGGGCTGGCCCGAGGTGGAAGCCTTCTTCGAAGGCGTGGGCGAAGTGCTGGAGGCCGGCGGCGTGCTGGCGGTGTACGGCCCGTTCAACATCAACGGCGCCTACACTTCGGAGAGCAATGCCCGCTTCGACGCCTGGCTGAAGGCGCGCGACCCGGCCTCCGGGGTGCGCGACTTCGAGGCGGTAGACGCGCTGGCTCGCGCGCAGGGGCTGGTCCTGCGGCAGGACATCGCCATGCCGGCGAACAACCGCACGCTGGTGTGGCGCCGCACTGGCTGAATCCGGCTTTCCCTTGCGAAGGGCTTTGCTATAAACAAAGCATTGTGAGACCGGGAAAATCCCATGCGTATCGCCGAACTGATCCAACGCTGGAGCAAGGAGGGACATGCGCGGACAGACGTGCGCGCCTACATGGTTCATTTGCCGCTGCGCGACGCCGCGCGGATCGAAGCCCTGCACATGATGTATCCCGGCTGCAGCGCTTCTCAACTGATGTCCGACCTGATCCGTGCCGCGCTGGACGAACTTGAGGTGGCCATGCCCTACATCCCCGGCAACCGCGTCATTGCCGAAGACGACTACGGCGATCCGATCTATGAAGATCTCGGCCCCACGCCGCAGTTCTATTCGCTGTCGCACGAGATCCTGCGCAAGCTCGCCACCGAGCCGGAAGGCAAGTAACTGTCGAATTAATTTACATTTTTTATGGGAACGGTCGGGCAAGGAAATTTAGTTCCTTGTATTGACTGAAATTTCCAGATCAGGAACGAGGCTTGCTTAATGTTCGGCACAATAATTCAAATGATGGGAAGTGTCATGTACCTCGGCCCGGCTTTTCTTTTTGCGGCCTTTGCCAGCCTGTTTTATATTCCCGGCTTCCTGGACATGCCCCTCGGCATGCTCACCCCCCGCCAGCTCGTTTCACAGCTGCTGTTTTCCGTCTTCGCGCTGATTTCACTTGCCTCGCTGGCGCGCTCCATCGAACTCGATCCGGTGTGGCCGTGGCGGCCCGAATTCCGCCGCGCGATGAACTGGCTGCTGGGGCGCACGCAGTAGGTCCACCCATCCATTTGCGGCCGGCATAAAATGACGGTTTTCCATTTTGCGAAACCGCCATGCCCGTCAAGCTCTCCGCGCCCGATCCCGCTTCCCTGCTGCCCATTCGAGGCGTGCGCCTGGGCATTGCCTCGGCCGGGATCAAGAAACCCGGACGCCGCGACATCACCCTGATCGAGCTTGCGCCGGGCGCCCGGGTGGCCGGGGTGTTCACGCAAAACCGCTTCTGCGCCGCGCCGGTCGTGCTGTGCAAACAGCATCTGACGCATGGCGACATCCGCGCGCTGGTGATCAACACCGGCAACGCCAACGCCGGCACCGGCGAAGAGGGCCTGCACCGCGCGCGCCAGACCTGCGAAGCGGTGGCGCGGCTGATAGGCTGCGCGACAGAAGCCGTGCTGCCGTTTTCCACCGGCGTAATCCTGGAGCCGCTGCCCATCGACAAGATCCTGCCCGCGCTGCCGGCGGCGCAGGCCGATCTCGCGCCCGACCACTGGTCGGAAGCCGCGCACGCGATCATGACCACCGACATCGTCGCCAAGGGCGCGTCGCGCCGGGCGCAGGTCGGCAGCAAGACGGTGACGATAACCGGCATCGCCAAAGGCTCCGGAATGATCCACCCCAACATGGCGACCATGCTGGGATATGTGGCGACTGACGCGGCGATCGCCCCCGGCCTGATGCCGCAGCTGGTGAAGGAAGTGGCCGAGGTGTCGTTCAACTGCGTCACCGTCGACGGCGACACCTCGACCAACGACAGCTTCATCCTGATCGCCACCGGGCAGGCCGGCAATGCCGAAATTTCCGACGCGGCCGGCGCCGACTATGCCGCGCTGAAAGCCGCCTTGAGCGAAGTCGCGATCGAGCTGGCGCAGGCAATGGCGCGCGATGGTGAAGGCGCGACCAAGTTCATCACCGTGGCAGTCGAAGGCGGGCGCGACCGCGCCGAATGCAAGCAGATCGCCTACGCGATTGCGCGCTCACCGCTGGTCAAGACCGCCTTCTTCGCCAGCGACCCCAACCTCGGACGCATCCTCGCTGCCATCGGCTATGCGGGGGTGACGGACCTCGACGTCAACACGCTGCAGGTGTATCTGGGCGACGTGCTGGTGGCGGAGAAGGGCGGCCGCGCCGCCAGCTACACCGAGGCGCAGGGCGCGGCGGTGATGCGGGAAGCCGATATCACCGTGCGCGTGGCGCTCAATCGCGGCAACGTGAATGCCACCGTGTGGACCTGCGACTTTTCCTACGACTACGTGAAGATCAATGCCGAATACCGCACCTGAACGAAATACCGGAACGGCTGCCGGCCAGACCCGGCAAACGCCAATGTGCCACGGTTCCATCGTCGAAGTTTCCGCCGCGGTGCTGACCCGGCCCGACGGCCGCGTACTGCTGGCGCAGCGCCCGCAGGGCAAGGCCTACGCGGGTTACTGGGAGTTCTCCGGCGGCAAGGTGGAGCCGGGCGAGTCGCTGGAGGCCGCGCTGGTGCGCGAACTGCACGAGGAACTCGGCATCGTCGTCACCCGCGCCTGCCGCTGGATCACCCGGGTGTTCGAATACCCGCACGCCATCGTGCGCCTCAACTTTTTCCGCGTGTTCGACTGGCAGGGCGAACCGCACCCGCACGAGGGACAGGTGTTTTCCTGGCAGCAGCCCGATGCGGTCGAGGTGGCGCCGCTCCTGCCGGCCAATTTCCCGATTTTGAAGGCCTTGTCGCTGCCGCCGCTGCTGGGGATTACGCATGCCGAGTCGCTCGGCGTCGACAGCTTCCTCGCGCGCCTCGACATCGCGCTCGCCAACGGCCTGCGGCTGATCCAGCTGCGCGACAAGACGCTGCCTGAAGACGCACGGCTGGCACTGGCGCGCGAGACGGTGCGCCGCGCCCATCGGTACGGCGCCCGCGTGCTGGTCAACGGCGATCCGGCGCTGGCGGGCGCGGCGGGCGCGGACGGCGTGCACCTCGATTCGACCGCCGCCGCCCGATTGACGGCGCGCCCGGACTACGACTGGATCGGGGTGTCATGCCACGATGCCGCCGAGCTGGCGCACGCCGCCGCGATTGAGGCCGATTTCGCGCTGCTGTCGCCGGTGCTGCCCACGCTCACCCATCCGGGCGCCGTTACGCTCGGCTGGGATACGTTTTCCGCGCTCGCCGCCGCCAGCCCGATCCCGGTCTACGGCCTCGGCGGGCTGGGGCGCGACGATGTGGCGCTGGCGCAGTCGCACGGCGCGCACGGCGTGGCGCTGCTGCGCGGGGCGTGGACGTGAAGCGGGTGCTGCGCCGGGATCGCCCGCAAACCGGGCGCCCCGAAGAACATAAAAGTCCGGCGGAGGCGTACCCCATGCGGGTGCTGGCGCCGCTGCTGCTGCTGGTCGCGCTGGTGGCGATCGCGGCGGCCGGCTACTGGCTGAAGCGACCGCCCGAAGCGGTGACGGTGCCCTGTGTCGACCCCGTGTCCGGATGCGCCTTCAGCCACCACGGCGCGCCGGCAAGTGTGCGCTTTTCGGTGCGGCCGGCGCCACTGGAAGCTTTCGAACTGAACGTCCGCGCAGTGAACGCCGCCCGCATCAGCGCAGAATTCCAGATGATCGGCATGGACATGGGCTTCAACCGCTACGATCTGCGGCCGGTCGCGGACGGCACCTGGGCCTCGACGGTGACCCTGCCGGCTTGCGTCAGCGGACAGGGCAGCTGGGTGTTGTACCTGGACCTGGACGGCTCACGGTACGCGCTGCCCTTCAGTACACAATGAAACCTGCCGTTGCCGGTCATGCAATCTTCACAATGCGCGGCCTATAATTAAAAGCGAATTATTGGGGATACCAACACGATGCCAACAGAACACACCTACAAGCAGTTTGACGCCGAGCTGGAAGCAGTGCGCGCCAGCGTGCTGAAAATGGGCGGCATGGTCGAAGAGCAAATCATCAACGCCGTCGAAGCGCTCATCTCGGGCGACATGGACCTGGCCGAACGGGTGGATGCAAACGACCATAACGTCAATGGACTGGAAGTCGCGATCGACGAGGATTGCACCCGCATCATCGCGCGCCGTCAGCCGACCGCGTCCGATCTGCGCATGGTGATGATGGTGGTCAAGACCATCACCGACCTCGAACGCATCGGCGACGAGGCGGCCAAGATCGCCCGCATGGCCAGGCTGATCCATCAGTCCGGGCGCATCAGCATGCCGCGCTTCTCCGAAGTCAAATATATGGCGGATATGGTGCTCGACATGCTGCGCAAGGCGCTCGACGCCTTTGCCCGCCTGGACGCCACCAAGGCGGTGGAAATCGCCCGCCAGGACCAGGCGGTGGATGAGGAATTCCGCCTCAACCTGCGCCACCTCATCACCTACATGATGGAAGACCCGCGCACCATATCGGTTTTTATCGACATCCTGTTCGTTACCAAGGCGATCGAGCGCATGGGCGACCACGCCAAGAACATGTCGGAATACGTGGTCTACATGGTCAAGGGCAAGGACGTCCGCCACACTTCCCTGGAAGAAATCGAAAAAGAAGTGATGTGATTTTTAGCGACCCCCATCCAAACGGGCTCCCGCGGGGGAGCCCGTTTTACTTGAACGCTGCCGGTTTTACCCGCAAGGGGTAGGCCGTGGTTGTAAAGCCGCTGAAGCGTCAACAACCACGCACTACCCGCAAGGGGTAGGCCGCGGTTGTATGGCCGATGAAGCGGCGACAACCACGCACTACCTTGCCGGCGGCACGTAACCCGCGGCGGCATCGACGTTGCCGCCGCCGAAGAAGTAGCGCTCCATCTGTTCCATCAGATAGCTGCGTGCCTGCGCGTCGGCCAGGTTGAGGCGGTTTTCATTGATCAGCATGGTCTGGTGGCGCTGCCAGCCCGCCCAGGCTTCTTTCGATACGTTCTCGAAAATCTTCTTGCCCAACTCGCCCGGCACCGGCTGAAAGGCCAGGCCCTCGGCCTCGCGCCCGAGCTTCACACAATTCACCATCCGCGTCATTTTCTGCTCCTGAAAAAAATCAATCGTCCGATTTTAACCCAAGCGGCTTGTTGATCAGCGCGGCCTCGATCCGCCGTGCAAACACGCCCATTTCCCTGGCTGCCTGCTTGTCGCCACGCGCCTCGGCCACCGCGATGCCCTGCCGGTAGGCCGCCAATGCTTCGCTCCAGGCCTCGCTGTCGGCAAGCGCGCGGCCCAGCAGCTTCCAGGCGGCGGAATACTTCGGGTCGAACCCGACCGCTTGGCGCAGGTGCTCGGCCGCTTTGATTGCATCGCCCTGCTTGAGGTACTCGTTACCGAGCGAGAAGCGCAGCAATGCGTTGTCGCGACCGGCGGCCAGCATGGCTTCGAAATCGGCAATCGACGGCATAAACTTTCCTACTTTCTCCAGAACACCGGGGTCAGCACCACCAGCAGGGTGAAAAACTCCAGCCGCCCGAGCAGCATGGCAAAGCTGCACACCCAGATCTGGAAGTCCGTCAGTACAGCATAGGTGCTGGCGGGGCCGACCTGTCCCAAGCCGGGGCCGGTGTTGTTGACCATGGCGACCACCGCGGTGAAGGCGGTAAAAACATCCAGCCCGGACGCGGAGAGGATGAACGACAGGATAACAATCGAGGCGACATAGATGAACAAAAAAGCCAGCACCGCATAGATGATCTTGTTGGGCACCGATTGCCGACCGATCTTGGTGTGGATTTCCGCGTTGGGGTGGATCAGCTTGATCAGTTCGCGGTAGACCTGTTTGTACAGCAGCACCGCTCGCAGCATCTTGATGCCGCCGCCGGTGGAGCCGGAACTGGCGATGAAGCTCGACAGGAACAGCATGAACAGCGGGGCGAAATAGGGCCACACGTTGAAGTCGGTGGTGGAAAACCCGAGCGTGGTGGCGACGGCGATGGTGTTGAACGCCGCATAGCGTAGCGCCTCGGGAAAATCGAGGTAAATCTCCTTGTACTGCAGATACACGGCCAGGCCGAGAATGCTGGCGCCGAGCACGCCAAAGGTCCAGCGGATTTCGGCGTCGAAGCGATAAGCCAGCAGATTGCGCATGCGGAACGCCATGAAGTGCGTGGAAAAGCTGATGCCGGCGATCAGCGCGAACACCATGACGACGACTTCCAGGGTGACGGAATCGAAATAGGCCATGCTGGCGTCGTGCGAGGACATGCCGCCCAGGCTCATAACGCTGAAGGCGTGAACGACGGCATCCACCCAGCTCATGCCGCCGATCCACAGCGCCAGGATGCAGAATGCCGTGAAGATGACGTACACCAGCCACAGCCCCTTGGCGGTTTCCGCCATGCGCGGGGTGAGCTTGCTGTCCTTCATCGGCGTCGGCGTTTCGGCCTTGAACAGCTGCCGGCCGCCGACCCCCAGCATCGGCAGCACCGCCACCACCAGCACGATCACGCCCATGCCGCCGATCCAGTGCATCTGGGTGCGCCAGATGTTGATCGACGGCGGCAGGCTGTCGAGCCCGGACAGCACGGTGGCGCCGGTGGCGGTCAGGCCCGAGACGGCCTCGAAATAGGCGTCGGTGAAACTGAGGCCGGGCATATACGACAGCAGCGGGATGGTGGAAAACAGCGGCAGGATGGTCCAGATCAGCACCACCAGCAGGAAGCCGTCGCGGGTATGCAGTTCGCGCTGGCCCCTGCGGGAAAATATCCACAGCGCCACCCCGGACAGGAAGGTGACGACGATCGCCTCGTCGTAGGCCCGGTGCGCGCCATCTTCCAGCCCCAGCGAAATGGCCAGCGGCAGCAGGAATGCTGCCGGAAACAGCATCAGCACTTTCGACAGGATGTGGACGACAGGCAATATTTGCGACATGAGTCGATTGGTGCGTGGCGTTTACCCCCTTCCGCTTGCGGGGGGGCTGGATGGAAGAGCGCAGTCTCGTTGCGGCAGACCGGCTTCGGTTAGCGCGATGGTACCAGCGCCCGCCCTCAGCCACGCCAGAAGGCGCGGGTGAACAACACAAATACGGTGATCAGTTCGAGCCGCCCGAGCAGCATGGTGAATGCCAGAGCCCAGGTCTGGAAGTCGTTGAGGCCGGCGTAATTCGTTCCCGGGCCAACCTCGTTGAGTCCGGGGCCGGCGTTGTTGATGCAGGCAATGACGGCAGAAAACGCGCTGACGAAATCGAGCCCGCTGGCCAGCAGCACCAGCGTCATCGTCACGATGGTGGCAATGTACATCATGACGAAGGCCTGGATCGCAAACACGATCTGGTTGGGCACGGCATGGCCGCCGATCTTGACCGGCAAAAGGGCGGCGGGATGCAGCTGGTGTTCGAGTTCGCGTACGCCCTGGCGGAGCATCAGCACCGTGCGGAGCATTTTCAGGCCGCCGCCGGTAGAACCGGAACTCGCGGTAACGCAGCTCAAGAGCAGCATCCACATCGGCGCGAAAATCGGCCAGCTGTTGAAATCGGTGCTGGCAAAGCCGCAATCGGTGGCGATCGACACCAGGTTGAAGCTGACATGGCGCAGGGCCGTGAGGAATTCAGGATAGCCCCCCGCCTGCCAGACATAGAGGCTGAGGCCGAGGCAGCTCGCCACTACCAGGCCGAGCACGCCGACGACTTCAGGATCATGCCGGTAGGCCGCCAGGCTGCGCTGGCGGAAGGCCAGAAAATGCGTGACGAAATTGAGCGCCGCCAGCAGCATGAAAACGATCAGCACCGCCTCGATCAGCGGTGAATCGAAATAGCCGATGCTGGCGTCGTGGGTGGAAAAGCCGCCCAGGCTCATCGTAGCGAAGGCGTGGCAGATCGCGTCGAACCAGCTCATGCCGGCCAGTTTCAGCGCCACCGCGCAGAACGCGGTGAGCGCCGCATACATCGCCCACAACAGCTTGGCGGTGTCGGCAATGCGCGGGGTGAGCTTGCTGTCCTTGATCGGCCCCGGCAGCTCGGCTTTCAGCAATTGCCGGCCGCCGACCCCCAGCAGCGGCAGAATCGCCACCGCCAGTACGATGATGCCCATGCCGCCCAGCCAGTTCAGCAGATGCCGCCACAGGTTGAGCGAGGGCGGCAGCGTGTCGAGCCCGCTCATCACGGTGGCGCCGGTGGTGGTGAGCGCCGAGATGGTCTCGAAATAGGCGTCGGTGAAGCCCATCTCCGGCGCATGGATCATGAAGGGCAGGGTGGCGAAGGCCGGCAGGCCGGTCCACACCAGCAGCACCAGCAGGAAGCCGTCGCGCACCTTGAGTTCGCGCCGCCAGCGCCGTCCGACCAGCCACAGCGCCAGGCCGGCGGCCAGCGTCACGGCGAAGGACTCGTCGAACGCATGCTGCGCCGCGTCGTGCGCAACGAGCGACGTCAGCAGCGGCGCCAGCATGGTGAAGGAAAAAATCAGGATCACCGGGCCGAGCACGTGCAGGAGGGACGCGAGACGGTGCATGGAAACTCAGAAGAATCCGAAACCGACCTGGAACAGCTTTTCGACCTTGGGAATGATGCGCTTGTTGAGCGCGAAGACGATGAGATGATCCTCCGCCTCGATCAGGGTGTCGTGGTGCGCGATGATGACTTTTTCGCCGCGGATGATGGCGGCGATCGCCGAGCCCTCCGGCAAGGCCACGTCGCCGATGCGCCGTCCCACCACCTTGGAGGTCTTCAAGTCGCCATGAACGACGATTTCAAGCGCTTCGGCCGCGCCGCGCCGCAGCGAATGCACCGTCGCCATGTCGCCACGGCGGATCTTCGACAGCAGCGGGCCGACCGTCGCCTGCGCCGGCGAAATGGCGATGTCGATCTCGCCGCCCTGCACCAGATTGACGTAGGCCGAACGGTTGATCAGGGCAATCACCCGCTTCGCGCCCATGCGCTTGGCCAGCAGCGCCGACATGATGTTGTCCTCATCGTCGTTGGTGAGCGCGCAGAACACGTCCATCGACTCGATGTTTTCCTGCTCCAGCAGATCCTCGTCGGTAGCGTCGCCGCACAGCACCAGCGTCCGATGCAGCTTTTCGGCCAACAGCGTGCAGGTGGCCTTGTTGTGGTCGACCAGCTTGACCTCGTAATCGCGCTCCAGGCTCGCCGCCAGGCGCCGCCCGATGTTGCCGCCGCCGGCAATCATGACCCGCTTGACCGGGCGCTCCATGCGCCGCAGCTCGCGCATGACGGCGGAAATGTCCTGCTTGCGGGCGATGAAAAAAACCTCGTCTCCCGGCTCGATGACGGTGATGCCCTGCGGCACGATGCCATGATTGCGCCGGTAGATCGCCGCCACCCGGGCGTCGATATCCGGCATGTGGCGACGCAGGTCCTGCAGTTCGTGGCCGACCAGCGGCCCGCCGTGATAGGCGCGCACCGCCACCAGCCGCACACGGCCGCCGGCGAAATCCAGCACCTGCAGCGCTTCCGGGTGCTCGATCAGGCGGCGCAGGGTTTCAGTGACCTCCTGCTCGGGACTGATGATGTGGTCAACGCCGAAATGCTCGGCAAGAAAGCCGCCTTCGGTTTCCAGGAAATCGGCCGAACGGATCCGCGCGATGCGCGTTGGCACATTGAACAGGGTCGACGCGATACGGCACGCCACCAGATTGGTCTCGTCGCTCTGGGTGACCGCCACCAGCATGTCGGCGTCTTCCGCCCCGGCCATTTTCAGGATCGAGGGATGGGCGGCATGGCCGCGCACGGTGCGCAGATCGAAGCGATCCTGCAACAGCGCCAGCCGCTCGAGATCGAGGTCGACCACGGTGATGTCGTTGTTTTCGGCAACCAGGCTTGCGGCCAGGTTGGCGCCGACCTGGCCGGCGCCGAGAATGATGATTTTCATTATGGGGTAAGGGATGAAGGGTGAGGGGCGAGGCGAAAAACCGTGGCCTTGCCTCTTGCCGGGAGCCGTTCACCCGTCATGCCTGACGCCATGTCACAGGTCCTCGTCGAGGCGCCGTCCATGGCGGATATTCAGCTGTTTGAGCTTGCGGTAGAGGTGGGTGCGTTCCAGCCCCGACTTGTCGGCGACCCGCGTCATGCTGCCGCCTTCCTGCTGGATCAGGTGCTCGAAATAGGTGCGCTCGAAAGCGTCGCGCGCCTCGCGCAGCGGAATGTCGAGCGGGATGCCGTGGGCCACCGCGGGGGTCGACTGCTTCATCGGAGCCAGCACGCGGTTGACGTCGGCGGCGTCGATTTCGCTCGCCAGCGCGGTGACCGCCAGCGTGCGTACCACGTTGTGGAGCTGCGGCAGGTTGCCCGGCCAGTCGAAGTTGCGCAGCTGATTCAAGGCCGGCGTGGTCAGCCGCCGCACTGGGCAAACGCCTTCCTCCACCAGCTGCGCCAGCATGAAGTTGGCGATCTCGGGCACGTCCTCGCGATGCTCGCGCAGCGACGGCACCTGGATGGCCAGGCTGGACAGGCGGTAATACAGGCGATTGTCGAACTCGCCCGCCGCAACCATGATGTCGAGGCTGCGCCTGGCCGCGCACACCAGGCGCGCGCCGCTGCCCTCGATGCGGTCGAGCAGCAGCCCCAGGCCTTTCTGCTCCAGACGCGCCAGCTCGCACACTTCGGGCAGATAGAGCGTGCCGTTGCCGAGCGCCTCGACAAAGCCAAGCGGATCGGACACCAAGCGCGCGCGATCCTTGATCTCGACCCACGGACTGGCGGGCTGGTGCAGGAAACGGGCGCAGACTTCAAAGCCGCTGCCGGTCTCGCCCTGCAGCAGGACGGGCGCGGTATTGCCGGCAATCTGGGTGAGGCGTTTTTTCAGTTCGAGGATCAGCGGGCTG
Organism: Thiobacillus sp.; assembly: GCA_021166845.1. Classification (GTDB taxonomy): domain Bacteria; phylum Pseudomonadota; class Gammaproteobacteria; order Burkholderiales; family Thiobacillaceae; genus Thiobacillus. The sequence continues at coordinate 67,614 of JAJPEP010000048.1, forward strand.
CGGCCGAGCGCCGACAGATCCATGCCGGGCGAGCGGCGGGGCAGGGCGGCGCCGCGCTTGATCGCCTTGCTGACGGTGTCGATCAGTTTGGCCAGCGAAACCGGCTTTTCCAAAAAGTCGGCGGCGCCGAGCCGGGTGGCTTCGACCGCGGTATCGATGGTGCCGTGGCCGGACATCATCACCACCGGCATGGTGAGCAGGCCGCCGGCCGCCCATTCCTTCAGCAGTGTCACGCCATCGGTGTCGGGCATCCAGATATCGAGCAGAACCAGATCCGGACGCCGCAGGGCGCGGAAGGCACGCGCCGCTTCAGCGTTTTCCGCCAGATGCACGTCGTAGCCCTCGTCGGTGAGGATTTCCGACAACAACTCACGAATGCCCACTTCGTCATCGACAACGAGAATATGTCCGCTCACGCTTGCTCCCCGGCCGCATCGGAAACAGGCAGTGCGATGCGGATGGCGGCACCGCCCGATTTGAGATTTTCAATCTGAATTTTGCCATGATGCTCTTCGACGATCTTTTTGACGATGGCCAGGCCCAGGCCCGTTCCCTTGGCCTTGGTGGTTGCATAGGGCTCGAACAGCCGCGTCATCAGGTGCTCCGGAAACCCGGCTCCATTGTCCGTTACGGTCAGATAAACAGCTTCGTTATCAAGGTGCGTGCCGACCTCGACCCTCGGCGCGGGATGGCCGGTCAGCGCATCCTGCGCATTTTGCAACAGATTATGAATCACCTGCCGCAATAATGTGGAGTCGCCCGCGATGCGCGGCAGGCCGGCATCGAGATGCAGCTGCAGCCCGAGCGTCCTGGCGTCGTACAGCGCCAGCACTTCGCGCACCAGCGCATTCAGATCGGTCGCCTCGAGCCGGGCGCGCGGCATCCGCGCATAGTTGGCGAAAGCGTCGACCATGCTTTTCATCGCAGCGACCTGGTTGACGATGGTTTGCGTGGCGCGCGCCAGGAATTCGGCGTCCGCCGCTTCCAGCCGTCCGTCCAGCTTCTTCGCGAGACGCTCAGCCGACAACTGGATCGGGGTGAGCGGATTCTTGATCTCGTGCGCCAACCGGCGCGCCACCTCGCTCCAGGCGGCATTGCGCTCGGCGTCGATCAGCTTGGTGACGTCATCGAAGACCAGCACGTAGCCGCACTCGACTCCGGGCGGCAGGCGGGTGCCGCGCAGCAGCAGCGACTGGTTACCGCCGTGACCCGCATAGTCGATCTGTTCCTGCCATTCGCCTTCGTGCTCAGCAAAACGCGCCGCAACCGTGGCCCCGAACGCGTGCAATGCCTCGCCCGGCTGGCCCAGTTCGACAAGAGGGTGGGCGTCGAACGCGGCATCCGCCACCCCGAGAATCTGCGCGGCAGCACTGTTCACGGTGCGTACCCGCAGCGCTTCGTCGAGCACCACCACGCCGGACGACAGGTTGGCCAGCACGCGCTCCAGAAAGGCCTTGGCCTGCTCGGTCTGCTGATGGTTCCGCGCAACCTGTTCGCGCGCCTCGGACAGCTGGCGCGTCATGCGGTTGAACGACTGGATCAGCACGCCCAGCTCGTCGCGACTCTTCACCGACGGCATCTGCGAGAAATCGCCCTTGGCCACGGCGCGGGTGCCGCGCGCCAGCGAGCGCAGCGGCGCGCCAAGGCGCTCCGACAGCAGGTAGGCGATGACGAGCGTCATTAGCAGCGCCAGCATCAGGGTCAGCGTCAGCGCCACGCCGTAGATGCGCTTCAATCCCAGCCGCGACACTGCGATCTGCTGGTATTCCTGGTACGCCAGCTGAACCGCCTGCGCGTCGCGCGCCAGGCCGGCGGGCACCGGCTGCACCAGTTGCAGCACGCGCGTTTCGCCGGCCAGCGCGCTGGTATACACCGGCACGATGACACGCATGATGAGCCCGCGCTCGGCCACTTCCTCGATCCGGCTGTAGGGCTGCTGCTGGCGCACCTGCCACAGCACGCTGCGCTCGGGCAGCACCGGCAGCAGGGTGCCGCGCTCGCCGCTGAGGTGGGCAATGACGCCGCCGCGCTCGTCGAACAGGGTCAGCTCCTGCACCGCGCTCTGCTCGCGCAGGATCGACAGGCTGGTAATGGTCGAGCCGATACCCTCGTCCGACAGGGTCAGCGCCATGCGCTGGGCTTTTTTGTCGAGCTCGCGCAGCAGGTCGTCGAGCGCGGCGTGGCCGAGGTTGACTCCGGAGGTCAGCGCGTTGTCGACCCGCACGTCGAACCAGGTCTCGATCGAACGGTTGAGAAAGAACACCGAGGCGCCATACACCACCAGGCCGGGCAGCATGGCGACGACGCCGAACATCAGCAGCAATTTCAAGGTGAGCTTGGCGCCGAACACCCCGCGGCGGATGCGTTTTTGCAGCCACCACAGGCGCCAGCCCAGCAGCACCAGCAGCGCCACGCCGAGCACGCTGCCACCGATGAACAGGGTGGGCAGGGTGTCCGAAAGGGGGCTGCTGCCGCTGCTGGCATCGAACAGCAGGAACAGCAGCACGATGCCCATGATCAGGGCGGCGACGATCAGACTTCGCATCAGGGCAAAGGAGGTGGGGCAGGTAAAGCGGGCGCCTCAAACGACCAGCCGTACCATGGGGTGGAGAATTCCCATTTGTCGCTGGTGACCGCGCCGATGGACAGCGGCTTGGGCAATTGCGCGGTGTCGAGACGCAGGCGCAGGCGGGCGTCGTAGCGCTGTCCGGTTTTAAGCGCGCCGCGCTCCAGCACCAGCCAGCCTTCCACCCGCCCCAGCAAGGCCAGCGCCTCGTCCAGCGTGGCGGCGGTCTGCGTGGTGTAGCCGGTTTCAACGACATACCGGCGCAGCAGCAGATGGTAATAAATCCGCATCTTGCGAACCGGCTCGGCGATGCTTTCGTCAAACCACCAGTTGCGCGGCCGGGTCAGTTCCAGGTTCAGCTGGAAGTGCAGATTGATGCCGCGGGTCAGCGCGTCTTCCAGGGTAGGGTTGAGCGCGATATCGATGTCCGCATCCAGCGCGTAGCCCTGCGGCGAGGCCTGGATAACCGCCTGTCTGACCGCGCTCCTGTCGCTGGCCAGCGCGCTGCCCGCCACGCCGAGCCAGCAGCCCAGCCACAGCGCCGCCAGCCAGCGCAAAGCCGGCTCAGGTCTTGCGCAGCAGGGCGTAAAAAAAGCCATCATGCTCGGCAGCGGGCAGCAACGACCCGTCGGACAAAGATTCAGGAAGCGGACAGCGTTCGGCGTCTCCCGCGTGGCGCACCAGAAATGCACGCACCTGCCCGTCGTTTTCTTCATTGAAGACCGAGCAGGTCGCGTAAAGCAATGTACCACCCGGAACCAGCAGCCGCCAGAGCGCCTCCAGCATCACGGCCTGCTGCGCGGTAAATTGCGCGATGTCGTCGGGGCGCCGCAACCACTTGATGTCGGGGTTGCGGCGCACCACGCCGGAGGCGCTGCACGGCACGTCGGCCAGGATGCGGTCGAACAGCCGGCCATCCCACCAGGTCTCGGGCTGCGCGGCGGCGCCCTGAATGAGCGTGGCGGAAAGTTGCAGCCGGTTGAGGTTCTCCTCCACCCGCGTCAGCCGCGTGACGTCAAGGTCGAGCGCGGTCAGGCGCACATCGGCGCGTTCCAGGATGTGGCCGGCCTTGCCGCCGGGCGCGGCGCAGGCATCGAGCACCCGCTCGCCCGGCTGCACGTCCAGCAGACGCGCCGCCCACTGCGCGCCGGCGTCCTGCACCGACACGTCGCCCTGGTCGAAGCCGGGAAGCGTGTGCACCGGCACCGCCTTGTCGAGGGTGACCGCATCCGGGCCGGCTTGCCGCGCCGGCAGGCCGGCCTCCGCCAGACGCTGCAGGTAGTTCGCCACGTCGCCGTGGCGGCAATTGACGCGCAGGGTGAACGGCGGATGCTGCTGGCTGGCTTCGAGGATGCCCTGCCAGTGCGCGGGGTGTTCGGCCTGCAGCTTGGCGATCCACCAGTCGGGATGCGACCAGCGCGCTCGCGGCCGCTCGTCCGCCAGCTTTTCCAGCTCGGCGCGGCGGCGCTGAAAATTGCGCAGCACCGCGTTGGCCAGCCCGCGCCGCCAGCCCTCGCCCGCCGCGGTGACCGCGTTGTGCACCACGGCATGCGCCGGCGCCCGGGTGCAGGCCAGCTGGTACAGCGCCACGCGCAGCAGCCAGCCAAGTTCGGGGTCGGTCAGCGGGCGCTCCAGCAGCGCTTCCAGCCAGGCATCCAGGCGCCCCAGATGGCGCAGGCTGCCGTACACGATGTCCTGCAGGGCGCCTCGCTCGCCCGGCGTTTCCAGTTGTTGCAGGCGCCGCGGCAGCACCTGGTGCAGCGCCGCGCCGGCAAGCACTTCTTCGAGCGCGCCGGCGGCCAGTTTTTGCAGATTACGCATGGTGGGACATGCCCCGGTTAGTCGGTTGATTCATGGGATTCCAGCCGCAGCGATGAGCGGCGGATGATAGCAGGACGCGCGCGAATCGCCGGATGCCGACACCGGCGCCCGAAGTCCGGTCTCAGGCGCCGAAACGGGTGCCGGCCGGCAGCGGCCGGCCGGCAAGAAACGCCGCGGCCGTCATCCGTTTGCCGCCCGCCGGCTGGATCTCCTGCAAGGCCAGCGCGCCGCTGCCGCAGGCGACCAGCAGCCGGTCCGCCTCCGCAAGCAGTACGGCGCCGGCTTCATGCGATCTTTCTTGAGAGGGGGCCCGTAGAACGTCGGCGTCGTTTGGGGCGCCCGACCCGGCGACAACGTGCGCCGACCAGATCTTCAACGGCGCGCCGTCCAGCAGCGTCCATGCGCCGGGCGCCGGATTGTAGGCGCGCACCGCGCGCGCCAGCGCGTCGGCGGGCTGGCGCCAGTCGAGCCGGGCTTCTTCCTTGCTCAGTTTGGCGGCATAGGTGGCTTGGGCGTCGTCCTGCGCCTGCGGCATCAGCGCGGGGTAATTCGCCAGCGCCGCGACGATCGCGGCGGCGCCGGCGGCGGCCAGGGTGTCGTGCAGGCTGGCGGCGGTATCGGTTTCAAGGATCGGCACCACCGTTTTGTAGAGCATCGCCCCGGTGTCGAGCCCGGCGTCCATCTGCATGATGGTGATGCCGGTCTCCGGGTCGCCCGCCAGGATCGCGCGCTGGATCGGCGCCGCGCCGCGCCAGCGCGGCAGCAGCGAGGCGTGGATGTTGAGGCAGCCCAGGCGCGGCAGGTCTAGCACCGCTTGCGGCAGAATCAAGCCGTAGGCGGCGACCACCATGACATCGGCATCCGCCGCGCGCAGTACGGCCTCGGCCTCGGCCGTTCTCAGGCTGATGGGCTGAACCAGCGGCAGGCCGCGCGCCAGCGCCGCCTGCTTGACCGCGCTGGGCGCGAGTTTCATGCCGCGCCCGGCCGGGCGGTCGGGCTGGGTCAGCACCAGGACGATATCGTGCCCGGCGTCCGCCAGGGCGTTGAGGGCGGCCGCCGCGAACGGCGGCGTGCCGGCAAAGACGATGCGCACGAGCCGGCTCAGAGCGACGCGCGCACCGGCGCGGCGTCGGGCCGGTGTTCACGCGCCTGCTTGGCCAGTTTGGCCTTGATGCGGTTGCGTTTGAGGTTGGACAGATAATCGACGAACACCTTGCCCATCAGGTGATCCATTTCATGCTGGATGCATACCGCCAGCAGGCCATCGGCGTCCAGTTCGAAGGACTTGCCCGCGCGATCGAGCGCACGCACGGTGACGCGCTCGGCGCGCTGGACCCGGTCGAAAACGCCGGGCACCGACAGGCAGCCTTCCTCGCTTTCCTCGCGGCCCGACTGGGCGACGATTTCAGGATTGATGAAGACGCGCAGCGCATCATGGGTTTCGGAAATGTCGATGACGACGATGCGCTCGTGGACGTTGACCTGGGTCGCCGCCAGGCCGATTCCGGGGGCCGCGTACATGGTCTCGGCCATGTCGTCGACCAGTTTGCGGATGCGCGCATCGACTGTGGCCACGGGCTTGGCGACGGTGTGCAGGCGGGCATCGGGATAATGCAGGATATCGAGTCTGGCCATAAAAAAGGTTTACGAATGAAGGAGCTGGGCGCACACTTTGACGCGAAATCCGCATCCAAACTCGCATCGCCCTAAATATAGGGCGACGGATAGCCGTAAGCTAAGCGCACAGTATATTTTCAACGCAAAATTAGACAAGATTTAAGTGGAGGGTTCCCCCGTGCGTCAATTCGTTTTTTCTCTTGCCCTGTTGCTGGCGATGCCTGCGCTGGCCGACACCCTGAAACTGCAAGACAACGCGCCCGACACCTATGTCGTGGTCAAGGGCGACACCCTGTGGGACATCTCCGGACGTTTTCTCAAGGATCCATGGCGCTGGCCGCAAATCTGGAACCTGAATCGCGAGGCGATCAAGAACCCGCACTGGATCTATCCCGGTGACCTCGTTGTGCTCGACCGCAGCGGCAAGGAACCGCGGCTGTCGCTGGTCAAGGGCGGCAACGGCCTGCCGACGGTCAAGCTGTCGCCCGGCGTACGCGCAACCGACATCGGGGATGAAGCCATTCCCTCCATTCCGATCAATGCCATCCACGCCTTTTTGAACCAGCCGCTGCTGGTCAGCCATGACATGCTTGATAAAGCACCGCAGATCATCGGCACCAACGAAGAGCGCGTCATCATGACCACCGGCGATACCGTTTACGCGACCAGCGATGAATCGGGCACCACGCGGTGGCAGGTTTATCGCAAAGGCCAGGCCCTGACGAATCCGGACGATGGCGAACTTCTCGGCCATGAAGCGGAATATCTGGGCGACGCGGAAACCGTGACGCCCGGCAACCCGCAAAAACTGCGGATCACCCGGGTTAGCCAGGAAATCCTCCCCCAGGACAAGCTGATCCCGGCCCGGGAAGTTACACAGTTCGAGTTTGTGCCGCACGCTCCGGAAAAGCCGATTTCCGGCAAGGTGATTTCTGCCTACGGTGTGACGGGACTTCTTGCAAATTCGGGACGTTACCAGACCGTCGTCATCAATCGCGGCGCTCAAGACGGACTCGAACCGGGCCATGTGCTGGCCGTTTACCGCGCGGGTAAAGTGGTCAAAATCGACAAGGCCGGGCGCCAGCGCTGGGTTTATCTGGATTCCGGCTGCATCAAGCCCGGAGAAGAGATCAGCTACGACCGGTTTTACCGGCCCGGCAAGGTGATGGAAGACTGCAATCCAAGCGCAGAAGTGCAAGCCGGCCCCTGGGCCTACCTGGACGTGGGCTGCCTGAAGCCGGGCAAGAAGGTCAGCTTCAACCAGTTCTTCGACCCCAGGGAAGTCTACGATCGGGGATGCACGGACAAAAAACAGACCGAATCGGTGCGGCTTCCGGATGCGCGGACGGGCCTGGTCATGGTGTACCGCGTGTTCGACCGCGTGTCCTACGCGCTCATCATGCAGTCCGAGCGGCCGGTCTACCTGCTCGACACGGTGAAAAATCCCTGAGCATGCGCGCGCCCGAAAGACGTCTCGAGCGTGCCTGACGCCTGGCTGCGCCTCGCCCTCGCCCCGGGCGTCGGCAACACCAGCCTGATCCGCCTGCTGACGGCCTTCGGTTCCCCGGAGGCCGTTTTGGCGTCCGGGCGCGGCGCGCTGTCAGCGCACCTTTCCCGCGCGCAATGCGACGCGTTGCTGGACGAACCCGACATCGCGCTGCTGGACGCCGCGCACGCCTGGCTCGCCCAGCCCGGCAACAGCCTGATGACGCTGGCGGACGAGGACTATCCGAAAAGCCTGCTCGAGATCGCCGATCCCCCCGCCATGCTGTATTGCAAGGGACGGCGCAGCCTGTTGAGCCAGCCCTGCCTCGGCATCGTCGGCAGCCGCAACGCCACGCCGCAGGGCGTGCGCGACGCCGAGGCATTCGCCCACGCGCTGTCCGGCGCCGGGCTCACCATCGTCAGCGGACTGGCGCTCGGCATCGACGCGGCCGCGCACCGTGGCGGGCTGGCCGGCGCCGGCTCGAGCGTCGCCATCATCGGCACCGGGCTCGACCGCATCTATCCCGCGCGCAACAAGGCGCTGGCGCACCAGCTGGCCGAAAACGGGCTGATCGTGTCGGAGTTCGCGCTCGGAACGGCCCCCCTGCCCGGCCACTTTCCGCGCCGCAACCGGCTGATCAGCGGCTTGAGCCGCGGCGTGCTGGTGGTGGAAGCCGCGCCCAACAGCGGTTCGCTGATCACCGCCCGGGTGGCGACTGAACAGGGGCGCGAGGTGTTCGCCATTCCCGGTTCGATCCATTCGCCGCTGGCGCGCGGCTGCCATGCATTGATCAAGCAGGGCGCCAAGCTGGTCGAATCCGCCGCCGACATTCTCGACGAACTGGCGTGGCAGCAACGGCTGGCGCCACCGGTGCTGCGCCAAGACCGCCCGCAGGGCGAGCGTCAGGCGGCGCACCCCTCGCGGGTGCTGACCGAAACCCTGTCCGACCCGGTACTGGACGCGCTGGACGGCGCGCCGACCACCCTCGACACGCTGGCACAAAGAACCGGGTTGACGCTGGAAGCGCTTTCAGCGAAGCTGTTGGCGCTTGAACTGGACGGGCGGATTGCATCCTTGCCCGGCGGGCGTTACCAAAAAATTCACTGACACTATGCTCGACATCCTGGTTTACCTCTACGAAAGCTTCCGCATGGCGGAGCTGGCGCCCGATCGCGACGCGCTGGAAAAGCGCCTGTTTGCCGCCGGTTTCGAGGAAGCCGACATCAACGCCGCGCTCGACTGGTACGCCAACCTCTCCGGCAGCGCCACCCACGAGCGGCTGGCGCTGGCCTTCGACCGCCATTACGCGCCCGAAGAGCTGGAGCGCCTGAACGACGCCTGCCGCAACGAACTGACCTACCTGGTCTGCGCGCAGGTGCTCGACCCCGAATCGCGCGAATGGGTGATTTCCGGGTTGATGGCGTTGGGCGGCGAAGACATCGAAGCCGACCACGTGCGCTGGATGACCCTGATCGTGTTGTGGAGCCGCGGGCTGATCGAACATTTCACCCACCTGGAAGACATGCTGCTGAACCACGAGCCAGGACGTCTGCATTAATAAAGTAAAACCATGTCCAAACTCGTTATCGTCGAATCGCCGTCCAAATCCAAAACGCTGAAAAAATACCTCGGCGCCGACTACGACATCCTCGCCAGCTACGGCCACGTGCGCGACCTGGAGCCGAAAACCGGCGCGATCGATACTGAAAGTTTCAGCATGAAATATCAGCTCATCGAGCGCAACGCCAAGCACGTCGAGGCCATCGTCAAGGCCGCCAAAAAGGCCGACGAAGTGCTGCTGGCAACCGACCCGGACCGCGAAGGCGAGGCGATTTCCTGGCATATCAGCGAAATCCTCAAGGAGCGCAAGGTCAAGACGCCGATGAAGCGGGTGGCCTTCTACGAGATCACCGAATCCGCGGTCCAGGACGCGGTGCGCAACCCGCGCGAGATCGCGACCGACCTGGTCAACGCACAGCAGGCGCGGCGTGCGCTGGATTATCTGGTGGGCTTCAACCTGTCGCCCTTGCTGTGGCGCAAGATCAGCCCCGGTTTGAGCGCCGGCCGCGTGCAGTCGCCCGCCCTGCGCATGATCGTCGAGCGCGAGGAGGAGATCGAGGCTTTCGTGCCGCGCGAATACTGGACGCTGCATCTCGATACCCACAAGGGTGAGCAGGCCTTCACGGCCAAGCTCACCCATTTCAAGGGCGAGAAGATCGAGCAATTCACGGTCGAGCACGAAGCGCGCAGCAAGGAATGGCTGGCGATGCTGGAGGGCCGCGATGCCACCGTGATGCGCATCGAAAAGAAGCGCCGCGCGCGCCATCCCGGCGCCCCGTTCACCACCTCGACGCTGCAGCAGGCCGGGGTGCGCCAGCTCGGCATGACCACCGACCGCGTGATGCGCACCGCGCAGCAGTTGTATGAAGGCATCGACCTCGGCGAAGGCCCGGTCGGCCTCATCACCTACATGCGGACCGACTCGGTCAATCTGGCGCAGGAAGCCATCACCGACATCCGCAAGTATGTGGGCGGCAACTTCGACAAGGATTACCTGCCGCCTGCCGCCATTGCCTACAAGGCCAAGACCAAGAACGCGCAGGAAGCGCACGAAGCGGTGCGCCCGACTTCGGTGGCCCGCACGCCGGAATCGGTGAAGCCGTTTCTTTCGCACGACCAGACACGGCTGTATGAGCTGATCTGGAAGCGCACCGTCGCCTGCCAGATGACGCCGGCACAGTTCGACACCGTCGCCGCCGACATCACGGTGGGCGAGGGCACTTTCCGCGCGACCGGGCAGACGCTGGCGTTCGCCGGTTTCCTCGCCGTCTACCAGGACGACGAGGAAGAAGAGGAGTCCAAGCTGCCCGCGCTGACCGAGGGCGAAACCCTGCCGGTCGACAAGCTCTACGGCGAACAACACTTCACCCAGCCGCCGCCGCGCTACACCGAAGCCAGCCTGGTGAAGGCGCTGGAGGAGTACGGCATCGGCCGTCCGTCCACGTATGCCAGCATCATTTCCACCCTGCAGGACCGCGAATACGTGGTGCTGGAAAAGAAGCGCTTCCAGCCGACCGACGTTGGCCGCCTGGTCAACTGCTTCCTCACCCGCCATTTCGGCCACTATGTCGACTACGACTTCACCGCCAGACTGGAAGACAAGCTCGACGATGTGTCGAACGGCAAACGCGTGTGGACGCGCCTGCTGGGCGAATTCTGGAGCGAATTCGACGGCGACCTCAAAGCCAAGCAAGGCGTCGAGCGCGGCTGCCCGATTTCGGAAGCCTGCCCCAAATGCGGCAAGCCGCTGTTCATGCAGGCAAGCAAGCGCGGCCTCTTCATCGGCTGTTCCGGCTACCCGGAATGCGATTACACGCGGCCGCTACATGCGGCCACCGCGGAGGGCGACAACATCCTGGGCAAGGACCCGGCCACCGGGCTCGACGTCAAGCTGCTTTCCGGCCGCTTCGGTCCTTATGTGCAGATCGGCGAAATGCCGGAGGACAAGAAGGCGCCGAAACCGCGCCGTGCCTCGTGGCCGAAGGACATCCCGCTGGAAAACGCAACCCTTGAGCTGGCGCTGAAATTCCTCTCGCTGCCGCGCGAAGTCGGCCATCACCCGGTTACCGGCCTGCCGATCGTCGCCAACAACGGCCGCTTCGGCCCGTATCTGCTGCACGACGGCAAATTCAAGTCGATCCCCAAGACCGACAGCGTGTATGAAATCGATCTGCCGCGCGCGCTCGAAGTGCTGGCGATGGAGCGCGAGCCGCGCGGCGACTCGGCGGCATCGGTGCTAAAAAACCTCGGCCCGCACCCGGAGGATGGCAAGGACATCACCGTGCGCAGCGGCCGCTACGGCCCCTATGTGAAGCACGGCAGCACCAACGCCACCCTGCCCAAGGACATTACGCCGGAAGAGATCACCCTGGACGAGGCGCTCGCGCTGATCGCCGCGCGCGTCGCCAAGGGGCCGGCCAAGAAGCCGGTGAAAAAAAAGGTTGCCGCCAAACCCGCGGCCGCCGATGCGGCCGAAACGAAGAAACCCGCCGTTAAAAAGGCGGCCACCAAAAAAACCGCCGTCAAGAAGCCCGCCAGCAAAAAAGCCGCCGCATGAGTTCGCCCCCCAGCCTGCTCATGGTCAATGCCTTCATCGGCACGGCCGGCTACAAAAAACTGTATCAGGAACTGGGGTACGCGGTTGTTACCGAATGGTCGGAGCGCCGCGCCATCAGTCTGGTGCGCAAAACACCGCCCGCCGTCATCGTGGCTGATTTTTACCACCAGACCGACTTCCGCGACCGCCTGTCCAACCTCGAATCCCTGCTGGCCACGGCGCAAGGCATGCCGCATACCCGTATCCTGGTTTTTTATGAAGCGGCTCACCAGGCTGTACTGGACAAAGTCTGCCAACGTTTACGCATCGATATCGCACTGCCGATGCCCGTAGACGAAGCGGATTTACGAGCCACCCTGACATCCTGGTTTGATTGTTGCTGATCCTTGTTCAAGAAGACAGCCTGCATGCCCGTTATCTGGCTGAACCTCATTCAACCCTTAAAGAGTGGAAACAATCATGCTACGTTACTTTTTAATGCCCTTGATTCTGCTGGCGTCCTCCGTAGTTCATGCGGCTCCGCTCACCCTTGGCATTGTGCTGGACCAGAATGAGTCGTTCACGGATCAAGCCACGAATTCGCGCTATCGCGCTTTCGCCAAAGATATCGAAAAATCGGTTGGTCAGCCGGTTCGCCTGCAGTATTTCAAACGTGGCTTTACCGCCATCAAGAGCGCCAAGGACGGCTCCCTGGATATGGTTTTCGGGCCCGCCCAAATCATCGCCAATATAGGCAAGTTCAAATTCGAACCCATCGTCAAGACCAAGGAAAACATGGCGGTCTCATTTGTTGCCGGTCCCAACTACTCAGGCTCGCTCACCACCAAATCCGGCGCCAAGCTGGGCCTTCCTGATTACGAGTCCTTGGTAGGCGGGATCGCACGCAGCGAAATCAATAGCCGCGGACTGGCCAAAACCGACTTCAGGGAAATAAAATTTCACCGCATGGCCGAGGCTCCCCTTTACGGCCTGAAGATTGGCCGCTATGACCTTGCCGTGGCATCCACCGAAGAGGCCAAGACCTGGACAGCCGCCAACGGTGGACGCATCATATCCACCAGCGCAACCGTACCGTTGCGTGCCCTGAGTGTGCAAACCGAAAGGGTGCCGGCCAATATCCAGCAAAAACTGTCTGCCTCGCTGCAACAAGGAAACAGCCTCAATCTCGCGATGAATATGGCTTCGAGGGCGGATTTCAAAAGTGTTGCCTCGATGCTGAACACCACCCCCACCAGCCTTCCTGGCGCCAAGATCATCTCCGCTGTCGAGGCCAAGACACTGATCGAAAAAGGGATGCCTGTTTATGACGTGCGACACGAAGACGAATTCAAGAAGGCCCACGTTCCTTCTTCCATATCCGTTCCTTACAATGAAAGCAGCGCCAAGGAAGTAGACTTCGACCGGGGAGACGACCAGTTCGCACTTAACAAACTGCCCAAGGACAAAAACACTCCTTTCATGATGTATTGCGACGGCACCATCTGCTGGAAGAGCTACAAATCCGCCGTCATGGCAATCGAGGCCGGATGGAAGAACATCTACTGGTTCCGCGGCGGTTTCCCTGAATGGAACGAAGCAGGTTTTGCCATCGCCAAGAGGGAATGATCCATCCCGATGGCGCCCAAAAAAAGCCCGGTGAACCGGGCTTTTTTCAATGGTGATTTATAACCTCACACGTCAAGATTGCGCACACCCAGCGCGTTATTTTCAATAAACGCACGACGGGGTTCAACTTCGTCACCCATCAAGGTGGTGAAAATCTGGTCGGCTGAAATCACATCCTCGATCTGCACTTTCATCAACCGGCGCACTTTGGGATCCATGGTGGTTTCCCATAGCTGCGCAGGGTTCATTTCCCCCAAGCCCTTGTAGCGCTGAATGCTCATTCCGCGTTTGACCTCGGCCAGGAACCAATCCATGGCCTCGCGGAAATTTTGCACCAGCATTTCTTTCTCGCCACGCTTGGCGCGAGCGCCCTGGCCTATCAGGTCACGCAACAGATCGCCAACCTTGACGAGCTGGTTGTAGTCGCCGGATTCGAGCAAATCCGCCTCGAGGAAATTGACATAGGTGTTGCCATGCGAATGACGGGTAATACGCAGACGATGGCTGTCGTTTTCACTGATGAATTCGGCGGCGATCTCATATTTCTGCGCATCCAGCACGGCGCCCATGCTCGCCTCGGCCAGCATGGCGGCGCCACTGTCTGCCAGGCTCAAACGCGGAATACGCATCAAGGCCTGCAGCACGTCGTTGGGCAGCAGGCGTGCCAGGCGTTCACATACAGCCTCGGCGAGGAAGTACTCGCGCGCCAGCGTTTCCAGCGCTTCCCCCACGATCGGCATGGCGCCGTCCATCGGGGTCAGTTCGGCGTCCTTCATCGCTTCGGCCATCAGGTGTTCCTTGAACGCGTGTTCGTCCTTGATGTAGCGCTCGGACCGCCCATGCTTGACTTTGTATAGCGGTGGCTGGGCGATGTAAATGTGGCCGCGCTCGACCAGCTCCGGCATCTGCCGATAGAAAAAGGTCAGCAGCAGGGTACGGATATGCGCGCCGTCGACGTCGGCGTCGGTCATGATAATGATGCGGTGATAGCGCAGCTTGTCGGGATTGTAATCGTCCTTGCCAATGCTGGTGCCGAGCGCAGTGATGAGGGTGGCGATCTCCTGGCTACCGATGACCTTGTCGAAGCGTGCGCGCTCGACGTTGAGGATCTTGCCCTTGAGCGGCAAAATGGCCTGAAACTTGCGGTCGCGTCCTTGCTTGGCCGAACCGCCGGCCGAATCGCCCTCGACCAGGTAGATTTCGCACAGCGAGGGGTCTTTTTCCTGGCAATCGGCCAGCTTGCCGGGCAGACCCAAGCCATCCATGACGCCTTTGCGGCGCGTAATTTCTCGTGCCTTGCGCGCGGCGTCGCGCGCACGGGCGGCATCGATAATCTTGCTGCACAGGATTTTGGCGTCACTGGGGTTTTCCTGCAGAAATTCTGCAAGCTTCTGCCCAACGATTTCCTGCACCACCGGCTGCACTTCGCTGGACACCAGCTTGTCCTTGGTCTGCGACGAGAACTTTGGATCGGGAACCTTGACCGACAGCACACAGGATAAGCCTTCGCGCATGTCGTCACCGGTGGTTTCGACCTTGGCTTTTTTCGCCAGCTCATTTTCTTCGATGTACTTATTCAACACCCGCGTCATCGCCATGCGCAGGCCGGTCAGATGGCTGCCGCCATCGCGTTGCGGGATATTGTTGGTGAAACACTGCACCGTTTCGGAATAGCTGTCGTTCCATTGCATGGCGACTTCGACGGTCATGCCGTCCTTTTCGCCAATAGCGCTGAATATCTTGGGATGCAGCACCGATTTGACCCGGTTGATATATTCGACGAAGCCCTTGACACCGCCAGAATGCGCGAAGTTTTCGCTCTTGCCGTCGCGATGATCGATCAACTCGATCTTCACGCCATTGTTAAGAAATGACAATTCACGGATGCGCTTGGCAAGAATATCGTAGTGAAATTCGACGTTGCCGAAAATTTCCTCATCGGCTAAAAAGTGCACCTCGGTGCCACGACTCTCTGTGTCGCCGATGATTTTCATCGGTGAAACCTCGACCCCTTTCTGGGTTTTGATTTGTCGGTCTACGATCTTGCCGCGATTGAACTCCATCAGGTACTTCTTGCCATCGCGGCGAACGATCAGCTTCAGCCATTTAGACAGGCCGTTGACACACGACACGCCAACGCCATGCAGCCCGCCCGACACCTTGTAACTGTTCTGGTTGAACTTGCCGCCGGCGTGCAGTACCGTCATGACAATTTCTGCCGCGCTGCGCTTGGGTTCGTGCTTGTCGTCGAACTTGATGCCGACCGGTATGCCGCGCCCATTGTCGGTAACCGAGATGGAGTTGTCCGGATGGATGATGACTTTGATGTCATCGCAATAGCCGGCGAGCGCTTCGTCGATGGCGTTGTCCATCACTTCAAACACCATGTGATGCAGGCCGGTGCCGTCGGAGGTATCGCCAATGTACATGCCGGGCCGCTTGCGCACTGCTTCCAGACCTTCCAGCTGCTGAATGCTGTCTTCGTCGTAACCGCCATTCGAGTTATCGGGCATCGCGTTGTCGGGCTTGTCGCTCATGGTGTTCCTGTCGGCTCTTGCATAAAGTTTTGAAGAAATATCTTCCGGCTCGGATGCGCGCTTAAATTCTCATCGGCATCACGACGTACTTGAATCCGGGCTCGCCTTCGCTGGTCAAAAGCATGCTGCTGTTGGCGTCGCCCAGAGATAGCGTGATTTCTTCGCTACTGAGCGCGCCCAGGCCATCAAGCAGATAGGTCACATTGAAGCCGACGTCCAGCGGATCGCCATCGTAATTGACCTCGATTTCGTCGGCCGCTTCTTCCTGTTCGTTGTTGTTGCAGACGATACCCAATGTATTCTCGCTCATCACCAGGCGTACGCCGCGGAATTTCTCATTGGAGAGAATCGCCGCTCGTTGCAGAGCCTGGATCACGCTCAGGCGATTGGCCTTGAGGTGGCGCGGCTGGCTGGCCGGGATGACACGGTGGTAGTCGGGGAATTTGCCGTCAACCACCTTGGTCACCAATTCGGTAGCTGGCAAGGTGATGGTGACCTGGTTGGCGCCGATACGCAGTTCGACCGGATCCTCCACATCGCTCAGAAGTTTGGAAAGTTCGATTACGGTCTTACGCGGGATGATGACTTCGCGTGCCTCGGCTTTGGTTTCCAGTTGGGTTTCCGCATAGCTCAGGCGATGACCATCGGTGGCGACCACGCGTAATTGCTTGCCGTCCAGCACCAACAACATGCCGTTGAGATAATACCGGATGTCCTGGCTTGCCATGGCGAACTGCACCAGTTGCAGCAAGCGTTTCAAGGTTTTTTGCGGCAGTCGGACCGCCTCGCCCAGCCCCGCCCCTGTTTCTACCCGTGGAAAATCCGCGGCGGGAAGCGTTTGCAGGGTAAAGCGCGACTTGCCCGCACTTACCACGACCTGGCTGTCTCTGGTATCGAGCTTTAGCTTGGCGTCGTCGGGAAGCGCTCGTACGATGTCAAACAGCTTGCGCGCGGCAATGGTGATTGCAAAGTCTTCGCCTGTATCCGTGGTTTCCAGCTGGGTGCTCACCTGCAGCTCCAGATCGGTCGCCAGTACCGTCAACTTGCCTCCTTTTTTCTCGAGCAGAAAATTGGACAGGATGGGCAAGGTATGGCGTCGCTCGACTACGCCAACCACGGCGGTGAGAGCAGCCAAAAGAGCGTTGCGTTCGCTTTGTACTAATAGCATTTATATATTCCTGAGAATCATAATAAAGGCGGCCTAAAATTGGGGATAAGCTTTTTTACCTAATGAAAACAGCCGCTTGTTATTGGTTTTTGGGTGTGGATAAGGCCTTGGCAGAGCGGGACAGGCGGGGATGTTTTTTCCCCGGAACCCGCTTTACACGCCTTATCCACATTTCATCCTCAGCCTGTCAGGCTTTGTAGTAACACCAGATAATCGTGTCCAATGTCCGCTTGTGTCTCGCGTAATTCGGCTACCTTGCGGCAGGCGTGGATGACCGTGGTGTGGTCGCGGCCGCCGAACGACTCGCCGATTTCTGGCAGGCTCTGGTTGGTGAGTTCCTTCGCCAGCGCCATCGCGATCTGGCGCGGCCGCGCCAGGTTGCGTGTGCGTTTTTTGCAAAACATGTCGGCGACCTTGATCTTGTAAAAATCGGCTACCGTTTTCTGGATGTTTTCAATCGAGACCATCCGCGAGGTCGAAGCAATGAGATCGCGCAATGCCTCCTTTACCAGTTCCAGCGTGATGGGTTTTTCGTGGAATCGCGAAAAAGCAATCACCCGTTTCAGGGCGCCTTCCAGTTCACGCACATTGGAACGCACCTGCTTGGCGATGAAGAAAGCGACATTTTCGTCTAGTTTGGTATTTTCCGCCTGCGCCTTGGCAAGCAGAATGGCCACTCGCATTTCCAGTTCTGGCGGCTCGACGGCAACCGTTAGGCCCCAGGCGAAGCGTGACTTGAGCCGGTCGTCCAGGCCACTGATTTCCTTGGGAAATGTGTCGCAGGTGATGACGATTTGTTTCTTGTTTTCGATCAGAGAGTTGAAAACGTAGAAAAACTCCTCCTGGGTACGGTCTTTCTTGGCGAGGAACTGGATATCGTCGATCAGCAGCAAGTCCAGCGACATGTAGCGCCGTTTCAGGTTGTCGAATTGCTTGTTAAGGTAGGCCTTGACCACATCGTCCACATAATCATTGGCATGAATATAACTGATGCGAGCGTTGGGGTTGGCTTGGCGCACGGTGTTGCCGATGGCTTGCAACAGGTGGGTTTTGCCCAGACCCACGCCACCATAAACAAATAGCGGGTTATAGGCAATACCGGGGTTATTGGATATTTGCAGCGCGGCGGCACGCGCCAACTGGTTGGCGCGACCGGAGACGAAGTTGTCGAAATTGAACCCAGGGTTGATGCGCAGGCCTATCTGGTCTGGAACAACGGCGCTGATCGGCGTAACGATGGCGGACGCCGTTGTGGCCAAAGCAGGGGATGATGGACGGGGGGCGC
Source organism: Thiobacillus sp. (assembly GCA_021166845.1). Taxonomy (GTDB): domain Bacteria; phylum Pseudomonadota; class Gammaproteobacteria; order Burkholderiales; family Thiobacillaceae; genus Thiobacillus. The sequence goes on from JAJPEP010000048.1 coordinate 85,816, forward strand.
TGGTTTTTTTCCTCAACGCATAGGTGATGGCGACCGGGTGTGTGTAGAACTCAATCGCCCAGCCATCGATGTGTTCGGCAAACTTCTCGCGCACCCAGTCCATCACGAAATGATTGGGCGCTAGAATGCGCACGTCGCCGTCCGCATCTTCAAACACCAGCGGCTTGATCCATGTGCTGAATTGCTGCTGGGTCAGATTGGCGCGGAAACGTTCTTGGCAAAGGTCCCAGAAAGAATCCATAGTCGAGTGTCGGGAAGCGGAAAGCTGCAAGGGATTCAAACGCGAAGTCTACTCCCCTTCGACGAGGTTATCCACAGGCATGATGTGCGGATATTGTCAGGAGAGCCAGTCGAACTTGACATCCCCCCAGCAGTGCGGGTTTAATAAGCGGTTTTTCAACAGATTTTTTGTGTCTGGCCATCCTGCGCACGTGGGATCGGGTGGACCCTGCCAGAAAGGATAGTCATGAAACGTACTTATCAGCCTTCCACCGTCCGTCGCAAGCGCACGCACGGTTTTCGCGCACGCATGAAAACCAAGTCGGGCCGGGCCGTGATTAATGCACGTCGCGCCAAGGGCCGTACCCGTCTGGCCGTCTAATCGACACGCCACCCAACAAGGCGCGTCGCGTGCGCATCCATGATGCGCGCCTGGTCAACAAGGCCGATTTTGATCGGGTGTTTGCCGACAATCAGCGCGCTCGGACGGACTATGTTTTGGTGATGGCGCGTCCCAATCAGGTGGGGTATCCGCGCTTGGGAATGGTGATTGCCAAACGCCTGCTTGCGCGTGCTGTGGACCGCAACCGCGTCAAGCGATGCGTGCGTGAAAGCTTCAGGCAGGTTTTGCCGGAACTTCCCGCGTGCGACTTTGTTGTTCGCTTGATCGCCAAGCCGGTTCCGGGTGAAGAAGCGCACGATCTGCCACGCACGTTCAAACGTGCCGGTCTCCGGGCCATGGCAAAATGGCCAACCGCTCCGGCAGGAGAAACAGCGCCGGAATTCTCCCCCAACTAAACGCGTCCCGTCTCATGGATAACCAGCGGCTGATTCTTTTTATTGTTTTTTCCTTTTCCCTGCTTTTACTGTGGGAAGCGTGGCAGGACAAAAGCGCGCCGCAGCCAACCGTGCCTTCCGCGACAAGCGCGCCGGCCACAGGCGTTCCTGCGCCCAGCGAGGCCTTGAAAGCGACCGCGCCACCCGCAACGCCATCAACCGGTTTCGGCAGGGGCCCGCGTGCCGTGGTGGAAACCGATGTCTTGCGCGCGACCATCGATGCCAACGGCGGCGACCTGCGCGAATTAAAATTGCTGCAGTATCGTGAAACGGAAGATAAAAATCAGGTTTTTACCCTGTTCGAGGAAAGTCAGACACAGCCTTATCTGGCACAAAGCGGCCTTGTGGGCGAAGGTCTGCCGACGCACCGCAGCGTGTTTCAGCTCAATCCCGGCACTTATCGCCTGACCAGCGGCGCCGCGCAACTGGAAGTTCCGCTGGTGTGGGACGATCCCGCCACCGGCGTACGCGTCGAAAAAACCTATGTTTTCAAGCGCGGCAGTTATCAGGCCGAAGTCAGAACCCGTGTCATCAACGGTGGTTCCCAACCCATCGATCTGACCCCCTACTACCAGTTTACCCGCCACGGCGAAGCGCCGCGCGGCGAATCCTTCTTCCTCTATACCTATACGGGCGCGGCGTTTTACACCGACGCCAAGAAATACCAAAAAGTCGCCTTCAAGGACATTCAGGCCGGCAAGGCAGACTTCGAGAAAACCGCCGATAACGGCTGGGTTGGCATGGTGCAGCACCACTTTGTGTCGGCCTGGTTGCCCGAGAGCGGCGTCAAGCGCGAGTATTACACCCGCGCATTGGGTGACGGGCTGTATTCGGCCGGAGTGATCGTGGCTGCAGGTACGCTCGAACCCGGCCAGCAAAAAACCTTTACCGTGCCGCTGTACGTCGGACCGCAAACCCAGACCGTGCTGGAGAAAATTGCGCCGGGGCTCGAACTCACGCGTGACTACGGCTGGCTCACGCCATTGGCATACCCGATTTTCTGGTCGCTGGAAAAAATCGAGCGGCTGGTCGGCAACTGGGGCTGGGCCATCATCATCCTGACTTTCCTCCTCAAGCTGGCGTTGTATCCGCTGTCGGCAGCGGGCTACAAATCGATGGCCAAGATGAAGAAGCTGACGCCGCGCCTGCAGAGTCTTAAAGAAACGTACGGCGACGACCGCGCCAAGCTGCATCAGGCCATGGCGGAGATGTACAAGACCGAGAAGATCAATCCGCTCGGCGGCTGTCTGCCGATCCTGATCCAGATTCCGGTATTCATTGCGCTGTACTGGGTGCTGCTCGCGGCAGTCGAAATGCGCGGCGCGCCCTGGCTGGGCTGGATCACCGATCTGACCGCACCCGATCCGTGGTACATCCTGCCCGTCATCATGGGCATCACCTCGATCCTGCAGGTCAAGTTGAATCCGCAGCCGATGGATCCGATGCAGGCCAAGATCATGATGATCATGCCGGTGGCGTTTACCGTGATGTTCATTTTTTTCCCGGCGGGCCTGGTGCTTTATTGGGTCGTCAACAACATCCTGTCGATCGCGCAGCAGTGGGCGATCAACAGGCAGGTCGTGGGCGGTGACAAACCCGCCGCAGGCAAGGCCTGACCTGATCGCTGCCATTGCCACCGCCCCAGGGCGCGGTGGGGTGGGGGTGGTGCGGGTGTCGGGCGCGGAGATCGCGCCGCTTGCCACAGCGATACTTGGGCGCCTGCCGGAGCCGCGCCGCGCCACATTTACCCGTTTTCTCGACCGCGATGGCGAGGTGCTTGACGAGGGTATCGCGCTCTATTTTGCCGCGCCGCACTCATTCACCGGCGAGCATGTTCTGGAGTTGCAGGGGCATGGCGGGCCGGTGGTGCTGAATCTGATTCTGCAGCGTTGCGTCGAGCTCGGCGCGCGCTTGGCTGCGCCGGGCGAGTTCACCCGCCGCGCCTATCTCAATGGCAAGCTCGATCTGGCGCAAGCCGAGGCGGTGGCCGATCTGATCGACGCGGCATCCGGCGAGGCGGCGCGTTCGGCCGTGCGCTCGCTCTCGGGCGCCTTCTCGGCACGGATCGCCGAGCTGGTCGAGGCGCTGACCCGCCTGCGCATGCTGGTCGAGGCCACGCTCGACTTTCCGGAAGAAGAAATCGATTTTCTGCGCGATGCCGATGCCTTCGGCCGGCTCGATGTCATCGATGCCAGCCTGCGGGCGGTGCGTTCTCAGGCCAGGCAGGGTGCGCTGCTGCGCGAAGGCCTGACCGTGGTGCTGATCGGCCAGCCGAATGTCGGCAAGTCGAGCCTGATGAACCAGCTGGCCGGGTTCGAGGCGGCGATCGTCACGGAGATCGCCGGCACTACGCGCGACACCGTGCGCGAGGCGATTCAGATCCAGGGAGTGCCGCTCCACATCATTGATACTGCAGGCTTGCGCGATACAGACGATGCCGTGGAAAAAATTGGCATCGCCCGCACCTGGGACGCGGTGGGCAAGGCCGATGTGGCGCTGCTGCTGGTGGACGCGGCGCACGGCGTGGGCGAACGCGAGGTGGCGATCCTGCAACGCCTGCCCGGCGTGGCGCGGCTGACCCTCCACAACAAGATCGACGTCACCTTGGATGCGCCGCGCGCAGTGGGCGACGAAATCTGGCTGTCCGCCAAAACCGGCGCTGGCGTCGAGCTGCTGCGCGAAAAGCTGCTCGAAGCGGCCGGCTGGCAGGCCGCGGGTGAGGGCGCGTTCATGGCGCGCGCACGCCACCTCGACGCGCTCGGCCGCGCCGCGGGCCATCTTGCCGCCGCGCGCGCGGCCGCCACGCAGCTCGAGCTGTTTGCCGAGGAGCTGCGGCTGGCGCAGGCCGCCCTGTCGGAAATTACCGGCGAATTCACCGCCGACGATCTGCTGGGCGAAATCTTCAGCAAGTTCTGCATCGGCAAGTAAACGGCGCGCTGGACTTTTTCCCGAGTGCGCTAGCGCTTATGCTTGAAACCTTTCTCTTCCCGCAGGATTGTCAGTCATGTTGACCTGGCGCGGCATCGCCGACGAACTCAAGACCCATCGCGCGCGCCTGCTGCAGGCCAACCTCATTGCGCTGCTGGCCGTCGCCGCCGCGGTGCCAGTGCCGCTCTTGCTGCCGCTGATGGTCGACGAGGTGCTGCTGCAGCATCCGGGGAAAATGGTCGCCGTCATCGGCGCGTGGTTTCCGGCGGCGTGGCACGGGCCGGTGCTGTTCATCGGCGCTGCGCTGCTGCTGACGCTGGCCTTGCGGCTGACGGCGATTCTGCTCAACGTGTGGCAGGGGCGGACCTTTTCACTGCTGGCCAAGGAAGTGGTGTATCGCATCCGCGTGCGCATGCTGAACCGCCTGTCGCGCATTGCGCTGTCGCAGTTCGAGACAGTGGGCGCGGGGCGGGTGACCTCGCATTTCGTGACGGACCTGAATGCCATCGACAGCTTCCTCGGCGCCTCGGTTTCGGGCCTGGTGGTGTCGGTGCTGACGCTGGTTGGCGTCGCCGCGGTGTTGTTCTGGATGCACTGGCAGCTGGCGCTGTTCATCCTGCTGCTGAACCCCGTCGTGATCCTGTTTTCGACCCGGCTCGGCAAGCGGGTGAAGGACCTGAAAAAGTTCGAGAACCGCGCGTTCGAGGTGTTTCAGGATGCGCTTTCCGAAACGCTGGATGCCTTGACCCAGATCCGCGCGATGAACCGCGAGAAGCATTATCTGGTGCGGGTGAGCGAGAAGGCTGCGGACATCCGCCAGCATGCAGCGGCGTTCGCCTGGAAATCCGACGCGATGGGCCGGTTTTCCTTCTTCGTTTTTCTTGCCGGGTTCGACGCCTTTCGCGCTGGGGCGATGCTGATGGTGGTGTTTTCCGACCTCTCCATCGGCGAGATGCTGGCGGTGTTCGGTTACCTGTGGTTCATGATGACGCCGGTGCAGGAACTGGTGAACATGCAGTACGCCTGGTACGCCGCCAACGCCGCGCTGGGGCGGATCAACGCGCTGCTCGGCCTCGCCAGCGAGCCGCAACATCCGGCGCTTCGCGACCCCTTCGCCGGCCAGCCCACCGTTGGTATTGCGCTCGACCACGTCAGTTTTGCCTATGACGAGGGCGAGACGGTGCTCGACGACGTCAGCCTTGCGGTGGCGTCGGGCGAGAAAGTGGCGCTGGTGGGCGCCTCCGGCGGCGGCAAGTCGACTTTGGTGCAAGCCTTGCTGGGCCTGTATCCGGTGAAATCGGGGCAAATTTTCTATGGCGATGCGCCGGTGACCGAGATCGGCTGGGAGACGGTGCGCGAGCACGTCGGCGTGGTGCTGCAGCACCCGGCGCTGTTCAACGACAGCGTGCGCGCCAACCTGACGCTGGGACGCGAGGCCGACGACGCCATGCTGTGGCAGGCGCTGGAAATTGCCCAGCTGAAGGACGTCATCGCCGCGCTGCCGCATGGGCTGGATACGGCGGTGGGACGGCTGGGCGTGCGGCTGTCCGGCGGGCAGCGGCAACGCCTGGCGATCGCGCGCATGATCGTCGCCGACCCAAAAATCGTCATTCTCGACGAAGCCACCTCGGCGCTCGATACCGAAACCGAACGGCGCCTGCACCAGGCACTGAGCGGATTTCTGGCCGGGCGCACCACGCTCATCATTGCCCATCGCCTGTCGGCGGTGAAACAGGCCGACCGCATTCTGGTGTTCGAGAACGGCCGCGTGGTGGAAGCGGGCGCTCACGATGAACTGATCGACCGTGGCGGCCTGTATCACAAGCTGTATCACCCCGCCTGAGGATATTCAAAACCAGGCCTGGCTATTACAGCGTTTTCTGATATACTCCGCCGAGTTGTGCATACAGCAGTGGGCAGGCCAAGTTATTTGCCGCCGTGCCTCGGGACTGTTCTCACAGCCCCATCGTCTTCGACCTCTCTATTGTGCTCCGGTTGTTCCTGACAGCCGGCAGTGACAAGTCTTGTGGTTGGCGCCGATGTGATCGACGCGACCCGTTGGGCGGCCAGGAATTAATACATTCCAAACCCCGCTTATTTCCGGTTCGTATTTTAATGGCCTGTTCGGTATTGAACCGGGCGCAGGTCTGTTTTGCGCGTTTGAGCGCACTAAAAAGGTATTGTCATGAGCTTTTCCGAACTTGGGCTAGATCCCCTTCTCCTTAAATCCGTGCTGGCTTCGGGCTACGAAAACGCCACGCCGGTGCAGCAGCTGGCGATTCCCGCCGCGCTGACCGGCCGCGACCTGCTGGTGTCGTCGCACACCGGCAGCGGCAAGACCGCAGCATTCATGCTGCCATCGATCCAGCGCATGCTGGCCGAGCCGACGGTCAAAGGCATGGGCCCGCGCGTGCTGGTGCTGACGCCCACGCGCGAACTCGCGCAGCAGGTCGAAAAAGCGGCCATCACTTATGGCAACGAGATGCGCCGTTTCCGCACCGCCTGCCTGGTCGGCGGCTCGCCGTATGGCCTGCAGTTGAAGCGCCTGTCGCAGCCGGTGGACGTGGTGGTGGCAACCCCGGGTCGCCTGATCGACCATCTGGAGCGCGGCAAGATCGACTTTTCGCGTCTCGAAGTGCTGGTTCTCGACGAAGCCGACCGCATGCTCGACATGGGTTTCGTCGATGACATCAAGGCCATCGCCGCACGCTGCCCGAAGGAGCGCCAGACGTTGCTGTTCTCGGCCACGCTCGATGGCGTAGTGGGCAACCTGGCGCGCGAGCTGACCCGCGACGCACAGCGCATCGAGATCGAAGCCGTGCCCCACCTGGAGTCCAAGATCGAGCAGCGGCTGCTGTTTGCCGACAACATGGACCATAAGAACCGTCTGCTCGATGCGCTGCTGCGCGGCGTGGAGATGACCCAGGCCATCGTGTTCGCCTCGACCAAGCGCAGCACCGAAGAAATTTCCGACCTGCTGTCCGAAAGCGGCTTTGCGTCCGACGCGCTACACGGCGACATGCAGCAGGGCCAGCGCAACCGCGCGCTGCAGCGCCTGCGCGAAGGTCGTACCCGCGTGCTGGTGGCCACCGACGTCGCCGCGCGCGGCCTCGACGTGGCGGGCATCAGCCATGTCATCAACTTCGATCTGCCGCGGCAAGCCGAAGATTATGTCCACCGCATCGGCCGCACCGGCCGCGCCGGCCGCACCGGCATTGCGGTGAGTTTCGCCGGTATGCGCGAAGTCGGGCTGGTGAAGAACATCGAGCGCTACACCGGCAACCGTATCGAGGTCCACACCCTGCCCGGGCTGGAACCCACCCAGAAGCCGACCTCCGGCCGTCCCGCAGCAGCGGGGCGCCCACGCAGCAACGCAGGCCCGCGCGGCGGGTTTGGCGACAAGCGCAGCGAACCGCGCAGCTACAGCGACCGTCCGCCGCGTGGCGACAGCCGCGATAACCGTGACCGCGGCTACCGTGCCGATGTGCGCCCCGGCGGCGACCGTTCTGCCCACAGCGATGCACCGCGCGGCAACCGCGCGGACAGCGCCCCGCGCGGCCCGTTTGGCGGCGCCCCGCGTGCCGCGTATGGCGACCGTCCGCCGCGCAACGAGGCTTATCGGGGTGCCGATGCCCAGGCTGCGCCCAAGGCCGAAGTCAACGGCAACAGCGTCGAGTACTGGGAGAAGCGCGAACGCGAGGCCAAAGCCAAAGCAGCCTCTCCCCGCAGCTACGGGGACCGCGGCAATAGCGCGCGCCCCGGCCAGTCGCGCAGCGCCGGCAATGAAAACCGGGGCGGCGGCAATCGCGTCGGCGTGCGGGGTCGTTTCAAGGACTGATCGCCCGCACGATCACCTGCGATAAAAAGGGCTCTCACGAGCCCTTTTTTATTTGTCCGGATCGCGTAGCCGCCACGATACCTGCGCTCACATGGGCATTGTGTTTTTGCGACAATGCAGGATTGATTCCGATCGTTCACGGCAGCGGGAAGGCGCTGTAGCTTATGGAAAATGACACTAGGGCACTATCGCAAGGCCATCCCGTCTGGCGCTGGATAAGCGACCGCGGGTTGCGGGTGGAGACGGGCGACACCACGCTGACGCGTTATGCCGCGTTGATTTCGCTGAACTTGCCGGAAATAGAAGACATTATCCCTGCAGATGGCAGCCTGTTTCTGGTTTTTCGGCGCGGCGCAGACTTGTCTGAAAATTTACGGGCGGCATTGATCGCGCCGTTGGGCGGCATGCCGGCCCACGGCGGAACCCTGCACGAAATTGTGGTCGAGTACGGTGGGACCGCCGGGCCGGATTTGCGGGCGCTGGCAGAGCGGGCGGGCCTGGATGCCGCGGCCTATATAGATAGCCATGCAGCGGTGGAATATTCGGTTGCTTTCCTGGGCTTTCAGCCGGGCTTCCCGTACTTGCGCGGCTTGCCCTGCGCCCTGCACGCGCCTCGCCGGGCGTCGCCGCGGTTGCGGGTGGCGGCGGGCAGCGTGGCGATCGGCGGGGGATACACCGGGATATATCCTGCCAGCGGTCCCGGCGGCTGGCAGATCATTGGCCATACGACGGCCGTCATGTTCGACCCGCAACGCGATGCACCCGCCCTGCTGATGCCGGGCGACCGCGTACGCTTTGTGCCGCGATGAGTGCGGCGATTATTCAGGTACTGCGCGCCGGCCTGTGCGACCTGGTGATGGATCAGGGCCGACCTGGCTGGGGCGCGCTCGGCGTGCCCGTCGGCGGCGCGGCGGATCCTGCGGCGCTGGCGGCAGCCAATCGGTTGGTGGGGAATGACGCGGCGGCGGCGGGACTGGAAATCACCCTGAAGGGGCCCGGCCTGCGGTTTCCGTTGGGGGGCGTCGTGGCGCTCACGGGCGTGCGCTTTGCGGCGACGCGCAGCAGCGGCGCGGCGGTCGAGTGGGGCGAAACACTGGCTCTGGCGGCAGGCGAGACCCTGAATCTGGAACAGGCGGAAGCGGGTTGCCGCTGCTGGCTGGCGCTGCGTGGCGGGCTGGCGGTGCCGCCGGTGATGGGCAGTCGCAGCACGTTTCTGCCGGCCGGATTCGGCGGCTATCGGGGCCGTGCGTTGCGAGTGGGAGATGTGCTGGCAAGCGGGGCACAGTCGGGGGCGGTGCGCTTGCTGCGCGCGCGCGTACCCGCCATCGAGCGGGACGCCCCGCTGCGCGTGGTGGCCGGACCGCAAGCCGGCCAGTTCGACGATGCCGGGCTGCTGGCGTTCTTTGCTGGAAACTATCGGGTGGGGGTGGCGTCAGACCGTCGCGGTCTGCGGCTGGGCGGGCCGGCGGTGACGCATGCGCGGGCTGAACTGCCGTCGCAGGGCGTGCTGCCCGGGGCGGTGCAGGTGCCGCCGGATGGCCGGCCGATCGTTTTGGGCTGGGACGGTCCGGTGACCGGCGGCTACCCGGTGATTGCCGGGGTGATCGCCGCCGACATGGCGAAACTGGCGCAGCTGCGGCCGGGCGATGCGGTTCGCTTTGCCACCATCGAGCTTGAGCGGGCCCGCTCACTGGCCACCAAGCAGTGGGAAATCGAGGAACTGACATGATCGAACTTAATGCCGATATCGGTGAAGGCCGCGACGACGCCAGTCTGATGCCCTATCTGGGGCGGGTGTCGGTTGCCTGCGGCGGCCATGCCGGCGATGCTGCGAGTATGGCCGCCGCGCTGCAGCTGGCGGCCGCTCATGGGGTGGCGGTGGGCGCCCATCCGGGCTATCCCGATCGCGACTACTTCGGCCGCCGACCGCTGGTCGCGACCGAAGATGAAATTGCAGCATGGGTTACGCAGCAGACCGAGGCGCTGGACGAGCAGGCGAGGCGGCTGGGGCTTCGGTTGGCGCACGTCAAGCCGCATGGCGCGCTGTATAATGCGGCGGCGCGCGACGCGAGCGTGGCGCGGGCGATCGCCCGGGCGGTGGCGGCATTCGATCCGGCGCTGGTGCTGGTGGGCCTGTCTGGATCGCAATTGATTGCGGCCGGCGCCGCAGCCGGCCTGGCTGTCCTTGACGAAGCCTTTGCCGACCGCCGCTATCAGGCCGATGGTCAACTGGTTTCACGTGAAACCAGCGGAGCGCTGGTGACCGATCCAGAAAAGGCGGCACATCAGGCGCTCGCGCTCGCGCAGGGCTTGCCCGTCGCCACCTTGAATGGCCGACCCATCAGGATTGCTGCCGGCACGATCTGCCTGCACAGCGACACCCCCAATGCATTAAATATCGGCCGGGCGGTCCACGCCGCCCTCAACCGTGGATAATGCCGCCCCTGACCCCTGACCCCTGACCCCTGACCCCTGACCCCTGACCCCTGACCCCTGACCCCTGACCCCTGACCCCTGACCCCTGACCCCCTATGCCGCTGCTTACTTTTGACCGACTTGAACTCGCCTATGGCCACTGGCCCCTCCTTGATGGCGCCTCGCTGGTGGTCGAGGCGGGCGAGCGCATCGGCCTGATCGGACGCAACGGCACCGGCAAGTCGAGCCTGCTTAAAATCATCGCGGGCATCAATCCGCCGGATGCCGGGGACGTTTGGCGCAAGCCTTCCCTGAAGCTCGCCTATGTGCCGCAGGAGCCGCAGTTTCAGCCCGGACATACGGTGTTCGAGGCGGTGGCGGAAGGCGTCGGTGCGGCGCAGGCGCTGCTGGCCCAGTACCATGCCGTGGCGCATGCGATGGCGGAGGGCGACGAGACGGTGTATGCCGACTTCGAGCGCTTGTCGCACGAACTGGAGGTGGTCGATGGATGGCGGCTCAATAGCCGGGTGGAGGAAACCATGCAGCGCCTGAGCCTGGACGCCGGCCGCGCGGTCGACACCCTGTCCGGCGGTCTCAAGAAACGCGTCGCGCTGGCGCGCGCGCTGGTCACCGACCCCGAATTGCTGCTGCTGGACGAGCCCACCAACCACCTTGATTTCTCTGCCATCGAGTGGCTGGAAGGCTTGCTCAAGGACTTCAAGGGCGCGCTGCTGTTCATTACACACGACCGGCGCTTTCTGGACAACGTCGCCAACCGAATTGTCGAACTGGATCGCGGCCAGTTGCGCGAATATCAGGGCAATTTCACCGCATATCAGGCCAAAAAAGCCGAACAGCTGGAAATTGAGGCGGTGCATAACCGCAAGTTCGACAAGTTCTGGAAGCAGGAGGAGATCTGGATTCGCAAGGGCGTACAGGCCAGGCGCTGTCGTGACGAAGGCCGGGTGCGGCGGCTTGAGGCTTTGCGCCTCACCCGCGAGGCACGCATAAGCCGTGCCGGCCAGGTCGGCTTCCAGATCGACGCGGGCGACCGTTCCGGCAAGGTGGTGGCCGAACTTGAGCACGTTATCTACGGTTACGATGACAGAATATTGATTAACGACTTTTCCGGCATCTTGCTGCGCGGCGACAAGCTGGGCCTGCTCGGCCCGAACGGCGCCGGCAAGACCACCCTGATCCGGCTGATCCTGGGCGAGTTGCAGCCGCACTCCGGCAAGATCCGGCAGGGCGCCAAGCTCGAAGTCGCCTACTTCGATCAGTTCCGCAATCAGCTGAACGACGACGCGACGCTGATCGACACGATTTCTCCCGGCTCCGACTTTGTCGAAATCGGCGGACAAAAAAAACACGTCATCAGCTATCTGGAAGACTTTCTGTTCCCCGCCGAGCGGGCGCGCGCCAAGGTGTCGGCACTCTCGGGCGGCGAGCGCAACCGGCTGTTGCTGGCGCGCCTGTTCGCCCGCCCGGCCAACCTGCTGGTGCTGGACGAGCCGACCAACGACCTCGACATCGACACATTGGAGCTGCTGGAGCAATTGCTGCAGGAGTACAGCGGCACCGTGCTCATCGTCTCGCATGACCGCACCTTCCTCGACAACGTCGTCACCCAGTCCATCGTGTTCGAGGGCGGCGGCAAGCTGACCGAAATCGTCGGCGGCTATGCCGATTGGCAGATGTGGAAAGCGCAGCAAGCCAAGGCCGCCCAACAGCCCGCCGGCGCCAAGGCCCCATCGACGACCGCGTCGCCCAAGCCCGCTGCCAAATCCAGCCTTAGTTACAAGGAGGCACGCGAACTCGAGGCCCTGCCGGGGCAGATCCAGGCGCTGGAAACCGAGCAGGGGGCGCTTGCCGCCCGCCTGGCCGATCCCGTGCTGTATCAGGATCAGCCGCAGGCGGCGGCGGCACTGCACGCGCGTACGGAGGCCATCGAGGCTGAATTGCTTGACGCGCTGGCGCGTTGGGAGGCGCTGGAGGCGAAACAGGCCGGTTAGAAATGTGTTTCACGTGAAACGAAAGCCGGCAGCGGGTAAAATGCGCCCATGAATTTTCCCGAATCCTTCGATGTCATCGTCATCGGCGGCGGTCACGCCGGCACCGAAGCCGCGCTGGCGGCCGCGCGCATGGGCGTGAAGACGCTGCTGCTGACGCACAACATCGAAACCCTCGGCGCCATGTCGTGCAACCCGTCGATCGGCGGCATCGGCAAAGGGCATCTGGTCAAGGAGGTCGACGCGCTGGGCGGCGCGATGGCGCTGGTCACCGATGAGGCGGGGATCCAGTTCCGCACGCTCAATTCGTCCAAGGGCCCGGCGGTGCGCGCCACTCGCGCGCAGGCCGACCGCGTGCTGTACAAGGCGGCGATTCGGCAGCGGCTGGAAAACCAGCCCAATCTCACGCTGTTTCAGCAGGCGGTGGATGATCTGCTGCTTGACGGCGACTGCGTCGTCGGCGTGAAAACCCAGCTCGGCATCCGCTTCGGCGGCCGCGCGGTGGTGCTGACTGCCGGCACCTTCCTTGCCGGCCTGGTGCACGTGGGGCTGGAAAACTTCCAGGCCGGGCGCATTGGCGATCCGCCATCGCTGTCGCTGGCTGCGCGCCTGCGCGAACTGAACCTGCCGGCCGGCCGCCTGAAGACCGGCACCCCGCCGCGCATCGACGGCCGCAGTATCGATTTCAGCCAGACCCAGGTCCAGCCGGGCGACGACCCGGCGCCGGTGTTTTCCTTCATGGGCGATGCGCTTATGCATCCCGCGCAACGCCCGTGCTGGATCACCCACACCACAGAAAAAACGCACGAGATCATCCGCGGCGGCCTTGATCGCTCGCCGATGTACACCGGCGTGATCGAAGGGGTGGGGCCGCGCTACTGCCCGTCGATCGAGGACAAGATCACCCGCTTCGCCGACAAGGCGAGCCACCAGATCTTCCTCGAACCCGAGGGGCTGACCACCCACGAGATCTATCCCAACGGCATTTCGACCTCGCTGCCGTTCGACGTGCAGCGCGATATCGTGCGCTCGATCCCCGGACTGGAAAACGCCCACATCCTGCGCCCCGGCTACGCCATCGAATACGACTACTACGACCCGCGCAACCTCAAGGCCTCGCTCGAAACCAAATCGATCGCCGGACTGTTTTTCGCCGGACAGATCAACGGCACAACGGGGTATGAAGAAGCCGCGGCGCAGGGCCTGCTGGCGGGCATCAATGCTGGCTTGCAGGCGCAGGGGCGCGACGCCTGGCGCCCGGGCCGCCACGAGGCCTACCTCGGCGTGCTGGTCGACGATCTCATCACGCGCGGCGTCTCCGAGCCCTACCGCATGTTCACCAGCCGCGCCGAATACCGCCTGCAGCTGCGCGAGGACAATGCTGACATGCGGCTGACCGAAGCCGGGCGTGCGCTCGGCGTGGTCGGCGATGCGCGCTGGGACGCGTTCAATCGCAAGCGCGATGCGGTCGCGCGCGAGACCGAGCGGCTGAAGGCGACCTGGGTCAACCCGACGATCCTGCCGGCCGCGGACGCCACCCGTCTCATCGGCCAGCCGATCGATCACGAATACAACCTGTTTGAGCTGTTGCGGCGGCCGAACCTGGATTACGCGCAGGTGCTTGCCTTGCCTGGCGGCGGGGCGGGCGAGCGTGACCCGCGCGTGGCCGAGCAGGTCGAGATCGCCGCCAAATACCAAGGCTACATTGACCGGCAGAACGAGGAAATCGGCAGGCAGCACGAACAGGAAACCCTGCGTCTTCCCCCCGACCTCGACTACAGCCGCTTCACCGGCCTGTCGATGGAAGTGCGCCAGCGCCTGCAAACGGCAAGGCCCGAGACCCTGGGCCAGGCGGCGCGGCTGCAGGGCGTCACCCCGGCGGCGATTTCAGTGCTGCTGGTGTACGCCAAGCGCGGCTTCAAGCCGGACGAACAAAAGAAAAGCGCATGACGGTCGAGCAACAATTAACGGAGGGAATCGCCGCCCTGGATCTGGCTTTGCCCGCAGGCGCCGAGGCGAAGCTGCTGGCCTATCTGGCGCTGCTGGATAAATGGAACCGTGTGTACAACTTGACCGCGGTGCGCGAGGTCGAGCGCATGGTCGGCCACCACCTGCTGGATTCGCTGGCGGCGGTTCCCTTCTTTCAGGGCGGCGATTTGATTCGTGTGCTCGACGTCGGCAGCGGCGGCGGCCTGCCGGGCATCCCGCTGGCGATAGCGCGGCCGGAGCTGCGGGTGACGCTGATCGACAGCATCGCCAAGAAGACCGCTTTCCTGCTGCAGGTCAAGGCCGAGCTGGGGCTGGCCAATTTGAATGTGGTTTCCGGCCGGGTGGAGGATTACCGGCCCGAGACGGGTTTCGATGTCATCACCTCGCGCGCGTTTTCCGATCTCAAGGAATTCGTCACCCTGACCCGCCACCTGCTCAGGCCGGCAGGCCGCTGGCTGGCGATGAAGGGGCTGATGCCGCACGAAGAGATCGCGTCCTTGCCGGACTGGGTGAAAGTAAGCGCCAACCACTCGCTTGTCGTCCCGGGGCTGCAAGCGAGCCGCCATTTGATTATTCTGGAGCCTGTGTAATGAGCCGAATCCTGGCAATTGCCAATCAAAAGGGCGGCGTCGGCAAGACGACGACGGCGGTGAACCTTGCCGCGAGCCTGGCCGAACTCGGCCAGCGGGTGCTGCTGGCCGATCTCGATCCGCAGGGCAATGCGACCATGGGTGCGGGCATCGAAAAGCGCACCGCGCTGCCGACGGTGTACCAGATCCTGCTCAACCAGGTGAGCGTGCGCGACGCGCGGATGCGTTCCGGTCCGGGCCATTTCGACGTCATCCCGGCCAACCGCGAACTCGCGGGCGCGGAAATCGATCTGGTGAACCTGGAGCAGCGCGACCTGCGGCTGAAGGCGGCGCTGGCGCAGGTGGCCGACGACTACGACTTCATCCTGATGGATTGCCCGCCGACACTGAACCTGTTGACCGTCAACGCCTTTGCCTCGGCGGAGGCGGTGCTGATCCCGATGCAGTGCGAGTACTACGCGCTGGAGGGCCTCACCGATCTGGTTGCCACCATCAAGAAGGTCAAGCAGCGGCTCAATCCCGGCATCCGCATCGAGGGCCTGCTACGGGTGATGTTCGACCCGCGCAGCATGCTGGCGCAACAGGTGTCGGACCAGATCAAGCAGCATTTTGGCGACAGGGTGTACGACACCGTCATCCCGCGCAACGTACGGCTGGCCGAGGCGCCCAGCCATGGCCAGCCGGTGCTGGCCTACGACCGTCAGTGCAAGGGCGCAAAGGCATATATGGAACTGGCCGGGGAAACGCTCAGGCGTGCCGGCATCGCGACAGGGGAGACAGCATAATGGCCAAACTCAAGGGACTCGGGCGCGGCCTCGATGCGCTGCTGGGCGGCGAAGACAACGCGGCGCCGCCGCAGGGCGACTTGCGCATGATGAATGTGGCGCAACTGGCGCCCGGCAAATACCAGCCGCGCACCCAGATGGATAGCGAGTCGCTGCAGGAATTGGCCGACTCCATTCGCGCGCAGGGGTTGATGCAGCCGATTCTGGTGCGAGAAGTCGCGGGCGGCCATGAAATTATCGCTGGTGAACGCCGCTGGCGCGCCGCGCAGATGGCGGGGCTCGACGAGGTGCCGGTGCTGGTGCGCGAAGTGGCCGACGATGCGGTGGCGGCGATGACGCTGATCGAAAACATCCAGCGCGAAGACCTCAACGCCATCGACGAGGCGCACGGTATGCAGCGCCTGATCCATGAATTCGGCATGACGCACGACGCGGTGGCGCAGGCGCTCGGCAAATCGCGCGCGGCGGTGTCCAACCTGCTGCGCCTGCTCAATCTGTCGCACCCGGTGCAGGACATGCTCACCGCAGGCCTCATCGAAATGGGCCACGCGCGCGCGTTGCTGCCCCTGCACGCGACCGCGCAACGCGAGCTGGCGCATGAAATTGAAACCCGCGGCCTGTCGGTGCGCGAGGTCGAGCACCGGGTGGCGCGGCTGAAAGACGCGGTTGCCGCACCCGTCAAACAAGCCGTTTCGCGCGACGTGATCCGTTTGGAAGAGGCGCTGTCGGACGCACTGGGGATGACCGCCCGCGTGCAGGCCAACAGCAAGGGCGGCGGCAGGCTGACGCTGAATTTCGCCAGCACGGAAGCGTTGCAGGGCTTGCTGCAGCGTCTGGGCATCCAGCTGTAGGCGTGGGACGCAGCTTGGCGGATGGGCAATTGTCGGCTATAGAACATCAGTACATGCTGAAATTCATCATCAAGCTGCTTGATGATTGCATAGGCCTTGCTAATTCTAGTATCATGACTGGCTAATGTTTACCGGCAACCATACCGGCATTCAGCGCGTCGCGCTGGCGCAAGCCGGGCTCGCATTGACCGCCGCGCTGATAAGCGGGGGGGTTGCCGGAGTCGGGGCGGGGCTTGCCGCCTTGTATGGCGCGCTGGTCGCGTTAGCGGTCAGCGCAGTGCTGGTCTGGCACGAGCGGAAGTCGATGCGGCACCCTGAATGGGATCAGCACCGCTTGTTCAAGGTGTTTGTCCGTGCCGGGGTTGAGCGCTTGCTGCTGCTGGCGGGGTTGTTGATTTTTGGCCTCGGGGTCTTGAATCTGGCGCCCTTGCCATTGTTGCTGGGGCTCCTGTCGGCCCAGCTTGGTTGGCTGGCCGCAGCGACAGGCCGCTAAATAAAACAACTGCTCGATAAAACAACTGCTCGTTCAACGGGTTTTGCCAAGGTTGGTTTTGAATGGGCGCGCAATGCGCGCCCATTCAAAACTTACTTATTGAATTTGATCACCATGGCTTCGGAATACCATTCCTCTGGCGAGTACATCAAGCACCATTTGCAAAACCTGACCTATGGCCAGCATGCCGACGGCACCTGGGGCTTTGCCCACGGCGCCGAAGAGGCCAAGGCCATGGGCTTCTGGGCGATCAACGTCGACAGCATGCTGTTCTCGATCGGCCTCGGCGTCCTGTTCCTGTTTTTCTTCCGGATGGCGGCCAAAAGGGCTACCGTCGGGGTGCCTGCCGGCTTGCAGAACTTTGTCGAGTGGGTCATCGAATTCATCGACAGCACCGTGCGGGGTTCCTTCTCGCACCGGAATGCGCTGGTTGCGCCGCTGGCGCTGACCGTGTTCATGTGGGTGTTCCTGATGAACATGATGGACCTCATTCCGGTGGACTGGCTGCCCTATGTCGCATCGATGGCGGGGGTGCCGTACCTGAAAGTGGTGCCGTCGACCGACCCCAACGTGACCTTCGGCATGTCGCTGTCGATCTTCGTCCTGGTGCTGTACTACAGCGTCAAGATGAAGGGCGCGGGCGGCTTCTTCTCCGAACTGGCGTTCCAGCCGTTCCCCAAATTCCTGTTCCCGGTCAACCTGCTGCTCGAAGGCGTGGGCCTGATCGCCAAACCGATCTCGCTTGCCCTGCGTCTGTTCGGCAACATGTACGCCGGCGAAATGATCTTCATCCTGATTGCGCTGATGTTCGGCGGCAGCTGGATTCTGGCGCTGTTCGGCGGTGCGCTGCAGTGGGCGTGGGCGGTGTTCCACATCCTCATCATCACCCTGCAGGCCTTCATCTTCATGACCCTGACCATCGTTTACCTGGACATGGCTCACGCAGAGCATCATTGATTTCGATTGTATCCAACCCCTTTTCAACTTCAATTTTTTACCTTTAGGAGCAACAAATGGAAATGACTCAAGCCGTGCTGTACATCGCTGGTGCCCTGATGATGGGCCTGGGCGCACTGGGTGCCGCCGTCGGCATCGGCATCCTCGGCGGACGCTTCCTCGAAGGCGCTGCCCGTCAGCCCGAACTGATCCCGATGCTGCGCACCCAGTTCTTCATCGTCATGGGTCTGGTCGACGCAGTGCCGATGATCGCCGTCGGCCTGGCCATGTACGTTCTGTTTGCCGTTGCCGGTTAATTCGCGGGTTGATACGGATCTTGTCTAACCCCGTCATGAATAAGGTGCGGATATGAATTTCAACGCAACTTTGATCGGCCAGTCCGTCACGTTCATCTTCTTCGTGTGGTTCTGCATGAAGTTCGTGTGGCCGCCGATCATGAACGCGCTCGAAACGCGCAAGAAGCAGATCGCCGACGGTCTCGCCGCGGGCGACCGCGGCAAGCACGAACTGGAACTGGCCGCCAGAAAGGCCGCTGACAAACTGCGCGAAGCCAAGGCGCAGGCTGGCGAAGTGATTGCCCAGGCCGACAAGCGCGCGGCCCAGATCATCGAGGAAGCGAAAACGGCCGCCAAGGAAGAGGGCGAACGTCAGCTTGCCGCCGCCCAGGCCAATATCGCACAGGAGACCAACCGCGCACGCGAAAGCCTGCGCGATCAGGTGGCGGCACTGGCCGTGGCCGGCGCGGAAAAAATCCTGCGCCGCGAAGTCAACGCACAAACCCACGCTGAGCTGCTGGGCCAGCTGAAAGCCGAGCTGTAAACCATGAGCGAACTGTCTACCCTGGCACGTCCCTACGCCGAAGCGGTATTCCGCATGGCACTGGGCGAAAACGATCTGGCGGGCTGGTCGTCACGCCTGCAATCGCTGGCGCTCATCGTATCGGATGCCCAGGTGGCGCGCCTGATCGCCGATCCTGCGGTGGCGGCCGATCGCGTGGCCGGCCTGGTTGTCGAGGTGGCCGGCGGCGATCTCGGCGAACGCGGCAGCAACTTCGTCAAGGTGCTGGCCGAAAACGACCGTCTCGCCCTGCTGCCGGAAATCGGCGCGCAGTTCGAAACGCTGAAGGCCGATGCCGAAGGCACGCTCGAGGCCACCATCACCAGCGCACAGGAACTGTCGCAAGCCCAGCTCGACGAGCTGGTGGCGGGACTCAAGGCCAGGTTCAACCGCGCGGTGAACGTGCGGGTGGCGGTCGATCCCGAGCTGATTGGCGGCGCGGTCATTGCCATCGGCGACCAGGTGATCGACGGCTCGGTCAAAGGGCGGCTGCAGCGCATGTCCTTCGCCCTGCAGGCCTGAGGCGCGGCCAGGCTCATCCAACTCATCCTTATCGGAACCTCGCGGTTCGGAGAATATAAATGCAATTGAATCCAAGCGAAATCAGCGAACTGATTAAAGCCAAGATCGAAAACTTCGGCGCATCGAGCGAACTGCGCACCCAGGGCACGATCGTCTCGGTCACCGACGGCATCGTCCGCATTCATGGGTTGTCCGACGTGATGTCGGGCGAGATGATCGAAATGCCGGACAACACCTTCGGCGTGGCGCTCAACCTCGAGCGCGACTCGGTCGGCGCGGTGATCCTGGGCGACTACGAGCACATCACCGAAGGCGATGTCGCCAAGTGCACCGGGCGCATTCTCGAAGTGCC
The DNA here is from genome assembly GCA_021166845.1 of Thiobacillus sp. Taxonomy (GTDB): domain Bacteria; phylum Pseudomonadota; class Gammaproteobacteria; order Burkholderiales; family Thiobacillaceae; genus Thiobacillus. The sequence continues at coordinate 105,438 of JAJPEP010000048.1, forward strand.
GGTGGGTCGCAGCCTGCTCGGCCGCGTGGTGAACTCGCTGGGCCAGCCGATCGACGGCAAGGGCCCCATCGCCGCCGACAAAACCATGCCGATCGAGCGCATCGCCCCCGGCGTGATCGAACGCAAATCGGTCGACCAGCCGGTGCAGACCGGTCTCAAGTCGATCGACGCCATGGTGCCGGTCGGCCGCGGCCAGCGCGAGCTCATCATCGGCGACCGCCAGACCGGCAAGACCGCCGTCGCGATCGACGCCATCATCAACCAGAAGGGCGCCGGCGTGACGTGCATCTACGTCGCCATCGGCCAGAAGGCCTCTTCGGTGGCCAACGTGGTGCGCAAGCTCGAAGAGCACGGCGCGATGGATCACACCATCGTCGTCGCCGCGACCGCGTCCGACGCCGCCGCCATGCAGTACATCGCACCGTATGCCGGCTGCACCATGGGCGAATACTTCCGCGACATCGGCGAGGACGCCTTGATCGTGTACGACGACCTGACCAAGCAGGCCTGGGCCTACCGCCAAGTGTCGCTGCTGCTGCGCCGCCCGCCGGGCCGCGAAGCCTATCCGGGCGACGTCTTCTACCTGCACTCGCGCCTGCTCGAGCGCGCCGCGCGCGTCAACGCCGACTACGTCGAAAAGATCACCAACGGCGCCGTCAAGGGCAAGACCGGATCGTTGACCGCGCTGCCGATCATCGAAACGCAGGCCGGCGACGTCTCCGCTTTCGTTCCGACCAACGTGATCTCGATCACCGACGGCCAGATCTTCCTTGAAACCGACCTCTTCAACGCCGGCATCCGCCCCGCGATCAACGCCGGTCTGTCGGTGTCCCGCGTCGGCGGCGCCGCCCAGACCAAAGTGATCAAGAAGCTCGGCGGCGGTATCCGCCTGGCGCTGGCGCAGTACCGCGAACTCGCGGCCTTCGCCCAGTTCGCTTCCGACCTCGATGAAGCCACCCGCAAGCAGCTGGAGCGTGGCCGTCGCGTCACCGAACTGATGAAGCAGGCGCAGTACTCGCCGATGTCGGTTTCGCAGATGGCGTTGACCCTGTTCGCGGTCAACAAGGGCTACATGGACGATGTCGAGGTCGGCAAGATCCTGGCCTTCGAATCCGCGCTGATGGCCTTCATGAAGTCCAAATACGCCGGCATCATGGACACCATCGAAACCAGCGGCAATCTGGATGAGGCCACCGAGACGGCGCTCACCGCCGCGGCGGAAGAGTTCAAGAAAACCGGCGTCTATTGATAGACCGCGCTGATTTGCAGCCGCTGGTTTAAGGAGGCTGGTTTTAAGGAGCAAGTATGGCAGCCGGAAAAGAGATACGGACCAAGATCAAGAGCGTGGAAAACACGTGCAAGATCACCAAGGCCATGGAAATGGTGGCGGCGTCCAAGATGCGCAAGGCGCAGGAGCGGATGAAGGCCGCGCGCCCGTACGCCGAGAAAATTGCCCGCGTGGCAACGCACCTGGCGTACGCCCACACGGAATACAAGCATCCGTTCGTGATCGCGCGCGACAACGTCAAGCGCGTTGGCCTCATCGTCATCAGCTCCGACAAGGGCTTGTGCGGCGGCCTCAACACCAACGCCTTCCGCGTGATGGTGGGCCAGATGAAGCAGTGGGAAGCCGCCGGCGTCGGCATCGACGTCACCGCG